>JAFGFF010000211.1 GCA_016931075.1 Pirellulales bacterium | reverse complement strand
CACCTGGCCACGGGCCACCAGCGCCACTACAACATCCTCTACCACGAAGCGATGGACATGATCCAGCGCGGCACGCTGGGCGATCTGCACTACATCCGGGCCCAGTGGCACCGGAGCAACCTGCCCGGCAGTGACAGTTGGCGCCAGCCCTTGCCCCCGGGCGTGAAGCCGCAGGGCGATCCGGGCGAAAAGAAGGTCAAGGACCTGGCCAAGGAGCTTGCTAGTTGGAAGGGCCGGCTGAACAAGGCCCTCGGCCGCGAGATCGACTTGTGGCGACGCCGCGTGGCACAGCTCGAAGCCCAAATGGCCGACGTCGTGTTGAACGAAAAGGGCAAGGACGGCAAGACGCCTGCCGAGCGCTACGGCTACGAGCCGGTCAAGTCGCTCGGCGCGGACGGCAAGCCCGTCTATCAGGGCCCGGCGATCGAGGAATTGATCCGCTGGCGGCTCTGGGACCGGACGGGCGGCGGGCTGATGGTTGAGCTTGGCTCGCACCAACTCGACGCAGCCAGCCTGTTCATCGCAGCCGCGCACGGCGGAGAGAAGAAGCCCCCGCTTAACGTCATGGCCGTGGGCAACCGGCCTCTGTTCCCGCCGAACCGGGACGTGGACGACCACATCGCCTGCATCTTCGAGTTCCCCGCCCCGGGCTACGACGCGAAGGATCCGAACAAGGAAAAGAAGAAAATTGGCGTGCAATACGCCTCGATCAACGGCAACGGATTCGGCGGCTACGGCGAGATCGTCTACGGCACCAAGGGCACGCTGGTGCTCGAGCGCGAGCAGGAGTTGACGCCCTACACCGACTCGGCGAAGAGCAAGATCACGACCGCCCAGGCGTCCGGCCCGGCGCTGGACACCCAGGCCAGCGGCCCGGCCCAGGTGGCCGTCGCCGGCGCGAAGCGCGAGGTCAGCCGGGGTTACCGCGAGGAACTGGAACACTGGGCCTGGTGTATCAAGAACCCGGCCCCTGAGAACCGGCCGCATTGCCACCCGAAGGTCGCCCTGGGCGACGCGGTGATCGCCCTGGTGACGAACCTGTCGGCTAAGAAAGGCAGACGAATTAACTTCGAACCCGAGTGGTTCGATCCCCAATCCGACGTCACGCCCGAGGGCGTCAAGCCGGACGTGGGGAGGTATGCGTAAAAAGGGCTCACGCAAAGGCGCAAAGACGCGAAGGGAGAGAGTCGAAGGGCGAGTAGAGTGGAAAGAGAGGCGTCTTTTTCGGTTCTTTTGTTCTTTTACGCCGAGAGAAGAGATGACGGAGAACGAGATCGCGGCGGTCGTTGTGGACGCGGCGTATCGAGTGCATTCGAGTCTTGGGCCGGGATTGTTGGAAAGTGTTTACGAGGTGGTGCTTGCTCACGAATTGACACAACGTGGGTTGAACGCGGCAAGGCAAGTACCGATTTCGATTCAATATGGAGAAATTCGTTTCGACAAAGCATTTCGTGCCGACATTATTGTCGAGGACAAGGTGATTCTGGAACTGAAATCCATCGAAAAGGTTGCTCCTGTTCACAAGCAACAGCTTCTCACCTACCTTCGGCTGGCCGACAAGCGTCTCGGGTTGCTGTTGAACTTCAGCGAAGCGCTGATGAAAACCGGGATCACCCGCGTCGTCAACGGACTGAAGGAAACCTGAATCCAAGACAACACACCAGAAAAAGAAACCGCCAACAGGTCGTAAGACGCCCAAAGACCACCCCCTTCCTTTGCGTCTTCGCGCCTTTACGTGAGCCTTCCTTAAGAAAACGCCAAATAGGCTCACGTAAAGGCGCAAAGACGCGAAGGAAGTGAGATACAGGGTGGGTGGGATTTCGGGTGCCATGCCCAGAAAAATGTCGAAAGCAGCTTGTTTACTGGGCTCAAATTACCGGACACCCTCAGTAATGAGTCTGAACCACCCAGAAACGAACAGACAATATCACCGGAAATGACCTACAGCCCCTCGACATCCTCCCTTTGCGTCTTCGCGCCTTTGCGTGAGCCCTTTTATGCCTGCGTGCATGCTTCCCTGCCTGCCATAACACTACCCAAGGTTCCCTGAACAAGGTCTGACCTGATGCACTTGACTCCGGAACAACAAGCGATCGGCAAAGAGAACTTCCGCGCGGCCATCGGCAACAAGCTGGTCAATCGCGATTTTCTCCAGAAGGGGACCGAGCAGGGCCTCGCCTCGGGCAAGGGCCTCGGGGCGTATTACTTCGGCTACGAAAAGCCGATCGACAAGAAGGTCCGCGTGGCCGTGTTGGGCACGGGCGACGAGGGGAGCGTGCTGATCGGAGCCCTGAATCCCGACTTCTTCGACGTCGTGGCCATTGCCGACGTCCGGCCCTACAACGTCTACCGCGCGTTTCACGGTGATTACTACAGCCCTACGGCCATCAAGCTGCGGCCCGGGCTGATGAAGCTCTTCGGCTGGGAAACGGAAGAGGAAGCCCGAGAGCACGTCAAGGTCTACGGTCCGTATGAGAAGCTGATCGAGGACGAGAAGGACAACCTCGATGGCGTGATCATCGCCCTGCCGCTGCACCTGCACGCCCCGGCCGCCATCGCCGCGATGAAGGCCGGTCTGCACGTCCTGACCGAGAAGCTCATGGGCCACAGCGTTCACGAGTGCAAGGAGATGGCCCGGGTGGCGTTGGATAAAAAAGTGCTCCTGGCCACCGGCCACCAGCGCCACTACAGCATCCTCTACCACAACGCGGTCGACCTGATCGAGAAGGGCGTGTTGGGCGACTTGCACTACATCCGCGCCCAGTGGCACCGCAATAACCTGCCCGGCAGCGATAGCTGGCAGAACCCCATGCCCGAGAAGGCCAAGCCCAAGGACAAACAGGCGAAACGGTTGGGCAAGGATCTGGAGAGCTGGGAAAAACGGTTGGCCGTGCTGGCGGCCAAACCGAAGAGAAATGCCGACGAGGAAGCGGAGTTCAAGCTCCTGCCGAAGAAAATCGCCCAGAAGAAGGCCCAAATCAGCGACGAGGAAATCGTCGGCAAGGCCAAGGTCTACGGCTATGAGAGCCGGAAAATCGAGTTCGACGGCGGCGAGTACGATCGGCCGGCGATCGAGGAACTGATCCGCTGGCGGCTCTGGGACCGGACGGGCGGTGGCTTGATGGCCGAGCTAGGCAGCCACCAACTCGACGCGGCCAGCATCTTCATCGCGGCCGTCCACGGCGGGAAGAAGCAGTATCCGTTGAATGTCTCGGCCGCGGCCGGACGCCCTCTTTTTCCCGTTGATCGGGACGTCGACGACCACGTCTATTGCCTGTTCGAGTACCCGGCCCCGGGCTATGATCCCGACGATCCCGAAGGGGCGAAGAAGAAGATCACGGTGGCCTACGCCTCGATCAACGGCAACGGATTCGGCGGCTACGGTGAGACGGTTTTTGGCACCAAGGGCACGATGCTCTTGGAGACCGAGAAGGACGGCCTGCTCTTTCTCGGCTCGAAAGTCGACGACAAGACCCGAGTCGTCGAAAATAAGGACAAGGAGACCAAGGACCACCAGCCCTGCACGCTGGTCGCCGACGCCAAGGGCGATCCCATCTCGGCCGCCGTCGGAACCCAAGGGCTGGGGACCGACATCAGCCGAGGGTACACCGAGGAGCTGGAACACTGGGCCTGGTGCATCCTCCACCCCGAGTCGAAGAATCTGCCCCACTGTCGGCCCGAGGTCGCCCTGGCCGACGCGGTGATCGCCCTGACGACGAATCAGGCCGCCCGGGACGGCAGCCGGATCGAATTCGACCCCGACTGGTTCAAGGTCGAGAGCAACAAAACACCCGAGAACATCGAGCCGGATCTCTCCCGGTATGCTTGAAGCGTGCCCCCAAGTCGGGTATTCTACGGGCTTTGGTTGCTGCATTTCTTGTAGGAGGCGACTCCCGTCGCCGAATAGCATCTGTTCTCGCAATCCATCGGCGACAGGAGTCGCCTCCTACAAATGAGGAATGAATCGCCGGATCGTGGTGGGGCAAGTGTGCCCCACCCTACATGTTGGACTCATCGAACTTGTCCGTAGACGGAGGAGCTTCCCGTGGAAAAGTGGCCCCTTGGTGTATTTGCGAGCATTGACGCCGGTTTGGGCGTGCATCTGGACGTGGCCAAGGAGTTGGGCGTGCCGACTGTCCATCTCCACGCACCGTCGAAGGCCAGCCGGACGCCGGAAAAAGCCCAGGAGTTCCTGGCCCGGCTGAAGGAATTGGGCATCACCATCTCGGTTGTTTTCGGCGGATTCGAGGGCGAGAGCTACGCCGACATTCCGACGACGGCCCGGACCGTGGGCCTGGTTCCGCCCGAGACCCGCGCGGCCCGAACGGCCGAGATGAAAGAGATCGCCGATTTCGCCCGGCAGTTGGGCGTGGACGTCGTGGCGTTGCACGTCGGGTTCGTGCCGCACGACAAGACCGACTCGCGCTACGGCGACGCCGTGGCCGTGACCCAGGAGATCTGCGACCACTGCAAGGCTAACGGCCAGCGGCTGCACCTCGAGACGGGCCAGGAATCGCCCGAGGGCCTCTTGCAGTTCCACGCCGACGTCAACCGGGACAACCTGTTCATCAACTTCGATCCGGCCAACATGATCCTCTACGGGTCGGGCGAGCCGATCGACGCGCTCAAGAAGGTGGGCCAGTACGTCCGGAGCATTCACTGCAAGGACGCGAAGTGGGCGGCCAAGCCGGGCGAGGAGTGGGGCGCTGAAGTGCCCTTGGGCGAAGGCGACGTCAACATGGAAGCCTTCCTCCGCACCCTCCACGAAATCGGCTACGACGGCCCCTTGACCATCGAACGCGAGATTCCCCAAGAACCGGCCCGGCAGAAAGAAGAAATCGGCCGCGGCGTGAAGTTGCTGGAGGAATTGCGGGCGAAGATTTTGGGATAAACAACTTCACATCCATAAGGAAAGTGGGCGCCATGTCCACGCAAGCATGAGGGTGTCCGGGGATTCGGGTGCCATGCCCATCCGTCGCTGAAGCGACGTCTGGGCATGGCACCCGACATGGCACCCGGCGCACGCCCTTCCTAACTCATTCAGAAGAAAGACGATCATGCCCAAGCTGTCCGTGACCGTGCCCCATCAATTGGCCGAGGAGGAGGCCGTGCGCCGGCTGAAGAGCGAGTCGGACGTGGTTCGGGCGGCGTTCGGCGACCGGGTGAGCGAGTTGGAGGAGGCGTGGGAGGGGAACACGCTGACGTTCGGTTTTCGGGCGATGGGGATGCGGGTCCGGGGTCAGGTCGCGGTCAGCCCCTCCGATGTCCAGACCACGGCCGAAGTGCCCTTGGCCGCCATGATGTTCAAGGGCGCGATCCAACAACAAATTGAGACCCGGTTGGGTCGACTGTTGGCCTCGTGAAAGCCTCTTCTCTCCTTTTGGGAGAGGAGCCGGGGACAAGGGCGGCCAAAATCTCGCGTGTCACGAGCCGACCTGGCTCGATTCCGGCACGATCGCGTCGAGCGTCGCGACGAGGTGATCTTTTTCGAACGGCTTGACGATGAAGTCGGCGGCCCCGATCTTGAACGCTTCCTTGAGGACCGTCTTCTGCTCGAGCGCGCTGACAACGATCACTTGGGCGTCTGGATCAGCGTCGAGGATGCCCCGCAGGGCGTGCAATCCGTCGTAGTAGGGCATGACTAGATCGAGAGTCACGGCGTCGGGCCGAACTTGGAGATAGAGATCGATCGCCTCTTGCCCGTTGGACGCTTCACCGGCGATCTCCCAACCCGCGCCGATGGCGGCGTCCTTGATCAACTCACGGATGATCAAGGCGTCGTCGGTTACCAAGAGTCGTCTGACCATGGGTGAAGTTCCTCGTTTTTGCGAATCATATCGCTATCGCTGATTCTTATTGCGTGCCAATAGATCACAGAATCTTTGGATTAGCCCCGACCTGTTCGACCTTCATTTCGCTGGTCTGACAATCGAACGTCACCCGACGTCCACTCTTTCCGCCGACGTCCTGGGCGACGATTCGAATGCCGGCTTTTTTCAAGGCCTCGGTGACGGCCTCGGCATTGACCTGCCCGATCTGCATCGGTCCGACACCCCCGAACATGCTGGCGCCGCCGGCGAATTTCGCCAGGAGGCCGGTTGTTGAAACGCCCGCTTTTTTCAGGACCTGGATCATCTCGGGCACGGCCGTGTCAGCGAACTTGCCAGGCGAGCCGCCCTGGCCCGACGAATTCGGCAAGACGATGTGGGCGAAGACGGCCGTCTCTTGATGCTGTCGATACAGCGCCAGGCCGATACACGACCCGAGCACGGCCTTCAGTTGGGCCGGCCCGGTCCCCGCAGCGATCTGGCCCATGCCTACCGTCGTCTCTTTTTGTTGCGTGCAAGATGCCATCGGAGTTATCTCATCGAATAGAAATCAGTCGGTTCTTCGAGAACGGTCCTATTCCGACCGCCTTGAACTTTCATGGGGCGCTGTGCAGGGCGCCCTCCATGGCAGCCTTCATTCGTTGGGTCGGAACAAACAGGACTCGCCAGTTGAGTTCTTCTCCCTCGCGGTGGAACCCGGTGCGGCAAATGAGCACCTGGTCGGTCGTCATCGCCTGCGCCATGAGGGCTTGCTGGAGCACGCTGGCGCCGTAGTCCTGGACGAAGTACGGAGGGGAGGGAACCAACTCGTGGTCAATCAGCCGTGTGAGCGCGTTCATGTAGGCGCAGCCGAGGATGTTGCCCGTCTCGGTCAGGGCTGATTTTTCCAGCTCACTCCATTCGGCCTCGCCGTTGATTTCTCGCCCCAAGAGCGAGGCGACCAACTGCCGGCCGTTTTTCTCGTCGAAGGTGAGGATCATGTCTCCGCCCAAGTCTCCCTCGAGGCTGAGAATGACCATAGTCAGCAGGTCGTCCTCAATGTTCAACTCGCTGCACACGTTTTCGAGCGGGATCTCGCGGACTTCATCCAACGTCAGCGTGATCAGCCCGTCGGTCCAGCGGCACATGGCCGCCGAGGCGTCGTGCGTGGCCGAGGCAAAAAGCTGGTGCAGCACTTCCAGTTGCGGCTGGATGGTTCGTGTGTTTGCGGTCATCCTTTATACTCCAATGAGAAATACAGTCTGGGTTGTATTGGTTATTCTATATGGCAGCCATCGCGGCTGCCCCGCTGCGCGACGCCATGTCGATCATGGCCAGGATATCAATAATCAGCGACACGCGTCCGTTTCCGAGGATGCTTGCCCCGGCGATGCCCGGGATATTTCGATAGTTTTCAGCCATCGATTTGATCACCACGTCTTCTTCGCCGAGTACGACGTCGACAGCCAGGCCAATTTCGTGGCCTTCCTCGCCGACAATGACCAGTGTCAGTTCGTCTCTGGAGCCCTCGGTCGCTTCTGAGTGATTCTGGCGCCACTGGAAGATTTCGTCGAGCCGCACGATCGAGATGATGCGGTTGCGGACCCGGGCGGTCCACTGGCCGTGAACCGTCTTGGCTTCGGATCGCTGAATGCTGACGATTTCGACGACCGATTCCAGCGGCATGGCGAACACGTCGCCGTCGATCTTGACCATGAGGCTGGGAAGGATCGCCAAGGTAAGCGGGAGCTTGATGGTAAGCGTCGCGCCTTTGCCAGGCGTGCTATCCAGGTCGACCGTGCCGTTGAGCGCCTCGATCTTCGACTTGACGATGTCCATCCCCATTCCTCGGCCCGACACCTCCGTGACCTTTTCAGCCGTGCTCAACCCGGGCTCCCAGATCAACTGGTAGATCTGGTGCGGGGTAATCTTCTCGGCGTCGGCCGGAGTGACAATTCCACGCTCGATCGCTTTACGCAAAATGCTGTCGGGATTCAGGCCGCGACCGTCGTCGGAGACCTGGATCATGATGCTGTTGCCGCGGTGGAACGCGTCGAGCGTCACGGTACCTTCGGCCGGCTTGCTGGCGGCGACACGCTGGTCGGGCAGTTCGATGCCGTGGTCGGCCGAGTTGCGGACCATGTGGATCAGCGGATCGCTCAACTCATCGATCATCCGCTTGTCCAACTCGGTCTTCTCGCCCCGGATCACCAGGCGAATCGCCTTGCCGTTGGTACGCGTGATGTCGCGGATAACCCGTTTGAACCGGGTGAAGAGCGGGCCAATGGGGACCATCCGGGTGTCCATCACGCTCTGCTGGATGCCATCGGTCACGCGATCGAGCTGGTGGATGGCCTCGCCCAACTCGTTCACGGCCGCCTGCGCGCCGGCCAGGGCCAGGACTTCGCGTCGAATGGGTTCGAGGTCATGCTGAATGCGCCGCGCCTGGCTGACCAGTTCGTTCAGCCTTATCCGTAGTTCCGCCTCGGTGTTCACGCGGTCCGTCTCGGTCATCTTGTTCAATGCGCGCATAATTCCGTCAAATGCCTGGTTTGCTCTCTTGTTGGACAGCGCGGCGCGAAGTCCCTCGCCGATTTGCGAGAAGCGCGCTTTGTTGATGACAAGCTGACCGGCCAGATTCATGAGTTGATCGAGCCGCTCGATGTCCACGCGGAGCGTCTCGGTCGGCTTGCTCCCGCCGTCGGCAGGTCGCGTTTCGGATCGAGAAGCCGTCGACGGTTGGGAAGTCGAGAAGCTCTTCACGGCAGCGGCGGCGGCAGGCGCCGAAGGTTTTGCGTCCACCACCGGTTCTTTTTCCAGCGGTTCCACCTCAACGTGCTCTACCCCGGCGATTCGGAGCAGTCCCGCGATGTTTTTAGCCGGTTTTTCGGTCGCCAATCCAAATCGTACGCCCGGCAATTCGTCGAGTTCTTCAAGCGTTTCGGGATTTGGATCGAATCCGCACAGGTCGCCGGCATTGGCCAGTTTTTCGTAGAGGAGTTGACCCTTGAGTCCCACCAGCGGCAAGTTGGGATGAAACCGGACCGCGCCGACGAGGATCGTCATGCCGGGCGGCGCCGTCGCGGCCACCTGACGGCGCCACGATTCGGTCAGCCCCTCCGGCATGGGAGACACCTTCTCCACGGAGCCGGAAGGCTTTTCGGCGTTGACCGGCGCCGCACTACCGGATTCTTGGGGCGTCTGGCCAGGTGAAGCCGCATTCATGCCAGCAGCCGCTGCCTGTTCGCGAGCCTTTAAGAGATCTTCGGCCGCCTGGCCCAATTGATCACTGATGTTCCCTCCACGTTTCAGGTTCTCCACGCATTGGCGCAGTTCATCGATGCCACGAAGCATCGCGTCCACCACTTCAGGCGTCAGCGGCCATTTTTTCTCGACCCACTCCTGGAGCAGGTCTTCCATCAAGTGGGCAAGTTTTGCCGGCCGGTTCTGCCCGACCGACGCGGCCGAGCCCTTGATTCGATGGGAAATAACCAGCAGGCTTTCGAGATCCTCGCGTGTGCCGCCGTCCTCGATCGCCAAGTAGGTCTCGGTCAACTGATCCAGCGAGAGCTCCGTCTCATCGACAAAGATGGACAGATACTTCGCGGGAACGTTCGTCTCGTTATAGAGCCCGGTGAATAGGTCGACCTCCTCGGATGAGGGCTCGGACTCCAAGCCGGTCCGTGTGGCGTCGGTAGATGAAGACCCTTCCGACGTGGTGTCCGTCGTTGGTTCAGGAGCGGAAGGTCCCAGGGCCCGTTCCGCGTCAGCCTGCGTGCTCTGCTGGCGTTCCGCGCCGGCCGATTGGAGCAAGGCGGCAATCTGGCTGATCACGCTCTCGCATTCGACTGGTTCGCGAGAAGGATCTTTCAGCACGGCGACCAGGCCCACCAACCGATCAACTGCCTGGAACATCAGCTCCACGACGCTGCTGGTGATGATCAGTTCATCCTTGCGTGCCGCGTCGAAGACGTTCTCGACTTTGTGGGTCAACTGGTTGATGTCGGTCAGCCCGAGCATTGCCGAGAGCCCCTTGAGGCTGTGTGCCGAGCGGAACATCTCGTTCATCAGGCCGTCGTCACACCGCTCCTGGTGGTTTTCGCCGAGCGAGCGGACCCAATCGTCCAGTTGCAACAGGTTGTCGTTCAGCGCATCGAGCAACTGGCCCGATTCGTCGAGAAAGTCTCCCAGCAGGCTCTCGAAGAATTCGTCATGCACAACCGGGTCCGATGTGCTCATCATCAACTCCGATTCATTCGGGGAGGCGTCGGTGGAGCCAAGGTTGAAGACGCTGGAAACCCTGCAGCATGCTGGCCACTCCTTCAGCAGCGCCGGAGATCAATAGACCTCCTGGACGCAAGGCCGAACAGACATTGGCCAGAACTCGCTTTTTCGATTCCGCGTCGAAATAAATCAGGACGTTCTTCAGCACCACGAGGTCGAAAGGCAGTTCACGGATCGGATCGAGCAGGTTGTGGTGACGGAAGGAAACCAACTTTTGCAGGTTCGGCTTGGGCTGCCACAGCGAAGCGTCTTTCGCCTTGTTGAAAAAACGATAGTAATCCTTGGGGACTAGTCTCATCGCTCGTTCGGAGAAGACCGGATCGCTAGCTTGCTCGACCGCGCCGATTCCAATGTCCGTGCCGAGGATGCGGACGTTCCAGCCCGGGTGGGGCAACAGGCAGGCTGAAACGCAACAGGCCATCGTGTAGGCTTCGTCCCCCGTGCTGCAAGCGGCCGACCAGAAACGCAGTTGCTTTTTACGTTTGTCTTTTTGCGCAGCATCGAGGCACTCGGGAAGATACTCCTGTCGGAACCAGGCCCATTGCCCTTCGTCGCGGAAAAGAAACGTCTCGTGCGTCGTGATCTCTTGCAGAAAGGCGTCCCATTCGGGATCCTTCGGCGGGAGCTTCTTCAAGTGCTTCAAGTACCCGTCGAAGCCGTCGATGCCCGTCTCTCGCAGGCGCCGCCGCACCCGATTAGACAGCAGCGTCTTCTTCTGCGGCGACACGCGAATGCCTGTCCGTTCGTAAATCAAACGCGCATACTGATCCAACTGCGCGTCGGAGACCTGGCTCAATTCCGCAGGCGACAAGACCGGGGCAACCACGGGTGGCACGGTCATCGAGTTCGTGTTCGAGGATGTCAACGCGATGTTATCCGTTCTTCAAGGAATCGATGTTTGTCTCTAGCGTTCTCGACTACGTTATTTCACAGGCCGGCGGTCGCTGCCTCGATGGCCGCGGATTCTTCCTGACCGAGAATCTTGTCAATATCCAGCAGGATCAGCAGCCGGTTTTCCAGCCGGACCAGGCCGGTCAGGTATTCCTGCCCCAGGCCGGCAACCGTCGGAGGCGGCGGAGCGATCTGGTCCTGACGGATCCGTAGCACCTCGCTGACCGCATCGACGATGATGCCGATCGTCTTGCCGGCCACGTTGACGACCATGATCCGCGTCTCGTCCGAAATCTCCTCGCGGGCCAGCCCGAACCGGAGTCGCAAATCGACAATCGGAATGACCGTGCTGCGGAGATTGATCAGGCCCTTGATATAGTCGGGCGTTTGCGGAACACGCGTGATTTCACCCATCAGGATGATCTCCTGAACCTTGGTGATTTCAACTCCGTATTCCTCCTGGGCCAGCCGAAAGCTGACCAACTGCATCGTCTCGTTTCCTTCCGCCTGTCGGACCTCTTGGGTCAGAATGTCAGAAGTCTGAGTGGTTGTGGACACCGGAACGCTCCTTAAACATGTTTTCGTAGTCGGGTCAGAACTGCACCAGATGACACCATGGGTGAGCGAACAGCCCACGGCTCTCGAAGCCCGGGCAAAACGCCCCACGCACCGATCTTGGTACAATGTTCCCTTTAGGAAACACTCAGTCATGAGGGCCCGGGTCCGCGATTAGCAGAAACCTGCCCCCATTTTGCTGCAACTCTAGGTCACCCGCGCGGCCCACTTGCGACGTTTGTCCCTGTCCCTGTTGCATTTACAGGATTCTCACGTGTCGGCTCGGCCGCGAACCGACGGGGTGGGGTCAGCCGGGGGGATTCCGGCCCCGAGCGGCGAGGCAGGCAACTTTTCCTGCCTCTGGCTCCACCCCACCGGCCGTTTGACTCCACCATTTGGTGACCTAGAGTTACACAAAGCGAGCGCCGGTCCCTGGTTAGCGGTCGGCGGCCTCGCCCCATTCCTCCAAGGCAGGCACAACGGGGAAGTAACATGGCCAGCAGAGTTCTTGTCGCCGACGATTCCAGCACGATGCGGAAGATCATCCTTCGATCCCTTCAGGCGGTCGGTATCCCCGAGGCTACCGAAGCGGCCGACGGGGCCGAAGCCGTCTCCCTGTTCAAACCGGGGGATTTCGATCTCGTCCTGACCGACTGGAACATGCCCGGCAAAACCGGACTCGAAGTGATCGAAGAGATCCGAGCCCAAGACAAAGACGTCCCGATCATCATGATCACGACCGAGGCGGAAAAGGGCCGCGTGATGCAGGCCATCCAGGCCGGCGTGTCCGACTACCTGGTCAAGCCCTTCACGGCCGACACGCTTCGCGAAAAGCTCGACAAGCACGGTTGCACTTGATGCGCGTGCCCAGGATTTCGCCGCCCGGGAGTTACTCCCGGGCGGGCGTCCCTTCTCTATCCGCGGGTCGAACCGTCACGACCTTGCCTTCGCGCTGGAAAGTCAGCCCCGCCTGACTTAGCAGCGCCTTCAAGAGTTCGTCCACCGAGACGTTCGTCAGGTCGACGCTGACGCGCTGATCCAGTGAGATGCCCGCCCTGCGCAAGACGGCCTGGTTGATTTTCAACTCCAGACCCGTCTGCTGAGTCACCTTCCGAAGCACGACGCTCAGCCGTTCCTTTCGCACGGTTACCGTCCCGAATCGCACCTGGTCCAGGTCGATCGGCTGCTGTGGCTGCTGGGCCGTACCT
>JAFGFF010000210.1 GCA_016931075.1 Pirellulales bacterium | reverse complement strand
GGGGCGTCCTGCTTGAAGAAGCCGTAGAAGGAGAGCGTGTCCTGGACCTCGGCCGGGGCCAGTTGCAACTCCTCGGCGATCTCGACCACCGCCTGACGGGGCACGTAGCCCAGGCGATCATTGACCAGGTGCAATGCAGGCAGCACGACCGCCCGCCGGTTCGGATACCACTGGTAATGGTCCCGAATCAGCGTCAGGATCTCGTCGGTCAAAACTCGGGCATCGGCCGTCATCGGATAGATTACTGTCTCCGTGAGCTTAACCTAGTGGTTTGCGACTAACTCGGCAAGGGGGTGAACCTCAACGGTCCAGCTCGCCGGCGATGACGTTCAGGCTGCCCAGCACGGCGACGACGTCGCTAAGGCGGTGGCCGCGAATCAGATGGGGAAACAGGGCAAAGTGTATCAGCGACGGCGGCCGGCACCGGGCGCGATAGGCCACGTCGTTGCCCTGCCCTGCCACGTAGAATCCCAACTCGCCGCTGGGCGACTCGATGGCCGAATAGACCTCCTCTTCCGGCGCGTCGAAACCCCGGTTGCTCATCGACAGCTCGAAATGGGAGATCAGCCCTTCGATGGTCGAATAGACCTGCTCCCGCTCGGGCAGGGCCGTGCGGCGGTCGATGCCGACGTTCACCGGGCCGGAGGGCAGGTTCTCGATCGCCTGCTCGACGATTTTGAGGCTCTCTTCCATCTCGGCCATGCGGACCAGGTATCGGGCGTAGGAGTCGCCGCCCCGGGAGCAGCAGACGTTGAAGTCGAAGTCGCCGTAGCACAAATAGGGCTCGTCCTTGCGGAGATCGCGCGTGACGCCGCTGGCCCGGGCGATGGGGCCGCTGGCGCTGCGGTGGATCGCCTCGTCGTGGCTGAGCACGCCGACGCCCTTGGTCCGGTCGACGAAGATCCGATTGCGGTCCAACAGCCGCCGCATGTCGGTCAGGGTTTTCGGAAAATCCTTGACGAACTGGCGGATCATTTCGATCGCCTTGGGCGAAGCGTCGTGCATGAGTCCGCCCACCCGGGTGTAGCTGTTCGTGAATCGGGCCCCGCACAGGGCCTCGAAGATGTCGTAGAGCGGCTCCCGGGGATTGAAGGCGTAGACAAAAAACGTGAACGCGCCCGTGTCCAGCCCGACCGCCCCGTTGCAGACCAGGTGGTCGGCGATCCGGGCCAGCTCACACACGATCACGCGGAGGTACTGGCAGCGGGGTGGGACTTCGATGCCCAGCAGCCGTTCGACCGCTTGGTGCCAGGCCACGTTGTTGGCGATGGCCGAGCAGTAGTTCATCCGGTCGGTGATCGTGACGTACTGGTTGAAGTCGAGGTGCTCGCCCAGCTTCTCGAAGCCCGAGTGGAGGTAGCCGATCTCCGGCATCGCGTCGACCACCCGTTCGCCGTCGAGCTTCAGCACGATCCGCAGCGTCGTGTGCGTGGCCGGGTGCTGCGGGCCGAAGTTCATCGTCCACAGGAAGGGCAACGGCTCATCGTGGCGGAGGTCGCCGGGCGGGATGTCGGGCACAAGCGGCATGGTCAGCTCTGAGAACGGGGAATGAACGGGTGGTTGTGCCGCTCGCCGCGGCCGCGCAGCGGGTAGTCCTTCCGTAGCGGGTGCGACTCGAATGCGTCGGGCAGGACCAGACGCCGCAGGTCGGGGTGGCCCTCGAACCGCACGCCGAACAGGTCCCAGACCTCGCGCTCGAGCCAGTTGGCCCCTTCCCACAGATCGACGGCCGAAGGCACGGTCGGCTCCGCACCACCGACGTGGGTCCGCACAACCAGCCGCCAGTTTGCTTTCGTGTTGGCCAGGACGTAGACCAATCCGAACCGATCGGGCGCGTCGGGCCGGTCCAGGTAGTCGACGCACGTCACGTCGGCCAGGAAGTCGAACCCGAAACGCTCTTTGAGTGATTCGAGCACGTCGTGGACCTGGTCGGGGGGCGCCACCAATCGGACCTGGCCGCGAAACTCGCTAACCGCCAGCCCGGGGAACAGGGCCTTCATGCCGTCGATAACCGGGGTTTCGATCATGGGGGTGGTGCGGGGGATTGGGGATTGGGAGTTTGAAATTAAAAACCGAGCGGGGGGCGTCAGCCCCCTGTTCTTTTCGCCATTCAAGCCAAGCTCTCAATGAACAGGGGACTTACGTCCCCCGCTCGGGATTCTTTCCAAGCTCGCGATGAACAGGGGACTTACGTCCCCCGCTCGGGTTTTGTTATGCGCAGCGCACGGGGTAACACTTGGCGCTCGGGCTGGTCGATCTCTCGGCCCGAGAGGGTGCCTTCGCGTTGGATTTTCTCTTGTAGGTCGATAATGGACTGGATCAACTGCTCGGGCCGGGGGGGGCAGCCGGGGACGTACATGTCGACGGGCATGAAACGGTCGATCCCCTGGATCACGCAGTAGGTGTCGAACACGCCGCCGGTCGAGGCGCACGCGCCCATCGAAATGCACCACTTCGGTTCGAGCATCTGCATCCAGATCCGTTGCAGCACGGGCATCATCTTCGTTGCCACACGGCCGGCGACGATCAACAGGTCGCTCTGCCGGGGGCTGAAGCGAAACACCTCGGCCCCGAACCGGGCCAGGTCGTGCCGGCTGGCGCCCGTGGCCATCAGTTCGATCCCGCAACAGGCCGTCGCGAAGGGCATCGGCCAAAGGCTGTTCTTGCGGCACCAACTGGCCAGTTCGTCGAGTTTCGTCACCAGGACGTTGTCGGGCAGGCTCACCGCCATCGGAAGATCCCCTTCCGCCAGTCGTAGACCAGCCCAAGCGTCAAGAGGATGAAAAAGACCATCACGCCGGCGAAGATGAGCCCTCGGCTTTCGACCAGGCCCTCGGCCACGGCGGCGTCGAGTCCCTGCGGCGCCGAAACGGCCGCCGGATCGGCCTGCGACGCGTGGGCCGCGCCGTTGGCCACTGCCCAGGGGTAGAGGAACAGCAACTCGACGTCGAACACGAGGAAGGCGATGGCCAGCAGGTAGAACCGGATGTTGAACCGCCGCCGGGCCTCGTGGACCGGGTCCATGCCGCTCTCATACGGCATCCGTTTGACCGGACCGGGACGCCGAGGGCCCAGCAGATTGGCCACGACCAACAACCCGACGCACAGCGCGGCCGCACAGAGGAGAAACAGGAAAATCGGCATCATGCTGATAGGTCCTCCCGGGCGTCACGACGTTCGGGGTCCGCGCGGTGGGCCGCTGTCCAAAAAGACGATTGCCGAAAATGGCCTCACCCGACACGCACTGCTAGAACTACATTATTCGCATGGGAGATTTTCGGTCAATCCGGCTCCCAGGGGCCTGCTTGAAGGCTACTGGGATTTTTGGGCGAGAGACATCTGGTTGACTGCGTGGAAAACGACGCGATACGGAGAGTATCGTCTTGCAGCCCAAGGCGAGGCTAGAAAGATCGGCCCTCGGACGGAACGGACGGAGCACGCGTGTCCGATCGTGTCTATTTGGAGAGACCCACATTCTCTCCGTAAAAAAGAAACGGGCAGGACACTCCATTACCCGATCGATGAGAATGACACACGCAGCGAATCACCGCGTGAACGAGGCCGTCGGGAGAGCGCAAAAAAGTGCCCCTCGTAGGCGGGGCAGGGACCTACGAAGGGCGGTTGGCGAAGGGGAAAACCCCCTCGCACAACAGTGATTATCGTCTCGAAGCACCGCAATCTCAACCCCACATCCGGGTGTTCGTTTTAATCTGATTTGTCGTGGAAAAATTTGCCCTAATAACCGGCTCCCGACGCAGGGAAATTCCCTAGCTGGAGGGGGTCCATTTTGTGCGTGTATAGTGACGCTAAAATAGCGCCAATACGAGGATGGAGCCTTTCTGGAACCAAAGGAGCAATTGCCGGTGGATTCCTTCGCCCAGAAGATCATCTCTGATCTTGTAAAGATTCCCAGTATGAATCCCATGGGCCGGGAGGCATTGGGCCCGGAGTTTTTCGAAACTCGCTTGACCGATTACCTCCAGGAGTTCTTCGAGGAGTTGGGGGTGCCCTTCCAACGGCAGGTTGTCGATCCGGGTCGGGAGAACATTATTGCCCGACTCGAAGGCGAGCCTCTGCCCCGGGATGGCGGCCAGGTGCTCCTGTTGGATGCCCACCAGGACACCGTGCCTGTCGAGGGAATGACCATCGACCCCTGGACGCCCGTGGTCCGGGACGGGCGTCTTTACGGGCGCGGTGCGTGTGACACGAAGGGATCGATGGCGGCCATGCTCACGGTGTTGGCCCGGCTGGCGCGGCATCCCGCAAAAAACCGGCCGACGCTGTTGGTGTCGTGTCCGGTGAACGAAGAATTTGGATTCACCGGCGCGTGGGCGTTGACCCGACTCTGGGACGACGCGGGAAGCGCGGCCGATATGGAGTCGATCGTTCCTCGCCGGCCCGACGCGGCGATTGTCGGCGAGCCGACAGGCCTGCAAGTCGTCGTGGCGCACAAGGGGGCGGTCCGCTGGAACTGCCGGACGCGGGGCCAGGCCGGCCATAGCTCGAATCCAGCTTCCGGCGAGAACGCCATCTACCGAATGGCCCGAGTGCTGCTTGAATTGGAACGCTACGCGAAAGAAGGCGTGCAACACTTGCCCGCCCATCTACTTTGCGGACAGGCGACGCTGAGCGTGGGAACGATCCACGGCGGCGTGAGCGTTAACACGATTCCCGATTTTTGTTCCGCTGAAATCGACCGGCGCGTCTTACCGGGCGAAGACACCCAGCAAGCGTATCTTGGGGTGATTGACTACCTCAAGACCCAAGGGCGGTTTGATTTTGCCATCGAGCACACTGAGCCGACGCTGCGATTGCCAGCCCTCTCGGAGACACACAATGGGCTACTGGGTGACTGGCTTGCCGACGTGATCGGTCAGGTGACCGGCGGCTGTCGCAAGGAGGGAGTGGCCTACGGGACACATGCGGCGGTGTATGCGGCCGCCGGGGTGCCTTCAGTCGTCTTTGGGCCCGGTTTCATCGAACAGGCTCACACGGCCGATGAATGGTTGCCGCTGGATCAACTTGAAAGGGCGACCGAGGTCCTGTTCCGAGCGGCCAGCCGGCCTTTGCCGTGGATGACCTAGCGAGGGGCTTTTCTTCAGTCAGCACAGACAGGTCTGCGAGAAATCACGATACCGTGGAAGTCGCCACGTCGCCTGGAGGCACGTCGTTCAGGGGAGGCGTCAGTGCGGCGGTCGTGACGTCGCATTCCAGCGTCGGTCGAAATTGGGATTTCTTGGGGAGCCGGAAGCTGACGATGGCTCCCCCCTCCGGGCGATTCTCCGCCCAGATTTCTCCACCATGCGCCAGAATAATTTCACGGCAGATGGCCAGGCCCAGTCCGGTTCCTCCCGCGCCGGAGCGGGTCTTGCTGGACTGCACGAACTTGTCGAAGATTGTTTTGAGTTCGTCCTCGGGGATGCCGACGCCTCGATCGGCCACGGCGACGACAACCGAGTCCTCTTCCGACGTGACGACGACCTGAACGGTCCCGCCAAAGTGCGAGAATTGGACCGCGTTATGCAGGAGGTTGCGGATGACCTGCTTGACACGGGCCTGATCGCAGACCAGAGGTATTGTCGAGTCAGAATCATTCAAGCGAATATTGACGTTCTTTTCCATGGTCTCGGACTGGCACTCGTCAATGACGTTCAGCAGAAGCGAGGTCATGTCCACCTGGCGAAACACCATTTCGGCCCGGCTGGCTTCGAGCGTCGAAAGGTCCAAGAGGTCGTCGATCAAAGCAAGAAGTTCTTGGCCGTGCTCGTCGATCAGCCGGAAGTACTCCAGCAGCTCTTGATTGGAGAGCCGATCGATCTTTCGTGTGGCAAGCGATCCAAAGCTGAGGATGGCGTGCAGAGGCGTGCGGAGTTCGTGGGAAATGTTTGCCAGGAACATCGTCTTGATGGCGTTGGCCCGGCGGCTCTGCTGCATGCTTGCAAGCAGCTCATCCTCGGTGGATTTTTGTTCGGTGATGTCACGAACCAAAGCCAGGAGCACGGCGCGGTCTTCCAGGTCGATTCGCGTCAGCATTACGTCCGCTGGAAAGGCATTCCCATTAAGACGTTGATGTCGCCATCGAAAGTGGGCCATGCCTTCGCGATAGGCTTGTTGGATTCGTTCATCGGCGGCGGTTCGCGAGTCACGTCCGTCGGGCTGGGTCAGGGTCGAGAGTTCGCTGGGATGACAGGCGATGAATTGATCGCGCGTCTTGCATCCAAAGACCCGGAGTGTTGCCTCGTTGCATTCGAAGAATCCTCTTTGGTCAAGCAACATGACGGCGTCGGTCGTGGATTCGAAGAGAGTCCGGTATTGGGCTTCCGACTGACGCAGCCCGGCGTACTTGGCGTCTTGCGCGGCCGAGGTTTCCTGGAGCGTGGAAATGCGGCGTCGCAACCGGTGGTAAATCAACGCAAACGTGCCGGCAAGAAGGAGCGACGCGGCCAGAATCCCGTAGGCGACCGTCGGATCGACGACGGAAGCCGAATTGCTGGAGCGAAACGAGCCCGATGGATCAGTATAGGCTTGCTGTGAATCGGGTTGCGCGGGATCAATCCGGATAGGGTGTCCCTCGGCGACCACAATAACGACGACCGTCAGGACGACAGCGATCAGTCCGGCAAGTTTCCATGTATGGAAGATGCTCATGGGACGCGCCTTTGGAGAGGGCCAAGCCTTGCGTCGTGGATCGGACGCCCTGAAATCGAGCGTGTTGTTGTCCGAAATACCTCGCACGTTGCCCCTCTTCCTCCACGAGATGGATACCAGTGTATTGTGGCAATGGAGCTAGCGTGAGTTCTCGATCTGGCTGGCCAGTTCAAACTCGTCCGCGGTGCTGTGTATTCCTGCCCGAACAACGTCACGAAATGCCTCTTCGCAAGCGAGGAAGGCATCTATAATGGCGGGATCGAAGTGTTTTCCACGCTCCTCTTCAATCATGCGTTTCGCATCGTCTGGATCGAAGGCCGACTTGTAAACGCGGGGCGAAGTCAAGGCGTCGTAGACGTCGGCCAGCGCCACGACCCGCGCGGCCAGCGGGATATTCGATCCGGCCAATCCGTCGGGATAACCGCTCCCGTTGAACCGCTCGTGATGGGAGCGGGCGATCAGTTCGGCCATCGCGAGGAATCCGCCGGAGGAACTTTGTTCGGCTGCTTGCCGAAGAGCATCGGCGCCGATCGTCGTGTGGCGTTTCATGATCTCGAATTCTTCGGTGGTGAGCTTGCCCGGCTTCAGGAGAATCGCGTCGGGGATTCCCACCTTGCCGATGTCGTGCAGAGGGCTGGAGCGGTAGATGTTATCGACGAAGGTATCATCGACGACATCATGGTAAGGTCCCTCCTTGGAAAGATATTCGGCCAGGATGCGGCAGTAGTGACGCATGCGTTCGAGGTGTTCGCCCGTCTCGGGGTCGCGCGAGTCGGCCAGCTTGGCCAAGGCGAAAATCGCGATGTCGCGCGTGGCGAGGATTTCGTGAGAACGCTGCTCGACAAGCTGTTCCAGTTCGCAATTGAATTCCTGAATCTGGTTGTTGGCCAGCCAGAGTTGTTTCATGGCGCCGCGGAGGCGGAAATGGATGCGAACCTTGGCCAACAGCTCGTCATGGTCGAACGGTTTGACGACGTAGTCGTCCGCGCCGACGTCATACCCCTTGAGCCGTTCGGCCGGCGAGGCCTTGCCGCTGACGAGAATGACCATGGTGAAATCACCCAGCGGACTGGACTTGATCTGGCGGCATACTTCATAGCCACTGATGCCGGGCATCATGATGTCCAGCAGGATGAGTTCGGGGCTGAAGTCGCGGACCTTTTCCAGGCATTCCTCGCCGCTGGTGGCGCTTTCGAGTTCATACTCCTCGGACAAGAGTTCCTGGAGAATCCGAACGTTGATCGGACAATCGTCGACAATGAGGACTCGGTCTTTCATGTTCGACTCCGTCTGGGCAAGGTGTTGCCCGTAAGTATTCTATCAACCGCCTTTTCAGTCACGATAACGGCGTGTTTTCTTAACAGGTCTGTTGGGTCGTTTGAGAACTTTTTTGCCGAACGCGTTGGACGTGTCGCAGTAGATCACGCCGGCTGATCACGCCGACAAGTTCTTCGCTGCGTACGACGAGAATGCGACGGACGGCTAACATGCGGAACAATTCCGCAACGGCGGAGACCTCGTCGGTTTCTTCCACCTTGCGAATGTCGCGAGTCATGTAGTGGTAGACTTCGTTTCGCGCGGTCGTCGGATCCCAAAATAGGTCCAGCAGGTCGAACTCGGTGAGGATTCCGACGAGATGGCCCGACATGTCCACCACGGGCAGGCCGCTCACGCCGCGCTCGCTCATCAGGGAGATGGCCACCTCGATCGTGTCATCGGGATCGATGGTGATCACGTTCGGGTTCATGATGTCCTTGGCGGTGTACATGATTGTCTCTCGATAGGGGAAGGGAATCATGCCGGGACCAGGGCCGGGCGTCGGTTCGGTTGATAGAAGACGGAGCGGCAATGGTGCTGCGGCATGAAGCGAGGACCCAGGTCGCCCAGTGATTCGGACGACCCGACAAACAAATATCCGCCCGGGGCCAGGCGATCGCTGATTCGGTTGAACAAGTCCCGCCGGGTTTCGGCATTGAAGTAGATCGCGACGTTCCGGCAGAAGATGATGTCAAACGGTCCGAGACCGGTCAGGGGTTCGAGGAGGTTGCGGCGTTGGAAGGTGACCATCGAGCGCAATTCGTCCTTGACCCGCCAGGTGCGTCCTTCGTTGATAAAATATTTGGAGAGGACGGGCGGTTGAAGCCCTCGTTGGATTTCGTGCGCGGCGTAGCGGCCGAGGCTGGCTTGCTTGATGGCCGTGTCGCAGATGTCCGTTCCCAAGATGTTGACGTCCCAGGAGAGGATGTCCGGGATCAGTTCGTGCATCACCATGGCGATGCTGTAGGCTTCCTGGCCCGTGCTGGCCGCCGCCGACCAGATCCGAATCCGCTTCGGAAACGCAGAGCCGGATTTCGAGTCGATCAACTCGGGCAGTGCTTTGTACTGGAGGGCCTCAAACGGCGAGCCGTCGCGGAAGAACAATGTTTCCTGCGTCGTGATGCCGTCGATGATTTGATTCTGAAGGTGCCGGTTATTGGGAAGACGGGCCATTCGGCACAATTCAGTGTAGTTGGCGCAGCCGGCCTCCTTGGCGACGCCGGCTAGGCGGCTTTCGATCAGGTAGCCCTTTGACTGGTCGAGCACGACTCCGCAGAGTTCGCCAACCAGGGCAGCCACGGCGGTGATGTCTTCTGGTGTCACTTGCATGCGGCTACACCTTTTCCGACCATCCTCGTGATTTCTTCGGCAATCCGATCCAACGGAGCCACCACGTCGGCCAGCTCTTCCTCGATGGGCTGACGTGGCATGCCGAACACAACGCACGAAGCCTCGTCCTGGCATAGGATCGGGGCCCCGCATCGCTTCAAGAGTCGGCATCCCTGTGACCCGTCATAGCCCATCCCGGTCATAATCACGCCCAGGACGTTCCCGCCCAGGACGTGGGAGGCGGACCGAAACAAGTAATCGGCCGAAGGCTTGCAACTGTTCTCTGGCGGATCGTCGGTGATCTGGATCGAGAGGGATGTCGTGTCGCGGATTATCCGCATTTGTTTTCCGCCCGGAGCGATGAATACAAAGCCTGGCAGAACAGGCTGTCCCTCGACCGCTTCGCAGACGGTCAACCGGGACCGCCGGTTCAGGTCGTCGGCCAACGATTTGGTGAACAGTGGAGGCATGTGCTGCACGATCAAGACGGGCACCGGCAGGTCGGTCGGCAACTGAGGAATCATCTTGGTCAGCGCCTGGGGGCCGCCGGTCGAGATCCCAATCACGACGGCTTCCGGCTTGCCCGTGGCCTGACGCGCGATCCGCTGCATCCGCTGGTGGATGTCGCCTGCTGCCGGTGCCGCCGCTGCAGTGCGCCGTGGGGGCGCGGGAGCGCCGCCCCCGAGCAACCGGCGGATCTGCCGGGTTCGGGCGAAGGCTTCGATCTTCGGACGAAGCTCATGACGCAGTTGCTCGATGTTTTTTCCCGGCAAGGCGCCAGACGGCTTGAGCACGAAGTCGAAGGCCCCGAGGCTCAGGGCCTCCATCGTCGTTTCCGCGCCTTCCTTGGTGAAAGCGCTGAGCATGATCGCGCCGACGTCGCTCTTGGACCGTTGGAGATGCCGCAGCACGTCCAGACCACCCATGATGGGCATTTCGAGGTCCAAGGTGAGGATGTCGGGGTGAAGATTCTCGATCTTCTGCAGCGCAATCTGACCGTTGGGGGCCGTGCCGACTACCTCGATGCCCGGTATGCCCGCCAGGACGTCCGCGATGATTTTACGGTACGTGACCGTGTCATCCACGATCAGTACGCGAGTTGGAATATCCGCCATGAATGTGTGCAACCCGGGTTAGCCGTGCCCCACTTCCGTTCTACCCCGCCCGCCAGGTCACACGAAGCATTCTTCTGCCCAGCGGTCGCTAATGATTTTCATTCACTGTCTTTTCGTATTCTCAAGGCCTCTCTCCCCGTCGCGTTGACGGGAAGAGAGGGTTGAATATCATCATTGGTCACACCGCGACCAGAACATGTCGCTCGGCTTCTTCCTCGAGCTTGTCGAGCAACTCGAAGATGTGGTGCGTGGCTTTGCGGAGATTACTGAGCTCCTCGACCGCGGCGTGCCTATTGCCGTCGTGGTAGAGCTGAGTGATCTTCTTGGCCAGGTCGTGGACCGCGGCATGGGCTGGATCAATGTCCTTGAAGGTCGTCAGGTTTCCGAACTTCTTCATCCCGTCGCCGAAATACCACTTGCCGAACGCGCAGTCGTGATGGCTGGCGACGTCGGCCACGGTGAACGACACCTTGCCGGCGAGCAGGTTGGCCAGCTTGACGGCCCACTGCCCGTGGGCGGCCTTGATCGGGGCCGCGTTGAACGCCTTGGCGTTGGTCTTGAACTGGCCGACGACCTTTTGGAGTTGACCGGCGACCTGGTTGAGTTGCACGCTGGCGCCTTGGGTGAACGTGGCACCTTGGGCCGCCTGGCGGACCGCCAGATCGATCTCGGCGATATTTCGCGTGATCTCTTGGCTGGCGGAGGCTGATTCGGCCACGCCACTGGAGACGGTCGTCGCGGCTTCAGACGTTTGGGCGACGTTCTGAGCGATCTCCTTGGTCGTGATGCTCTGCTCCTCGACGGCCGAAGCGATCGTCTTGGAAACCTCGTTGACCTTCTGGATCACTTCGCTGATCTCGGCGATCGATCGGACGGCCTCGCCGGTGGACCCTTGAATTCCTTCAATCCTTCGACGGATGTCCTCGGTGGCCTCGGCGGTCTGCTTGGCCAGTTCCTTGACTTCGGTGGCCACGACGGCAAACCCCTTTCCGGCGTCACCGGCTCGGGCGGCCTCGATCGTGGCGTTCAACGCCAGCAGGTTCGTCTGCTCGGCGATGTCCTGGATCGTCTCGATGACCTTGCCGATCTCGTCGGCCGCGGTGCCGAGTTGGCCGATGTTGGCGTTGCTCGTTTCGGCGAGCCGCGCGGCGTCGTTGGCCACGGTCGAGGCTTGCTCGGCGTTCTTGGCGATCTCGCTGATGCTGGCGGTCATTTCCTCGACGGCCGAGGCGACTGTTTTGACGTTGGCCGTCATCTGTTCGGTCGAGGCGGCCATCGTGTTCATGTTGCTGGACATTTCCTCGGCGGCCGAGGCGACCGTGGCCGATTGGGCCGTCATCTCTTCGGCGCTGCTGGCCAGTTGCGTCGACGTCGACGAAAGTTCGGTGGACGAGTTGGCCACGTCCGAGGCGTTGTCGGCCATCTCGGAGATGATCCTTTGGAGCTTGTCGACAAACGTGTTGAACCATCGGGCCAGCGTGCCCAGTTCGTCGCGAGAGGAATCATCCAGTCGCCGTGTCAGGTCGCCTTCGCCCTCGGCGATGTCCTTCAATCCCTCCATCATGTTGTTCAACGGCCGCACAATTCCTCGGGCAACCCAGATGGAAACGGCAGCAACCGCCACGAAAATGCAGATTGCTCCAATGATGACCCACCAGGTGAGGCTAGCCAGGCTCGAGCCGACTTTGGCAGCGGCTTCCTGGAAGTCATCTTCGTAACACCCGGCGCCGATGACCCAGTCCCACGGTTCAAAATAAGTCACGGCGGCGACTTTCATTCTTGCATTATTGTCGCCCGCGTTCTTCCACGGGTAGCGTTCGAAGTCGCTCTGGCCATTGTTGGTCTTCATGGCCTTTTCGATGGCGGAACGGATGAAGTAGTTTCCGTCACTATCCTTGGCGTCCCAGATGTTCTCGCCGTCACGTTTGCCTTGATGGGAGATGATGTAGCGTCCACGTTGGTCTCCCTTGCCGCCCAGAATGTAGACATAGCCCGTCTTGCCGACGACGACGTCCATGATGCCTTGGCGCAGTTCAGCGATGTCCTCTTGCTTAATGCCGACGTACAGGACGCCGACCACCTTGTGGCTCTTGTCGAAAATGGGCTGGTAGGATGTGATGTACCAGTCATTCACGACGAAGGCGCGGCCATCGAAGGTTTGGCCGCTTAAAACCGAGGAAACGACCGGATTGGGTTTTCCGTCGGGATTGACGGCCGGAATATAGGTGCCGATCGCGCGTGAACCGTCCGTTTTCTCGACGTTCGTGGCCACGCGGAGCATGTCCCCCGCTTCGTTCATCCGCTGGAAGACCGTGCAGGTGCCGCCCACCAGCGATTTGACCTTGTCCACCAGTGGCGTCGTGGCGCTGGAGCTGTAGTTCTGACCGAGCCATGTGTCGCCGACCATCATTTTCGGCAGGGTCACCGACTCGGTGCCTTTGGTGAACTGGTTGACGGCGTTCCAGGAAACGGTGTCTTTTTCGAGAGTGACGCCGCCGGCCTGAGTGAGCAATTCATTCGCCACGTTCAGGTTGGAACGCACTCTGTTCTGGATGGATGTCTGTTGCACTTGCAACATGACGTAGATGTCCCTGGCGATTTTCGAACACTCCTGGCGGGCCAGGTCGTTCATTTCATCCGTGACCTGTTCCTTAAGCGTCCCTTTGCGGGCCAGCAGAAGGCCGGTTAGCAATACGGCAATGGTTGCGGCGCCGGAAAGACTCAGTACAAGAATCTTCGTGCGAATGTTCATTGTTCTCGCCCTCTAAATTGAAAGTGGTCGATATTTAGCAGGTGTGACGAAACGCTCGATGCCTGTCGAATACGGGTTAGTGAGAGTTCGTGTTCATGGCCAGCGCCGATTCGACGTCCAGGATCACGAGCAGGTCGTGTTGGAGTTTGACGACGCCTTTGAAGTACCGGCCGTCCACGCCGCCGAGGTTGGCGGGCGGGGGTTCGATCATATCGCCCGGCGCCTTGACGACGTCGGCGATGCGATCGACCAATAGTCCGATCTGCTCGCCTTTCGAGTTGACGACCACGTTTCGGGTGTCCTTGGTGATCTCTCCTTCAGGCAGCCCGAGAATGGCCTTCAGGTCCACGACGGTCACCACCTCGCCTCGGAGGTTGATGACGCCTCGGACGTAATCGGGAGAGTGGGGCACCGGGGTCAACGTGACGTGTCGGTTGATTTCCTCGACCTGGAGGATATTGACTCCCAACAGGAGATCGGCGACATAGAACGTCGCGAACTCCTGGCCGGCGGCAATGGTCGCCACGGCGGTGGATGATTGGGTCAATTGGCTCATGGGCAATTCTCCGTTTCCATGCTAGCTGGTCGTGGATGCGAGAGCACAAGAAGTGCCCTCTTTGGCATATCGGGCAACCGCGGCCAATAAGCGTTCGCGGTCGAGTTTGATCTGGTAGTCGTCGATGCCGGATTCCATCCCCCGCTGCATGTCCTCTTCGCTGGCCAGGGAGGTCAGGGCGATGACGGGCAGGTGGGCCGTGGTCGGGTCCTCGCGAATCATCCGGGCCAACTGGCAGCCGTCCATGTTGGGCATCTCGATGTCCGTCACCACCATGGTGAACGGCCGATCCGACGCCTTGAGCGTTTCCCAGGCGATCTGGCCGTCTTCGCACCCGACGACCTCATAGCCGTCTCCCTCGAAGAACTTGGTCACCTGGTTGCGGAAGAAACCCGAGTCCTCGGCGAGGAGAATCCGCACCGCGCTTGGGTCGGTAGGAGCTTCGACGCTCTTCGACGCCGATGGAGTGTTTGGCTTCTTCTCCGTGGCGAACCAATCGGGATGGGCGGCCGCGGTCAGTTCGTAGAGGTCCAACAGCCGGGTGGTCTTGTCGTTGACGACGATGGCGCCGATCACGCCCGGCTCGCGGAACGTGACCATGTCGACGTCGGTGCTCACGTTGCGGATGTCCTCCAGCCGCGGCACGATCAGGCCCACCTCACGCCGCATGACCTTGAAGACGACGACGTAGAGCTTTTCGAGATTCTCGCCGGGCAGAGCCGTGATATAGCTCTCCAGACGCAAAAGCGGCAGCGTCGTGCCCCGGTATTGGAGGACTTCGGCGCCGCCGACCGTGTCGATCTGGTTGCTGTGGATTCGCTCGAGCCGCGCGATCAGTTCCATCGGGATGGCAAACCGCTCGGTCGGCGCGTTGGTGAACAGGAGCGTCGTTTGCGTTTCCTTGTCGGCGTCGACGATCGTATCGTCGGTCGTCGCGCAGACGGAATCGTCGCTGGGCAGCTTCAAAGCGGCATAGGTGGCGATGCCGGAGACGTCGAGGATCAACGCGACCTCGCCGTCGCCCAGGATCGTCGCGCCGGCCAGGCAGCCGCTGTCCTGCATATGCCGACCCAACGGCTTGACCACGATTTCCTCGGAATCATGCAGCCCGTCGACGATCAGGCCGTAACGGAGATGTCCCGCCTCGACCACAATGATGTGCAGGGCTTCGTTTTCGGCGGCCGACTCGTCGGGGCCGATGTCGATATTGGCCGAACGGAGCGTCTTGTTCAAGCGGACCAGCGGCAGTAGGGTCCCTCGCAAACGAAACACTTCCGCCTTGTTGAGATGTTCGATTTTGGTGCTGACGTCCTTGGCGCGAATCCGGACCAGTTCGTTGATGCTCGCCTGCGGGATGGCGAATCGCCGGGCCCCGCTCCGCACGACCAGCGAAGGCACGATGGCCAGGGTCAGGGGGAGCTTCACGTCGATCGTGGTTCCCTTCCCCGGTGTCGTTTCGATGCCGACGGCGCCGCCGAGCTTTTCGATGTTCGTTTTGACGACGTCCATGCCGACGCCGCGGCCGCTCACGTCGGTTACCTTCTCGGCCATCGAGAATCCAGGATGGAAGATCAGTCGCAGGGCTTCGCGGTCGCTCATGTCGCGAGCCTGTTCGGGCGTGATCAGTCCTCGGGTGACGGCTTTTTCCTTCAGCCGGGGAGCGTCAATTCCTCCACCGTCGTCGCTGATGGCGATGTTGACCTTGCCCGCCTGGTGGTACGCCCGGAGCGAGATCGTGCCCTTGACCGGCTTGCCGGCGGCGGCGCGGACGTCGGGATATTCGATTCCGTGGTCCACGGCGTTGCGGACGAGGTGGGTCAGGGGATCACCGATGGCCTCGATGATCGACTTGTCCAGTTCGACGTCCTTGCCGTCGATGGTCAGTTCGCATTCCTTGTTGAGTTGGTTGCTCAGGTCGCGGACGACGCGAGGGAACTTCTGGAAGATCGTGCCGATGACCTGCATCCGGGTCTGCATGATTGTCTCTTGCAGCTCGCTGGTGACCTGGTCCACCCGGGCAGCCACCGAATCCAGCCCAATTTGTTCGGCCGAATTGACCGTCTGGAGGAGTTGGTTCCGCGAGAGCACCAGCTCGCCGGCCAGGTTCATCAAGTGGTCCAGAACACTGACCGAAACACGGATGCTCGTCTCGGGAGGTGTACTGACCACGGGGGGCAGCGTCGACGCGGAGTCCGTCGGCGCGGACATTGCCGGAGTCGACGGTTCCGGGGAAATCGGAGTCATTGGTTCAGGTGAAGACGAAGGTGAAAGAGGACCGGGCTGTGGGGCGTCGACCGACGACGTCTCGGCCACGGGGGGGTCGGGTTCGCTTGTCGGCGTAGGATCACTCTTGGGCATGGGAGTCTCCTGTTGAGGTGCCATGACCGGGGGTTCAGCCGGGGCCGAGGGAACGTCGTCACCGGCGGCGACTGCCTGAAGCTCGGCCACGTGCCGTGAAATGTCAGTGTTGTTGCAGTTGTGGATGTCCTCGATCATCCGGCGGAGCGTGTCGGCGGCCCGAAGCAGCACGTCGACCACCTCGGGAGTCGGCACCAACTCACGCGAGCGGACGAGGTTCAGGACGTTTTCCAACTCGTGGGCAAGATGGCCCAGCGTGGTGAAACCGAGGAAGCCGGCGGCGCCCTTGACCGAGTGCACCGCCCGGAACACTTCGTTGACCAAATCGGAATCGATGTCCGCTCCGCCGGCCTCGATCGCCAGAAGCTGGTTCTCGATGTCGGCCAGGTGTTCGCGAGATTCGACGACGAAGTCGGCGATAATCTGGCTGTCATCAAAGGAGGACATAGCTCTCCACCTCGTCTTGTTTGCGAGGGCCGATTGCTTTTCCACGCGTCTCGGCGCGTGGCCGCGCTCCGGCCAAGCGCGCGGCGGTCGGAACGGGACTTCGCCCGCCCGATGCCGCGGTTGGCAGGTACTTCGGCTCAATCTAACGTAGGTCATCCCCGTGACGCGTGCGCCGCATTCTCTTGCGGGCCATTGGCGACCCGGTACAGACGGACCGGGCGGGCCCCGCTGGAGTCGGGGTGGTGGGAATTTCGAGAATCCCGAGGCGTGAACCACGCACCAGGGCCGAAATGCATGCTATACGCTAGAGGTGGCGGATCGGGGCAGGTGGAAAAACCTGCGCCCGAGGCCTCGCGGCCATTTCCGAAACGGGCTGAAACCGTCCCGCCAAAATCGGATCGAAATGGATGCCGTGCCCGCCGCCGACACGGATTGACGCACAGAGAAGTTCGAAAACAGCTCTGCCAAGACGCTTTCAGGAGACTATCCGATGATTCCTTCGCGGACGATCTTGCACGTCGACGACGACCCGCAGATGACCCGACTGGTTGGAGAACAGCTCAACAACCTCGGCTACCAGGTCCATTCCTTGAATGATCCGGCCGACGCCATGAAGGAACTCATCGGGTCGCAGCACCGGGTGATCATCCTCGACATCGACATGCCCGGAATGAATGGGCTGGATCTTTTGCAGGAAATCAAGCACCACGACGGCGGCATCCAGGTGATCATGCTCACCGGCGTCGTCACGCTGACGACGGTGCTGCGATCGTTCCGGCTGGGCGCCGAGGCGTGCTTCTTCAAGCCCTTGACGTCAATCGATCCACTCCAAGAGGCTTTGGAAGACGTCTTCCGGAAGATCGACCGCTGGTGGGCCGCCTTGGAAGACCTTTCCCACCGTCGCCACAGCCCGACCGGCATGCCGGCCTAGCCCGATTTCTTCGCGGCTTTGGGCTTCTCGACCTTAACGCCGCGCACTTGGACGTCGTCCCAGTTGCCGTGGTCGTCGAACGAACCGAGTCCCACCCGACCCCAGGTGAACGTCTTGTCCGAGGCGGTCATGTTCGGCTTGGTCATGTCGTCGAAGTAGATCTCGATCGTCCCGTCAGCCACGCGGCGAACCACCTTGACGGTGTGCCACTTCTTGCCCCATGGAATGCCCGGCGGATTGTTTGTCGTGATCATCTTTCGGTCCGCGCCGTCGACGATCATGATCTGGCTCGAGTGCGGATCGGGTCGCTTGCCCAGATGGACGTAATAGAAATGGGCCGGGTCCTGGTAGCCGAAGAAGAGGCACATGTCCTGGTGGTTGCCGATCTTCGGATTGGTGCTTTGCACCTTGGCCGTCAGGACGAAATCACCCACCACGACGTCCTTGATCAGTGAAATATTCAGCGGGCTGCGGTGCGGCGGCTGATACTTGCTCTTCTTGAACTGGTTGTAAACCTTCCCGTGGTTCTTCTTCTCCACCACGCGCCAAGCCGCCGGGTCCACCGGCTCCCACCGCTGGGCCCCGTTCTCGAAGTCGTCGGAAAACACCACCGGAAGCTTGGCCTCGTTCGGCCCTTTCTCTCCAGCGACAATGACGCTTGTTAGAATAACTACGATCAAAGCAGGCAGAAGTTGGGCGGAACGTGACATGGCAAAGATCTCCTGGAAAGAAAGGGAGTGCAACACCAGGTGGGCGTGGGCCGTGTTAGGTAGGTCTCCCCATTTTTGCAGGGCGACGACGGCTTGGCAAGACGCTTGGCCTTCCCCGTAGAAGCGGCGTCTCGCCGCTTCCGAGAAAAACGCGGCGAGACGCCGCGTCTACGAATCGCGGAAATGCGCCCCCCAATCCCCAATCCCCACTACTCAATCACCTTATTCAACGGATACTCCACGATCCCCCGGGCCCCGGCGTCCTTCAAACGCGGGATGATCCGGCGGACGACCGATTCGTCGAGGATCGTGTTCACGTCGACCCAGTTCTTGTCGGCCAGGTCGGAGATGGTCGGTTGCTGCAAGGCGGGCAGCAGGGAGAGGACCTTCGTGAGACTCGTCTTGGGCACGTTCATCATCAGACCGACCTTGCCCTCGGCCGCCATCGCGCCGCGGAGCATCAGGGCCAGGTCGTCGATGATCTCCCGCTTCTCCGGCACGGCGTAAGCGGCGTGGTTGGCGATCAGCCGGGGCGTACTCTGGAGCACCTCGTCGACGATCCGCAGGTTGTTCGCCCGGAGCGAGCTGCCGGTCTCGGTCACCTCGACGATCGCATCGACCAACTTGGGCGGCTTCACTTCGGTCGCTCCCCAGCTAAACTCGACCTTGGCCGTCACGCCGTGTCGTTCGAGATACTGCGTGGTCAGGCCGACTGCCTCGGTGGCGATCCGCTTGCCTTGCATGTCCTTGACGGTCTTGATGGGCGAGTCCTCGGGCACGCAGAGCACCCAGCGGACCGGACGCCGGCTCACCTTGGAGAAGACCAGCTCGGCCACCTCGTGGACGTCGGCCCCTGTCTCCATGATCCAATCGTGACCCGTCAGACCGCAGTCGAGCACCCCGTCGCCCACATACCGGGCCATCT
>JAFGFF010000001.1 GCA_016931075.1 Pirellulales bacterium | reverse complement strand
TACTCGGCCGATTTTCCCGAGGGCTTTCGCGCGGGTGTTGAGTTGCGGGGATTCTCCATGGGGCAGAGCCGCCAGCCGATGAGCGCCGCGCAACGGGTCGATCGGGCCGGGTTGCAACGGGTGTTGCAGTGCCTGTTGTCCGATTTCGGATTCGTCGACGCCCCGCCCGAGGGCTGCCCCGCCCGGACCGGCGCGATCGAACGGGACCGGGTGGCTCAGATCACGGCCAGCGTGATCCATGAGCTTCGCCAGCGAGGTTCACTGTGAGCCAGACGCTCGGGGTATTGGAGACAATCGGGCTGGTCCCGACCATGGCCGCCATTGACGCCATGGAAAAGGCCTCGCGGATCCGTGTCCTGCAAACCGAGTTGAACGACTATTACGGAATCGTCACCAAGATCACAGGAAGCGTCGAGGACGTTCGCGCGGCGGTCGACGCCGGCCGCCGGATGGCCGAGCAATTGGGCGGTCAGCCCGTCGCGGTTGTCATGCCGCGCCCGGCCGACGAGGCCTGGCGGGCCATCCAGTCGCCCCGCGAAAGCAACCCGCTGATCCAACAGGACGTCGTTTTCTTTCCCGAATACGAAGTGCTTGAAACAAGCGACAGCAATAAAGGTTCTCCGGCCATGAACAACGGCTCGATTGCATTGGGATTCATCGAAACGCAGGGCTTCACCGCCGTCTTCGAGGCGATCGACACGGCCTGCAAAGCGGCCAACGTCGAGGTGGTGGGTAAAGAGAAACTCGGCGGCGGCTACGTGACGATCGTCGTCAAGGGCGACCTCTCGGCCGTCAAAGCGGCCATCGAAGCGGGCCGGCACAAGGTTGAGGGCCTCGGCAAGCTGATCGCCGCCCACGTCGTCGCCCGGCCGAGCCCCTCGGTCCTGGCTCTGCTGCCAAAGTCCGGTTCGTAAAAGGCTTTCGGCAATATGGGAAGCCGTTGGCGCGCTGGGATCGCTGCATGCGTGCCTGCATAAGCCCCCATTTGAGGGGATTTAATCCATCGCGGCCAAGATTCCGCCAGGTACTTGCTTGCAGGCAAGCATCTTCTCACATATCATATATCTCGTCGTGCGTCAGGGCATTGCTTGCCAAAGGCGCTTTCGATCGGCGACGTTCGTGACATGAGGTATCCGAGGACATGGTTAACCAACGCAGATTCGGCCTGGTGGTACTGGCGCTGACATGGATTTTGGGCACGGATAATGCGTTTGCGGCAGACGATGGAGCGCTGCAACCGGGACGGCTCCGGTGCGAGTATCTTGCCAACCCGAGGGGCGTAGACGTCATGCATCCCCGATTGAGCTGGACAGTTGCTTCAACCGAACGGGGTCAACGCCAAACGGCCTTTCGGATTCTTGTTGCCAGCTCGCCGGAGAAACTCCAAGCCGATCAGGGCGACCTGTGGGATACAGGCCAGGTCGAGTCGGATGAAACGTTGCACCACGCCTACCAGGGAAGTTCCCCGAAGAGCAGCCAGGAGTGCTTTTGGAAGGTCCGCGTGTGGGACCGGCAGGGCCATCCGTCGGTCTGGAGCGAGCCGGCGACTTGGACGATGGGCCTTTTGGATCCGGCCGACTGGCAGGCCGAGTGGATCGCGGCCGACGTCGCGCCGATCGCCCCAAAACCCCGCTCTCCACACAACGGATACCACAGCCAGCTTGCCGACAAAGCCGATGAGGAGAAATGGGTGGGCGTCGACCTGGGCACGGTGAAGAAAATCGACGCGGTGCGGCTGCATCCGGCCCGGCCGTTCGACTTCCGCGACACGCCCGGCTTCCTCTTTCCCGTCCGGTTCAAGATCGAGGTCGCCTCGTCGGCCGATTTTTCCGACGCGAAGACGGTGGTGAACCAGACGAAAGCCGACGTAGTCAACCCGAGTACGACAGCGCCGGTTTATCGGTTTCCCGCGACCCCGGGACGTTATGTCCGTCTCACGGCGACCCGGCTCGCGCAGCGCGACCCGGGTATGTTCGGCTTGGCGCTGGCGGAAATGGACGTACTCGGTCAAGGGAAGAACCTGGCGCGGGGAGCGCGGGTCACCCACCTCGACTCGATCGAGAACGGCGGATGGTCGGCGTCGCGCCTGGTCGACGGTCGGTCGATGCCCGACCGGGGCGAGGACGGGGTGGCGCCTCAGCCGGCCACCATGCTTCGCAAGGAGTTCTCCCTTCCCGAGAAGATTAAAAAGGCCACGGTCTACGTGACGGGCTTGGGGCTCTACGAGCTTTCGATCAATGGCCGTCGAGTGGGCGATCATCTGCTGGCGCCGGAATGGACCGTGTATTCCAAACGCCTTCAATACCAGACTTATGATGTTACCGACCTGCTTAACAAGGGTGATAACGCCATTGGGGCTCAACTCGGTGAAGGTTGGTATGCCGGCTTGTTGATGTCGCGACCCGCGCTGGCCAATCCCGTCTTCCGCCTGCTTATGCGGTTGGAGATCGAGTTGGCTGACGGCACGCGTCGGACGGTTGTTTCGGACGGTTCCTGGCAGGGAACGACCGACGGCCCGATTCGCGCCTCGGGCATCTATGTCGGTGAGACCTACGACGCCCGCAAGGAGATGACCGGCTGGGACCGATCCGGCTTCAACGCGCCAAAATCGTGGAAGCCGGTCAAGATCGTCGAGGCCGGCGCCGGACGTCTCGTGTCCCAGCCGAACGAGCCTATCCGTGTGCTCCAGGAACGGTCGCCCGTGAAACGGACGGAACCGAAACCCGATGTTTATATCTACGACTTCGGCCAGAACATGGTCGGCTGGTGCCGGCTGAAAGTCCGTGGCCCACGAGGCACGATGGTCAAGCTCCGACACGGAGAGCGGCTCTGCCCCGACGGAACGCTCTACACAGCAAACCTGGGCCGCGCGAAGCAGACAGACTGTTACACACTTCGCGGAGGCGGAGAAGAGGTTTTCGAGCCCCACTTCACTTATCATGGGTTTCGTTATGTGGAAGTCACTGGTTTGCCGGAGCCGCTTCCCGAGGGAGCGTTGATCGGCCGCGTGTTCCGGTCCGCTTCGCCCGAGGTGGGACATTTCGAGTGCTCCAATCCGCTGCTGAATAAGTTGAACCAACTTATCCTCTGGGTGCAACGGGGCAACATGCACGGCACGCCGACCGATTGTCCGCAACGATCGGAACGGTTCGGATGGATGGGCGACATCCAGGCCTTCGCGCAAACGGCCATCTTCAACATGGACATGGCCGCCTTCTTCACCAAGTGGGTGCCTGACATCCGTGACTCCCAGGCCGACGACGGCCGATTCTCCGACTTCTCGCCCACGCCGCTGGACCCGAACAAGGTGTCGTCGGGCGTGCCAGCCTGGGCCGACGCGGGCACGATCGTTCCCTGGCGAGTCTATCAGAACTACGCCGACCAGCGGATGGTGGCCGAGCATTTCGAGTCGGCCAGGCGGTGGGTCGATTACGTTCACGGCAAGAACCCGAATCTGCTCTGGCAAAACAGCCGTGGCTACGATTTCAACGACTGGCTCAACGGCGATACCATGAACGTGCCGGGCCTGCCGAAGAAGGGAAGCGCGGTGCCCAACGAGGTCTTTGCCACCTGCTTCTTCGCCAACTCGGCCGAGATCGTTTCCAAAATGGCCAAGGTGCTCGGCCGCGACAAGGAAGCCGAGACCTATGGCAAGCTGGCCAAGTCGATCCGCAAGGCATTCCAAAAAGCGTACGTGAAGTCGGACGGTCGGATTCCAGGCGACACCCAGGCTGGCTACGCCCTAGCGCTGCGATTTAACATGGTTGACGAGTCGCTTCGTCCGGTTCTCATGAAGCACCTGCTTGAAGCGATCCGTCGGTTCAAGGGCCACCCGTCAACCGGGATCCAAACGACGCATCGGTTGATGCTCGAACTCACCCGGTGTGGTCAGCACGATGAGGCCTACCGTCTGGCAACGCTCGAGACGTGCCCGTCGTGGGGTTATATGATCAAGATGGGCGCCACGACGATTTGGGAACGGTGGGACGGCTACGTCGCCGAGCGAGGGCCTCAGGCGTATGGGATGAACTCGTTCAACCACTGGGCCTTCGGGTCGGTGGGTGAGTGGATGTGGCGCGATCTGGCCGGCATCAATCCAGACGACGCTCAGCCCGGATTCAAACATTTCTCGATTCGTCCTCGACCAGTGGGCGACCTGCGGTGGGTCAAGGCGCGGTATAATTCGATCCGTGGACCGATTGAGAGCGCCTGGCGGATCGCGGACGGCCGGCTCACGCTACGAGTGGTCGTGCCGGCCAACACGACGGCCACGGTGTGGGTGCCGACGCACGACGCGAGCCGAGTAACCGAAGGGGGGCACCCGGCCACCGAGGCCCCAGGCGTCCAACGTACTCCGGGCACCGTGCCCGACGTGGCTGTGTTCGAGGTGGAGTCGGGCCGATACGAGTTCATCACGCCTTGGTGAACGCCGCTCGACAAGAACGCCGCTCGACAAGGGAAACCAGATCAAGGCCCCCCGCTGCCAAGTTGGGTCGGGAGAAGGTATTCTTGTCGCTGAGGGACGATCCCTTCTCGACGACTCAGCGTTCTTCTGCCGTCGGGGGGCATCTCCGCTTGACAGGTAGATCTTGTATGATATCATGGAGGTTATGAGCAGCATGTCTAGCAAAGATGGACCGGTGCTGGCCGACCAGAAGCCAGATTATCGGCCCCTGAAACGACTCGACCTGGTCCGCGAGGTCGTCGAACGGCTTCGAGACCAGATTCTCTCCGGAGAGTACGAACCGGAGGGGTTACTGCCTCCAGAGGGTCGTTTAGGCGAAAGTCTGGGCGTGTCGCGGACCGTCGTCCGCGAGGCCATGCGGATTCTTGGCGCGCAGGGGCTGGTCGAAGTTTCCCAGGGTAAACGGCCCCGGGTTCGTCCCGCCGATCCCCAAACGGTGGTGGAAACGTTTGGCACCTATTTGCGGCGAGGGGACCACACGCTCCTGGATCTGATCGAGGTGCGGCGTCCTCTGGAGACGGAGATCGTGACGTTGGCAGCGCTGCGGGCGGATCCGGCCCATGTGCAGGCATTGGAGGAGACGATCCAGCGGATGGCCGATGCCCGGAGCCTTCGAGATCGGGCCGAGGCGGACGCCCGGTTCCACGACCTGCTGGCCGAGTCAACCGGCAATCCGCTCTTCACGCTGCTTTTAACCACCGTGTCGGGGGCAATGCGCCGTTCGACCAAGGCGACGCTCTCTCGCACGGGCGCCGATCGGGCCCTGCGCGGCCACCGCGCGATCCTGAAGGCGATTCGCAACCGCGACGCCGACGCCGCCCGACGCGCCATGTTCGAACACTTGCGAATGGCCGAAGAGGATTTGAAAAACGCCCAACCATGAACGGCCTGCTAAGAGTGATCATCACTGATTTCGTGGCGGACAACCTGGAGCCGGAGCGTCGGGTGCTTGATGGTCTGGCCAGTGTCGAAGCACTCAATGCCGCCAGTGAAGACGAGTTGCTCGGCCGTGTCGAGCAGGCCGACGCGCTGATGGTCTATCACAACCTGTCGTTGACGGCCAAGACGATCGAACGGTTGGAGCGGTGCAAGCTGATCATCCGTTGCGGGGTCGGCTACGACAACGTCGATCGGGAATTGGCCAAGCGGCGAGGCATCCCCGTGGCCAACGTGCCCGATTATGGCAGCGAGGAAGTGGCCGACACGGCGATCGGGATGATGCTGGCCTTGACCCGCGGGATCACCCTGTTGAACTCGCGATTGCGGCGCGGCCAAGGGCCGTGGCATTACAACCAGGCGGCACCGGCGTGGCGGCTTCGCTCTCGGGTATTGGGGATCGTGGGCCTGGGGCGAATCGGTACGGCCGTGGCCTTGCGGGGCACGGCGTTGGGAATGGATGTCGCCTTTTATGATCCCTACAAGCCGGACGGATATGACAAGGCGCTCGGCATTCGTCGGGTGGAATGTCTCGACGAGCTGTTGGCCCAATCGTTCGTCTTGAGCTTGCACTGTCCCTTAACCGACGAAACTCGCCACTTGATCGACGGTCTGGCGCTGGGACGGATGCCCAAGGGAGCCTACTTGATCAACACGGCACGGGGAGGCATTGTCGAGACGGCCGTCCTTCCCAAAGCAATCGCTTCGGGGCGTCTGGCCGGGGCGGGCATCGACGTGCTGGAGCGTGAACCGCCTGGCGAATCGGATCCGCTGATCGCCGCCTGGCGCGATCCGGACCATCCAGCGCACGATCGGGTGTTGCTCAATCCGCATTCGGCCTTCTACAGTGAAGAAGGACTCATGGAAATGCGGACCAAGGGAGCGCAAGCCTGCCGTCGGGCCATTTTGGGCGAACCGGTCGCCACGATTGTCAACGGCGTCGGACACGATTTACCGTAGACGCGATAAAGGCACAAGGCATGACGCGGCTGGTTGACTTGACGCATCCGCTCGAGCATGGGCAGCCCAATTTCCCACTCGACCCGAAGTTGAGCATCGTCGTCCACAACACCGTCGGCTCGATCGGCTACAACATCACGCAAATCAGCATGTCGACCCACCAGGGAACTCACCTGGACGCGCCGCGACACTTCTTCGACGACGGGCGGCCGGTCGACGCTATTCCACTGGAGCGATTCTTCGGCGTAACGTCGCTGGTTGATCTGGCGCCGGGATCGGCGCTGGCCCCGGAGCAACCGATCACGCTCGACATGCTCCGGCCGCACGCCGAGAAGTTCCAACCCGGCGCGAAAATCGTCTATCGAACCGGCTGGGATCGGGAGTTCGGAAAGCCGGAGTTCTTCTCCGACTTCCCCTCGCTGACCCTCGAAGCGGCCGAGTGGATCGCCGGACAAAAAATCGAGCTGTTGGGCATGGACACCCCGACGCCGGGAAACGAGTGGAAAGAGATCCATCTGGCACTGCTGGGCCCGGGCGTCGAAATCGTGATCGTCGAAGGGCTTGCCAATCTCGACCTTCTCCCGGAGCGATTCACCCTGGCGGCCTTTCCATTGAAGATCAAGGACCGTGACGGGTCGCCGATCCGCGCGGTTGCCATTATCGACTAGGAGACAAAGTGATGCGAGGACTGGCCGGCAAGGTGGCGATCGTGACCGGCGGATCGACAGGCATTGGTCGGGCGATCGCAGAGCGGCTTTGCGAAGAGAAGGTCAGCGTCACCTTCAGCGGAATCAGCGATGGAGGCGTTGGCGCCGAAAAGGAGCTTCTCGCTAAGGGCTTGCCCGTCCAATTCGTTCAAGGCGACATGGCCGACGAGGCCTTTTGCGAGAGACTGGTCCAGGAAACATTGGCACGTTGGGGGCAGGTTGATTTCCTGGTGAACAACGCCTTCTCGTTCATCGCCAAGGGGGCCGACGCGACGCGCGAGGAGTGGTTGCGGATGATGAACGTGGGCCCGATCGGCTACGCCACGATGGCCCGGTGCGTCGTCGAGCCGATGAAGGCGCGTGGTGGGGGCGCAATCGTCAATTTATCGAGCATCTCGGCCCATATCGCGCAGCCCGACCGCTGGACGTACAACGCGGCCAAAGGGGCCGTCAACCAGTTGACCCGCTGCATGGCGTTGGACCTGGCGCCTCATCACATCCGGGTCAACACGGTCAGCCCGGGCTGGATCTGGACCCGCGAAGTGCTCAAGGCGGCCGGCGGCGATCGGGCCAAATGGGGACCCGTCTGGGGCAAGTTTCACATGCTCCGCCGGCTCGGCGAGGTCGAGGAGTGCGCCGCGCCAGTTGCTTTTCTGCTCAGTGACGAGGCCAGCTTCATCACGGCCACCGAACTGATGGTCGACGGTGGCTACCACGGCATGGGTTCCGAGGGTCTTGGCGAGACGTCCAGCTTCGCCGGCTCGAAGTGAACTGCCTGTCAGCCTGTTGAAAAAGGGTGCCACTGCTGGCTTGTCCAGCAGTGCGAAGCGGATAAGTCCTGAAAAACACTGCTGGACAAGCCAGCAGTGGCACCCAGGGAAGAACAAGGCGCGCGGGACTGCACAAGAACCGGTCGAGTCGGCCAATTGGAAAGGATCTATCATGAGCCTCGTCCTTGGCGTCCTCTTGGTCATCGTGGGTGGGGCGATGGAGGGGCTCTTCTCGCTGCCCGTCACACGAACGCCTCGCTGGCAATGGGAGAATATCTGGGGCGCCGGCTCGCTGATCGCCCTTGTTCTGGTCCCCTGGCCGGTGGCGCTGGCGACCGTACCTGAGTTGAGCCAAGTTTATTCTGACGTCGGGTCGGGCATGGTCTGTCTGATGCTGCTCTTCGGGCTGGGCTGGGGGCTAGGAGGCATTTTCTGGGGCAAGGCGATCGCGGCGGTGGGTATGGCCCTGGGCGTGTCGCTCCTGATGGGACTGATCAGCGTCTTCGGCTCACCGGTCCCCCTTGCCATCAAGGAGCCGCACAAGCTGCTGCAGCCGGGTGGCTTGGTGCTCATGGCCGCCGT
>JAFGFF010000209.1 GCA_016931075.1 Pirellulales bacterium | reverse complement strand
GACCACAAGGCCACGCTCCGGTTCCGCGACCGCCGCGACAACTACTCCTCGGTCGCCTTCTGGTATCAGGACAAACCGGCCACGAACGTCCCGCCTATGCCGCCGTTGGAAAAACGGGTCGATCCCGAGACGTTCAGCAGCGCCGAAAGCCTGCTCCGTGTTGCCAAACCGAGCAAGGACGCCAAAACCCGGACCAAGTTCAGCCGCCGCTCGCTTGGCCGCCGGTTCTTCCTCCTTCAAGCGAAAGGCCAGGGCACGTCGGTCACCATCCCGCTGAAAATCAAAGAAAAGGGCCGCTACAGCATCTCAATCTGGCTGGTGGGCACGCCCGACGGGGGTGTGTACCGTGCCACTCTCGATGGCAAGACGATTGTCCCGCGGCTGGACTTCTACGCGGCGGGCGAGCCGTTCGAGGAATGCGGCCGAACGGAGACCGTCCGCCCGGTGACCGAACGCAAGCTGGGCCTGTTTTACCTCGACCCAGGCACCCACGACCTCCGCTTCGAATGCACGGGCCGCAACCCGCAAAGCCATCAACTCGAAAGCAACGACCCGGCCTACAACCTGGGTCTCAACGGCCTCTCGTTCCGCAAGATCCCGTTCGAGCACATGGATCAGTATTTGCCGGAGAAGTAGTCGTTGCTACGAAGAAGATTTGTTCATCTTCTTTAATATCTATACATAGTCCCGGGGCTTTGCTGCACGTTAGTCAATTGGATGCGGTGAGTTTCTTCGTAATTTGGGCCACGTGCCGGCCCTGGAATCGGGCGATGGCCAGTTCGTTTTCGGTGGGAAGGCGCGAGCCGTCCGCGCCGGCCAGGGTGGTGGCGCCGTAGGGCGTGCCGCCGGAGATTGCGTCCATCGCCAGCAGCTCGCGGCAGGCGTAGGGCACGCCGACGACGAGCATCCCGTGGTGCAACAAGGTAGTGTGGAAGTTGGTGATTGTGGTCTCTTGCCCACCGTGTTGCGAGGCGGTCGAGACGAACACGCTGCCCACCTTGCCGACCAGGCCGCCCTGGAGCCAGAGCTGGGTAGTCCGGTCCAAAAACTGCTGCATCTGAGCACACTTGCTGCCGAATCGGGTGGGCGTACCGAAGAGAATCGCGTCGGCCTCGCCAAGCTGGTCGGGCTGGATCACCGGCACATGGGCGAACGCCGCCCGGGCCTTGGCGGCGCCACTCTTCTCGAGCGCTTCATCCGGCACCAGTTCCTCCACCTGCCACAGCTTGACCTCGGCTCCCTCCACCTCGCCGGCCCCCTCGGCCACCGCCTCGGCCAGCCGCCACACGTGCCCGTACATGCTGTAGAAAACGACGTAGATATTCATGGTTTGGTCTCGTGGATTGGGAATTGGGGCGGGGGGCTGGGACTTGGTGAATGATTCGGGGTGAGGGGGCCAGAGTCAAGGGATGAGGCCCTTTGGAGGGACTCGCTCCGTCGCGTCCGCTGCGTGAGGTTCGCCGCTGTGCCCCTCTGGCCACGACAGAGCATGGCCCTCCATGGCGGCTTGGAGCACATGGAGCCAGTTCAGGCGGCTTTTCGCAGCGGCGGCGACGTGGCGGCCGATTGTTGGGCCTGCCAGGTCTCGGTCCAGAGGCAGCCGGCCCAGGAGAGGCCGACGCCGTAACCGATGAGGATGGACCGTTTGCCCGGGCGGAGGCGGCCGGACGCGCGGAGGTCGTCAGCCAGCAGGGGGAGGGTGACCGAGACCGTGTTGCCCACCCGTGCCAGGTTCCGGGGCATGGACTCCTGGTCCAGGCCCAGGCGGATGCCCAGGTGGTCGAGCATGTAGGCGGTCGCCTGGTGCATGAGGAACAGGTCGACGTCCTCGCGCTCAAGGCCTGACTCATCCAGCAACCGGTCGATCGCCGGCGGCACGACGTCCAGCGTGAACTTGACCAGCTCCGGCCCGTCCATGAAGAGGCTGCTGTTCCACCGGAGCCGCTTTGTGGGGACGATTCGATGCGGCTCGGGCCGAGCCCCGCCAGCCGTGGCCATCAGCAGGTTACCGCCGCGACCATCGGTGCCGAACACGAACGGCCCGAGTGACCGCTCTTCGGCCGAATCGATCAGCGTGGCGGCCGCCCCGTCGCCGAACACGGTTCGCAGCGAACGGTCGGCCGGGTCGATGTATTTGGAATACGTCTCGGCCGTGATCAGCAACACGCGTCGTGCCGAACCGGCTTGAATCAGCCCGTCAGCCAGCGACAGGCCGTAGACGAAACCCGAGCAGCCGAGGTTGAAATCCAACGCCCCGATCGATCGAGCAAGCCCCAGCCGGTCTTGCACCAGGCAGGCCGTGGTCGGCAGCGGATAGTCGGGCGTCTGCGTGCAGAAGAGCAGAAAATCGATCGATCGCCGGTCGATGTCGTGTTCTTCAAAGAGCTTCTCGGCCGCCGCCACGCCCAAGTCCGAAGCGCACTCGTCCGGCCCGGCCACATGTCGGGCGACCACGCCCGTCTTCGCCTCGATCACGTCCATCGGCCACTCGGGGAACTCGGCCGCCAGCGCGGCGTTGTCCTCGACCCGGTCGGGCAGGTGGACGGCGATGGGACCAAGGGCGGCGAAGGGCATGGGGGGATTGGGGATTGGGGATTGGGGATTGGGGATTGGGGGCAATCCCCGGATTTGTGGACGATTGAGTGGGGGGAGGGTAGCAGAATGCTAGCGGTGGGTCTATGGAAGATAGTGTGTGGGAGGTCACTTCTCGGAGGTGCCACGAATCTCCTCAGCTAGCCGAGCCATGCCTTCGGAGGTGGTGATTTGGGGGGAGTAGCCAAAATCGGTGCGGGCACGGGAGATGTCGAAGTAGTGCGAGGTGGCCAGTTGGGCGGCCAGGAATCGGGTCATGGGCGGCTCGCCAGGCAGGTGCAGGACTCGCCAGACGCCTTCCAGGACCGCGCCGAGCCGCCACGCGGCGGGCAGGGAGATCGACTTTTTGACCGGCGGCAGCCCGGCCAGGGCCAGGATCTCGTCGATCCACTTCCAGCAGTTGACCGGCTCGCCCTGGCTGAGGAAATAGGCCCGACCTGCCACCGGCGAATCGGGCGTCAATGCGTCGGCCGCCTGGAGATGGGCAGCGGCCGCGTTTTCGACGTAGATCATGTCGATCAGGTTGGTTCCCGGCCCAACCCGACGCAGCCGGCCCGCCCTGGCCCGGGCCAACAGCCGTGGGATCAGATGCCGATCGCGCGGCCCCCAGATCAAATGCGGCCGAAGCGAGCAGGTCAGCAGCCCGTCGAGGCCGTTCGCCGCCAGAACGTGCTTCTCGGCCAGGGCCTTGGTGTGTGGATAAGAGCAGAGCCACTTTGTCGGATAGGGGGCCGATTCGTCGACGCCCTCCTGGTCCGTGCCGTCGAATGTCACGCTTGGACTGCTCGTGAAGACGAGTCGGCCGACTCCTTGTTCACGGCAGCCGAACACGACGTGGGACGTGCCGAGCATGTTCGCTCGAAGGAAATCTTCGTGCCGTCCCCACACTCCGGCCTTGGCCGCGACATGGAAAACGACGTCCATCCCCCGGCACGCGTCGACCACGGCGAGCGGATCTCGCAAATTGCCCCGGACCGTCTCGACGCCCAGGGCGCCGAGCTCGGGATAGTCGCCCCGGCAAAACGTCCGGACCGAATCACCCCGCGCGACAAGCTGTTCAACCACATATTGCCCGAGAAACCCACCTCCGCCAGTAACTAAAGCTTTCACGGCATGGTTCCTTGGAAACGAAAATTCAACGTGTAGGAGGCGACTCCTGTCGCCGAAAGGGACCTGGATAACAAGCATTCGGCGACAGGAGTCGCCTCCTACAGACGATAATATGGTTCAAGACTTCCTCTGCGCCTCTGCGGTGAATCACAATTGTCTCCCCGCCCAGAGGGCCAACTTCTCACGGAAGATTTTGGCGTTGTGGCGGATGTCGACGGGCAGCGAGGGGTGGAAAAGGAAGTCGTGAATCGATCGGGTAAGGGGACTGCTCTGGCCGAGTTCGCGAATCTCGTTGAGGAACGTTTCACGCTGTTGATCGTCTTTCGGCGTCTTCCCTTCGACCGGTTCGAGCACGACCACGGGCCACTGCGAGCCGGACGGGCCGACGCCGACCAGGGCACAGCGGAACACGTCTGGGTGGCGGTTGAAAATGGCTTCGCAAGGGATCGTGAACAGCGTGCCTTGGGCCGTTCGGACGCGATGGGCCACGCGGCCGCAGAACCAAAAGCGGTCTTGGGCGTCGAGGTAGCCTGTGTCGCCCATCCGGTGCCAAAAATCGTCGCCGTCGGCGATCTTGGCCAGGGCGTTGGCCTCGGGCCGGTTCAGGTACTCGCGGGTGACCACGGGGCCTTGGACGATCAGCTCACCGATCTGCCCCTCGGGCAGCGTCTCGACCTGATCGATGGTCGGAATCAGCCCGTCGACGATGCGAACCACTTTCCACTGGATGCCCGGGAAATGGCGGCCGACGCACACGCCGGCCCCTTCGTCGGTTCGGGCGGCCGTTTCGGCCAGGACTTCGCTGGCGGCGATCGACGCCACGGGCAGCGATTCGGTCGCGCCGTAGGGCGTGTGGATGTCGCCCTCGGGATGAATGCTCGCCTTCATCCGCCGTAGCACATGCGCCGGCACCGGGGCCCCGGCCGAGAGAACCCGGCGAATGGTCGGCAACCGCTCGCCGTATTCCTCGCAGTAGCGGCCCACGCGGTTCCAGATGGCCGGCGAGCCGAACGTCTGCGTGACATTCCAATCCCGGGCCGCTTCGAGGATCTTTTTGGGGTCGACCTGGGCCGGACGCGACGGGTCCATGTCGGGGATGACGGCCGTCACGCCCATCGCGCAGTTGAACAGCCCGAAAAGCGGAAAGCCGGGCAAGTCGATCTCGCCAGGCCGGATGCTGTAGAAATCACGGATCTCGGTGATCTGGTTGTCGAAGTTGCCGTGCCGGTAGAGCACGCCCTTCGGCGGGCCGGTGCTGCCGGTCGTGAAAATGATGGCCGCCGGCTCGTCAGCCGACGTCGGGGCCAACTGTGTGCCTGGCCACGGCGCTTGACGAAATTGGGCCAGCGTCCGCCCGCCCCAAAACCACCGCCGCCCGACCGTGACGAGGAACCGCGACTTCGGAAACCGCCGCCGCAACACGGCCCGAACGACCTGGGCCGCAGGAATGGCCACAAAGCCCTCGGGTTCGGCCTCCTCCAGACAGCGGATCATGTTCCTCCGGCCCATGCCCGGGTCGATCAGAATCGACACCGTGCCCGCCTTTAAGAGCCCGAACACCAACGAGATGAAATCGATCCCCGGCCGCACGAGCATCGCCAGCCGCGTCCCACGTGGCACGCCCATCGTGCCCAAACCATGAGCGATACGATCACTGTCCTGATTCAACTCGGCAAACGTCATCTGCCGGTACAGCCGCTTCCGGCCCGGGCCGTAGCCCAACGGCTCGACCACGGCCGTGGCCTCGGGCATGCCCCGGGCCATCTCGGTCAACCTGCCGGCGACGTTGACGATCGTGGTCGTGTTGCTCTCGGAACCATTCACCACGAAATCGGACCTCCTTGTACACCTCCGGCACAGAATCCCCCGAATCTACGGCCCGGGAGCCATTCTCACAAGGCGGCGAAAGACCGGGGCAACTGAAGAACGGTAGCGAGTCAACTCGGGTCGTTTTACCAATGCCCAGCCACCGAGGGGCATTGCACCCAACGACCGAGTATAGGATAGTGCTATCGCAGTCTTCGTCCTACGGGGCATCCATTCCCTACAACCGGCACGCTTTCACAGGCCATTGACAGGCGTAGCTACACGAACTACAAATAACTACACGAAAAGACTGTCGCTCTACATGCATTCGGAGGCATTGTTATGGCAAGCTCATCGGGGGATCTGCAAGACCGCTCATTCAAGCTGGGCGTCTACTTCAAACCAACCTCTCCGATCAATAAGGAGAGCTTGTTTGCAGGCCGCCTCATGCAGACAAGAGATGTTGTGGATACCATCAATCAACAAGGTCAGCACGCCGTGTTGTACGGCGAACGGGGGGTTGGTAAGACCTCTCTCGCGAACATGATCTTTCCGAAACTGCGAGTGGCAGGTGCCGACAAGATTGCACCACAGGTCAATTGCATGACCGACGACCGCTACGCGGACATCTGGAAACGGGTTTTTGAAGAGATTCAATTCATTGCGGATCGAAATGATGTCGTGCTGGGCGCAGGCGCTGAAGACATGTTGCGGGAATACACCGGACCACTCGCCAGCACCATCTCGCCGGATGAAGTCCGAAAACTGCTTTGGGACCTTGGGCAGAACTTGCTCGTCGTTGTCATCCTCGATGAATTTGACACTCTTCGAGACGAGCCCACGCGAGCCATGATGTCGGACACCCTCAAGTTTCTGTCTGATCGGGCAGTACCCGCAACCATCGTTCTCATTGGTGTTGCAGACGATGTTGAAGACCTGATTAGCAATCACCATTCGCTGGAAAGGTGTTTGCGACAAATCCTAATGCCACGCATGTCTCGGCAAGAACTCGAAGAAATTGTCCAGAACGGACTATCAAGTGTTGAGATGACAATTGACCCGCAGGCCATTTCTGAGATATCGCAGTTGTCGAAGGGACTTCCACATTATGCGCACCTATTAGGATTGCACGCCGGGCGCGCTGCGCTTGACAACAAATCGCTTTGCGTTACACAAGAGCATGTTCAGCTTGCCGTAAAGACAGCCATACAGAAAACACAGGCATCGATTCAAGCATCTTACTGCAAAGCTATCACTAGTTCACGAAAAGAAGCGTTATTTCCTCAGGTGCTCTTGGCATGTGCTATTGCAGAGACTGATGACCTCGGTTGGTTCTATGCGAGAAACGTTCGCGCGCCGCTTGAAAAGATTTTGGGAAAAGAACACAAGATTGAGGCATTTGCACGGCATTTGCACGGCTTCTGCGAGGACACACGCGGCCCAGTCCTAAGAAAGGACGACAGCCCGGCACGGCCACGCTTCAGGTTCGCCAACCCGCTAGTACAACCATACACGCTGATGAGAGGCCTTGCAGACAGAATGATTTCCGAAGAAGACCTGAAGGCAATGCAAGACAGAAGGGATATGCTCTTCTAGTCTTCTGTT
>JAFGFF010000208.1 GCA_016931075.1 Pirellulales bacterium | reverse complement strand
GGTGAATTGGGTGAATTGGGTGAATTGGGGTCAGAGCGCACTTTGTCATTAGGGTGAATTGGGGTCAGAGCGCACTTTGTCATTAGCGTTGCCTCCGTGCTCTCCGTGTCCACCGTGGTGAATCGGTCAAACTCGCCTTCACCACGGTGTACACAGAGGACACGGAGGAGTTGCGAAATAGCGGGGCAACTCCTAACGGCCACCGGTTGGCCCGTAGGCCGGGTCGTGACCCGGCTGTTTGCGGAACGATCGACCTGAATCCTGCCGGGTCACGACCCGGCCTACGTGCTTCGGCATCATCCGAATGGGCACCCGGCGCTTGCGTGCACGGAGGGCCGTTCGGTAGGATGGAAGCATGGTGGGCCCCTTGGCCCTTGCCTTTGAGTATCCCCAAGAGGTTCGCATCATGTCGACGCGCGTTGTGTTTGTCCTTTCAGCCTTCTTCGCGTTGTCTTCCGGTCTGCTGTTTGCCCAAGAGGCAGAAACGCGGAAGCCGAATATTGTTTTCATCCTGGCCGACGACCTGGGGTATCGGGAATTAGGCTGTTTTGGACAGGAGAAGATCCGCACGCCGCGGCTCGACCGGCTGGCTGCCGAGGGGATGCGGCTGACGCAACACTACTCGGGCAACGCCGTCTGTGCCCCGTCGCGATGCGTGCTGTTGACTGGCAAGCACCCGGGCCACGCCTTCATACGCAACAATAAAAGCCATAAGCCGACCGGGCAGTACCCCATCCCCGACGACGAAGTCACGCTGGCCGAACTGCTCCGCAAGCAGGGCTATGCGACCGGCGGGTTCGGCAAGTGGGGGCTCGGGACGACCGGCAACTCGGGCGATCCGCTCAAACAAGGGTTCGACCGGTTCTTCGGCTATCATTGCCAGAGCCACGCCCACAGCTACTACCCGGGCTATTTGAACGACGACGACAAACGCCTGAAGCTCAACAACCACCCGCCGATCTCCGGGCATGCGAACATGCCCAAGGAGGCTGACGTCACCGATCCGCGGACATACGACCGGTTCAAGGGCACCGACTACGCGCCCGACCGGATCAACGAGCAGGCCCTGGCATTCATCCGCGCGAATCGCGACCGGCCGTTCTTTCTCTACTATCCGACGATCATCCCGCACGTCGCGCTGCATGTGCCCGACGCGGATCTGAAGCCCTACCTCGACCTGGGCTGGCGCGATCCGCCGTTCACCAAGCGCAAGGGAGGCGGCTACACGCCCCATTTCACGCCCCGCGCGGCTTACGCGGCTATGATCACGCGGATGGACACTTATGTCGGGAAGATCCTCGACCTGATCGACGAGTTGGGCCTGGCCGACAACACGATCGTCGTTTTCACGTCGGACAACGGCACGACGCACCTGAAACGGGAAGTCGACTACACGTTCTTCAAGAGCGTCGGCGAGCTGCGAGGGCTGAAAGGCCAGCTTTACGAAGGCGGCGTCCGCGTCCCGGCCATTGTCCGCTGGCCCGGCCACGTCCCGGCCGACACGACCAGCGACCGCGTCACCGGCTTCGAAGACTGGCTGCCGACCCTGCTCGCCCTGATCGGCGACGCCAAAGCCACCCCGGCCGACACTGACGGGATCGACTTCACCCCGACCCTGTTGGGCCAGAAACAAAAGGCCCGGCCGTTACTCTACCGCGAGTTCGCCGGCTACGGCGGCCAACAATCAATCCGCGTCGACGACTGGAAAGCCATCCGCACCGGCCTACGCAAAGGCAAGACGAAACTCGCCCTGTACAATCTGTTCGACGACCCGGGCGAAAAACACGACCTCGCCGCCGAGCACCCCGACGTCGTCAACCGTCTCGACACCCTCATGCGGCAGGAACACGCACCCTCCAAGGTTTTCCCTCTCCCCTCGATCGATAAGTAGCATCCGGCGATTACTGCTTGTCCCACTGTGGCGCGTTCTTCAGCTTGGACCGTGCCTCCTTATCACAGAAGAAACGCACCAGCCCACAGTCTTCACATACGGCCGGATAGAGCCTAGCATATTTGAACAATCTCCCCAGCCCCGGCAAATAGTTGGCCGCGTAGCCCCCGCCGGAAACCCCCGTCCTGTTCAGATAGATCTTGCTTCCGCCACAGTTTGGACACGCGGCTATTTTGTGCATCGAGTTTCCTCGGAACTTGTTTTGAAATGGGTGGCACTACCCATGGACCTTTTACGCCTTTGGCACCCAAACGACAAGTCCTTCATGGAACGCACCAGAAATGTCCGTTCTCGCATCATCTGGAATAGCAGATCGCTTTCTCAAAATGGACTGGCCAGCCAATCCGCCCTGTTCTTGGGGTTTTCTTCTTAACCCATTTCCAGAAACGGGCAATCAGTTCTGGATCGTATGTATTCTTGTGGCCTTGTGTTTTAGCAACAACGGACAGTAGTTCACCTGGAAACTGAATCGCTTTACATCCGAAGTAGTAGAACTCTGATGATACAAGGGCGTTCTCACCACTGACATCACGTTCCAGGTTGTCGGTATCATGCAATGCGCCGCGTACACACCGCCATTGCCCTGCGACACGGTGCCAGATGTTGTCGCCATGCATTTTAATTAGAGTATGGCAAGAAGGACGCTTAGATGGGTAGCGTCGCCAATACACGTCAAGTGGGAGAATGTTACGCACCCGCATAGCGAAAATCAGATGGTCAGCCAGCCCATCTCGGACCGATCCGGTGCCAATAATAATGTCTCCGGGCTCCGCGTTTTTGCGAATAATCGGCTTGCAACAAGCTAATGTGCAAACGCGCCCAAATGGATTCGGAGAAAATCCGCTGTCAACTCGCACGATGTACGCAGACAGCTTCATGAATCAACCTCTAACAACAGCTCTTTCGCCATGCGCCTTCGTCTATATCGCAGTTGGTTTCAGTATCAGAGTTCAGAGCGAATCAGGGGCAGAGAGCACTTTGTTATTAAACATTGCCTCCGTGCCCTCCGCGTCCTCAGTGGTGAATTTACTGACCACGGAGTACACAGAGGACACGGAGTATTTACCATGTGCCACTGCCCACGGGCAGGCAATGGCACACGGCTGGGATTATCTTATTCCTCTTCCTCGGGAGAACCAAGCAGTTCTTCGAGAAGCCGATCGAGTTCTTTTCCGCGTGCTTTGGTGCTGACGACCTTGCCGTCCTTGCCGATGAGGAACATCGTGGGGATGGACGAGACGCCATAGTATTCGACCGATGGGCTGCGCTGGTTGCCAGGGCCGTAGACGATCGACCAGGGGATTTTCCTGGCCTCGACGAACTTTTCCAGCGGCTCGCGCGAGCGGTCGAGGCTGAAACCGAGGATTTCAAAGCCCTTGTCGTGGTAGAGCTTGTAGTTCTTCTTCATGTTGGGCACTTCGCCGACGCACGGCCCGCACCAGGTTGCCCAGAAGTCGACCAGGACGACCTTGCCCTTGTACTTCGACATGTCCAGCTTCTCGCCGTCCAGCAGGACGCCTTCCAGCTCCACCTTGTTGCCCACCAATGTGAGGCGGCGGACGACACCGGCCAGCTTCTTGGCGACGGTTACGACCTTCGGATTGTCGCTTTTCTTGAGGATGTCCATCAGCGACTGATAGGTTTCCACCGTGTAGTCTTGATCGCGGAGACTTTCGGCCATCCATCCGACCATCCGCGCGAGCATCGCGTCCGACTCCTCGGGCGGCGCTTCGTTCAGATAGTCCATTGCCTTGTCGATCAGTTCCTTCTTCTTATCCGGTTTCGTCCGCATCATCATCGCCGTGCGGAGTTTTTGTTGCCAATCCATCGACAGCACGATGCGGGCGAGTTTGTCCTTGCCCGCCTCTTTCAGTTCCTTGACGAAAGCCGCCCTCTCTTGGGGCTTCATGGCCTTCATCTTCAATTGAACGGCGAAGGCGCCTTCCTCGTAGCCCGGATTTCCGGCGAGGATCTTGTCCGCAGCCTCGCTCGATGCCTCTTTGAGGCCCTTGCGCAATCTCTCGATTTCGCGCGTGACCTGTTGTTCGAGGTTCTTGGCGTACTTCATGAGTTCCTCGGGCGAGCCGTCGGGAACCTTGAAGACGTCCGGGGCGAGTTTGGAAACAGCCTGACCAGATTCGCCCTTCTCGGGTGATTCTGTCTTCGTGGTCTCTTCCGCCATCAGAGGCCAGGTGAATGCGGCCATCAACATGACGCTCAACATAAGGCCTCGTCTAATCCATGTAGACTTCATGCGGTCCTCCTCTCAAGGAATGTGAAACGCTGCAGAAACGACACGTATTCAAGCAGCGGCCATTTTACCATGGGGCCTGGAGGGAGGATAGACGCCGGCCGACCCGCGCGACTCAGGCCCCCGTGGCGGCCCGGTCGAAGTAAGGTTTTTCCCAAGTCAAGCATTTTCGCCCTGGGTGGAGGTCCAGAAAACCCAATGGGCCATGACTGCCTATCGGGGGATCTGGGTTTGCGATTCCCCAAGAGATCGTTCACCCGTCACGGTTTGGACCGTGAAACGCGGGCGACAAGGCGGGTCTTAACTTGGGCAAGCCACGCGTCGGTGGGCGGACCGTAGGGACGGAACTTCTCCATCTGGCCGAGGCCCTCGTCGTAGAAGATCGCGCGATGGGGGCCGAGGCGGCCGGCGTCGCCCGAGTCGATCAGGGTGCTCGAATCGCCCGCGCTCATCTGGAACACGACTCGGAGTTCCAGGTCGTGGACGGACTGTCTATCGAGCCAGCGACCCAGTGTGTTGCACGTGTCGCACCAGATGAGCGTGTGCAGCCCGAAGACCGAACCGTCGCGCAGAATCTCGGCGAACTGTTTCGCGGGGCTCGGGGGCTGGTCCTCGTCGAGCGAACTGAAACTAAAACTCTCCTCCGCGCGGCGGAGTTCGCGGAAACGGCTCAAGTCGTGAACCACCAGATAGATCGGCGGTTCGTGGTCGAGATTGGCCTGACGCCGGCGCTGGAGTTCGGCCGCCAGCTCGCCGATCAATTCCGAGGCCTCGCGAGGCCCGGCCAGCCGCACGTCGTGAGGAACGGCCTTTTGGATCTTGGCCCAATAGCCGACGAACGGAGTCTCGGGCCGGGCTCCGTCGAGGATGTAGAATGTGGCCGGCGGCGTCTCGGCCCCGTCGGCCGTGGGCGGTCGGATCTGCGCGGCCAGGGCGAGAAGCGAGGTGGATAATATGCCCAGGGCCGACTCCTCGCGGTGACCCACCAACAGCAAGTTGCTGCCGCCCTGGCGATGGAACGTCACGGAAGTCGGATCCTTGATGGCCACCGCCGCGCCAAGCCAAACGGGCACGGGCTGCGTCGCTTCCGGCCAGTCGGGCGCCACGATCGCCTCGGCGAGCAGACGATTCCCAGCCGGATCGGCTGCGGCGTTGCCCTCGAACACGATCGGCGCGGCCGCGCGCCCCTCGTGCGTTTCGGCCCAATCGCGGATCTGCTCAAGCAGTTCGAGCCGTTCGTGATCGGGCAACCAGACGACCTGGAAGGGATGGTTGCCTTCGAACAAGCCGTTGGCGTCGTTGTAGATGGCCTCGCCGGGTCGAGACAGGAGCCGGGCGGCCGTGTTTTCTTCGCTGAGGATAAGATGCGCGTCAGCGTCGGAACATTGCAGCGCGATCCGCACGGCCATCTGGCCCAACGTGGCCCGGGGCAGCGAATAGGCGCCGGCCAGCGTCTGTGAGCCCAGCAGAACGTGCATTCCGAACGCTCGGCCCTGGCGTACCAGGCGGTCCAGAAGCAGGGCCGCATTTTGGGCGATCCGGTCGTCCTCGACAAACAGTTCCTGGAACTCGTCGATGACCAGCAGCACGCGCGGCATCGTTTGGTCAGGCCGGTCGCGCCGAAATCCGGCCAGGTTCTGGACGCCCAGTTCGCGAAACAGGTCGCCGCGGCGTTTCAACTCGGCGTCGAGCCCTTCGAGGACGCTCAGGCCGAACTCCCGCTCGCTCTCGATGGCCACGACGCGCGCGTGCGGCAGCCCCCGCTCGGCGTACGGCTTGAACTCGACTCCCTTTTTGAAGTCGACCAGGTAGAGTTGCACCTGGTCGGGACCATACCAGAGGGCCGTGTTCGTGATGATCGTGTTGAGGAGGTTGGACTTGCCGGAGCCCGTCTTGCCCGCGATGAGAACGTGCTGCGCCGTGCCGTGTCCCAGGCTCAGTTGCTGGAGCTTCATGGCCCCGGCCCGGCCCAGCGGAATGTTCAGCTCGCGAGCCGTGTCTCCTTGCCACAGGGCTCCATTCTCGGGCGTGATGCACGCAAACGGGACTTCGACCTGTTCGGCGTCGCGGATGTGCTCGCCCACCGCCCGGACCAACGGGGTGAAACACTGAGACTCGGGAGGCCGGTCCAATTCCAAGGGCAGATCGGCCAGGTCGCGGTCGTTCCAGACGAACCGGTCCTTCCGCCAGACCAACTCCAACGCCTGGTTTTCGAGATCGGCCAGGTCGAAGTTGTGCGGCAGCTTCAGCCGAGAGTCGACGCTGACCATCGCATGTACGCCGCATCGGGCCCCGCTCGAAACGATGCTCAGAAGCCGTCTCGCGGCCGATTCGGTGAACCCGGCGGGAAAATTGGCCACCACCAGGACATGATACGGTTCGGCCATCTCGCCGGCGAAATCGTTGTATTCCTGGATGGTCTTGAACTCGTTGCGCAGGTAGACCTGGATGACGTTTTCCATGTGCTCGGTGAGCGCCGTCAACTGCTGCTCGATGTGGGAACTTTCCGTCCAGATGCGGCTGCTGATCGCCCGTTCCTCGTAGTCGGCTAGGTGCATGAACGCCGAAAAGTTTTCGCCCAGCCCAACGGGGTCGAAGACCATGAACCGGACCTTGCCGGGCCGGATCGACGTCAACATGCGGAGCATGACGGTCTGAAGCGTCTCGACCGCGACCGTTCGGCCCTCGCCCTCGGCCTTGAACAGAAGCGGCCGGTCAGGGAACGGAATCAAGGCTGGCAGCCCAAAGACGGTCTGGTCCGGACGAAGACGCTCGTCGGACGGCAGGCCGCCGTCCATCCGGGCCAGGTCGACGTGCAGGCGGCCGAACGGGATCGCTCGGGCCGACGCTTCCAAGGGCCGCCACTGGCTCGGATCGTGGGTGTTCCAGTCGAACGTGCTCTTGCGGACCGCTTCGGAAAGTGCCTCGACTCCCTGTCGGAACTCATGCATGCCCTCGCGCCATTGCTTGGCCATGGCTTCCCAGGCCTCGCGATGGGCCCGCTCGTGTTCTTCGACCCGTTGGCTGCACTCCCTCTCGACCTGCTCCGTCCGTTGGTTATGGTGTTCGTCGCATTCCTTGAGATGTTGGGCGTGCTCTTTTTCGAGTCGTTCCAAGGCCTTTTCACGCTGCGCGGCCACTTCCGACAGGCGCGGCGGATGCACGGCGTCAATCTGATCGAGCGCGGCCTGATGTTCCCAGTGCAGTTTGTCGGCCGCCGTCGAATAGTGCTTGGTGGCCGTGCTCATTTCGTCCTGAAGCCGCTTAGAGATAGCGGCCGTTTGCTGCTCGAAGGCAGGCCGTGCCGCCTCCAAAACGCGCGAGGCGGCCTGCTTGGCGTCCGACAGGGTCTGTCGCAAGGCCGCATGGGCGTGTTGCGATTCGGTTTTTGCCCGGCGGTAGAGCCACGTGATCAGCCCCGACCAGAGCGCCGCGGCCGTGACAAGGCTGGCCGGCAGCCATAGCCAGTTGGACCATCCCAAGATCCCGATCGACGGCCCGACGGCCAGGATCCATGCCAGCACCAAGTAGAGAAAAGGCCGGCCTGCCTCGAATTGGCGTGCGATCCGCTGGTCGGCCAGATCGGTCCATTGCCGCTGGGCCTGAGAGATCAGATCGTTGAACCGGTCTGTCGGATCGGCGCCCTCGGGCCATGGTGAGGGTGGAAGTTCGGACGTGTCGGGTTGCTGATGGCGTTGCCGCAGCAGCGATTCGGCCTCGCCGGCGAGTTGACTCAGCCTGCGGCGTTGCGCGTCGACCTGTTCTTCGAGCTTCTTCTGTTGCTTTCCAGGCTCATCTCGCGTGGCCTCGAAGACGGCCGTTGCCTCCCAACGTGCCTCTTTATGAATCTTCTTCTGCTCGGCGACCGATTTCTTGTATTGAGTCTCGGCTTTGCGGCGAGCGAGTCGATACTCTTCCGCCAGGGCGGCATGGTCGGCGCCCGCCCGGTCCAAAATTCCACGGCGAGTCTTTTCGTATTCCGAGGCGAGCGAGGCGAGGTGTGTTTGATACGCTTCGGCGGCCGCGCCGCGCGCTTCGCCCGTCTCTTTTTCGATCTTCGCCTTCTCTTCGGCGTATCGCGCGGTGATTTCCGCCTCCAATGGGGCGCGTTGGCTGACGAGACTCCGAAGCGCGTTCCAGAGTCGGCGGACCTGGTCTGATGAGTGGGATTCGTTCATAGCGTTCCGGTTGGGGGTTGCCTCAGAACGTGTTCCATAACGGGTGCCACTGCTGGCTTGTCCAGCAGTGCTTTTCCACAAAGTCTGTTCCACACTGCTGGACAAGCCAGCAGTGGCACCCTTCGAAGACAGGATTTACTGTCTTATACTACATTCTCAGTCGGTTCCACATGCCCGTTCTGCCTTGGCCAGGACCTCGGCCAGTTCTCCGATCGCGGTCAGGGCCGTGCGGAGCTTCGGTTGCAGGGGTTCGAGGAAAGCCTCTTCGAACTGCCGAAGACGGTCGTCCTGCCACCGGTCCGCCACGCGTTCTCTAGCCGCCTGCAGGTCCTTCACGGCCTGGCGAATTTTCGCGGCCGGGGTGTTCAGGTCCCAGGTTCGCATCGCGATCACTTTCTCCGGCCGGCGCGGCCGGTTCTTCTGTTCCGTTGGGAAGCGTTGCCGAGGGGGGAGGAGCCGCGCCCGTCTCGGCGTAGGCCTCCAGCGCCTCGGCCATCTGTTTCAACGAGGCCAATGCGCGGGGGAGCTGGGTCTGGAGCCAAACGGCCAGCGGCTGTTGGGCGCCGTGCAATTCGCGCATTCCGTGGTCGACGGCGTGTTGCCAGTGTTTGAGGACTTGCTGTTTCTCTTCGGCCGTTCGCAGTCGGCGCTTGGCCGCTTCGAGCACGGCCTGTTCCTCTCGGCACGAGGGCCGCTGTTCGGCGATCCGTCGAAAGGTGAGTGCCCTTTCCAACTCGAGCCGAGCCTCGCCCACCCGTTCACGGCTGCATCGGACTTCCTGGTTCCAATACGAGGGCCGCTCGTGGTGGATCCATTCCGAGCCGCGTCGGACGTCCTGGGCCAGGTTGTCCAGCGCGGCCGTGACCGCCTCGCCAAAGACGACCAGCGCCGTGGCCAGCTCCCGCACCGCGTCGATGGACGTCAGCTTGGCGGACCAACTCATCAGGCAGGGCTACCTCTGCTGCAAGTACTGGTCGATGAGTTCGGCCTTGCGGAGCAGATAAGGGATGTGTTGCTCGCTCATCTCGATAAACCGCGCGAGCGAACGCGCTTGCTGCTCGAACTCGTCGATGAATTTCTTCTGTTCCTGGTCCCGCCACGTTTTGCCCAAGGCCGTGAGTTGGCCGCTGAGCACCGTGAACCGGTCTTGAAGCTCATGATTGAACTTCTGGAGATACCGCGCAAACTGCCGCAACGCCTCCGGATCGACAATCGCCTGTGGCATGACACGCCTCGCTTTCGTTCCGCGTCCTCGCCCCCGGCCTCGACAGCGCAGTACCCAATACCCATTCCGCGCGGCAAGGACACCTACTATTAGTCTACCCGTCTTTCCCCATTATTCCAAGTGATTTACACAGAATGTTCTCGTCCGCCCTGTTGACGCGGCGTCTCGCCGCGTTCCACAAAGCGGCGAGACGCCGCTTCTACTTTCCAGCCCGGGCGCAGTCTCACCCGCGGGGCTAGGCAGTTTTAGGGTCGTCTCCCGGCGGTGTCTCGCCGTAGAGGCGTTTTATATCGGGAAGCTCCGTCGCGAAGTAGTGGACCCAGATGTACAGATGGTTGAATGCGGCAACCGTCAGCGCCGCTAGTGACGCCCACCAGAAGACAATGGCCCAGAGGAGGAGGAATCCGTAGATGTACATCCCGTTGGACGTGAATCGAAAAATGCCCCGACGCTCGAACGGCATCGTTCGATAACGGCTGTCGAAATGATCGGCTCCGAATGCACGTTTGTAACCAAAATACCGTGACACGCTGTAGAACAAATACACGGCCGGCCCCAGCAGGACGACGGCCAGGATCTTCCACACGATCGCATTGCCCGGCAACGTATCCCGGTTCGAAATCGCAACGACCAAGACGGCAACCACCCGCAAGATACCCAGGACCGAAAACCCAACGGCATACAAGCCAAACCCACGCTCCCCCAACATGCGAGTAATCCAGCCCGTGTGCAACTGCGTTCTCCAGCAGAACCACACATAAACCTGATGCGCGATCGCCAGCCCGACCGCCAGCCAAATCCAGAACGGCGTGGCAATCCCCCAAAGCTGCCCGGCACGGACGTCATCGTAGCTGGCCACCAGCACCACCCCGACGAGCAAGCCGGCAAGCAGCACCGCATGAAGCCACTGCTTTTCGAAGATCAGGCGAGTGGTGGACATGAGGTATTCAATCCGTAAGAGGACCAGACAGCATGGTTCAGGGAGTCATGTCGGACAACTCGCTGCCATCTACGGCTTCCAATACAGGACGCAGTATTTCGAGTTCTACAGCCCTATAATCAAGTAGCGAGTCATCTGATTCGAGTCGATCCTGTTCTTCTTCTGGAAGTGAGTCAAATGGGATTCCGTCCGCCTTGCGGATGGCAATGTCTCTCGTCAAGACAAAAGTCGCGTTGTCTTTCCATCCCTTTGAGTCCACGATGTCGGTTGTCCGTCCGAGTTCAGGATAGGGTAAGACATCCGGATTCCTGAAGTCAAAAAACACGAGATCATAGGGGCACGCCCAGTTGCATCCATCAACGGCGAGCACAAGCCCGTCCGGCGATGGGAACACTTGAGCCCAACAAAAGCCCGATCCATTGTAACCCACCTCCGGAAAGTGAGTGTGAACTTCTCGCTGAGACAAGTTCACTATCGTTTGGCCTTGATAGTCTTCCCCGCAAAGCAGGTACTCATTACCATTCGGATGCATCACCCATGCATGCCAGAAGGCACCGTAGTTCCTGTGTATATCCGCGATTGTCTCTCCGGTAGTAGGGTCAACTACAATGCCACGCGAGAAGCCCCATGTCGATGGTCCTGCCGTATAGGCAGTCGTGGTCAGCTCGTAGCGTCGGGATGGAGATTGCTCAGTAGCCTCAGATCCAGGCACCGATGTGTAGGTGTTGAAGCGTTTCTCAAACTCGACTCGCCGCTCTTTGTATCGGGCTGCCAACTCCTCGCTCTCTGTGTGATCATGTACGGTGGCTCTCTCAATCGACGCTGTTGGGCATGCCTTCCTCAACTGATCTCGCACGGCGTCGGTAACTTCTGTTCCCAAGAACCGGATTCCCGTGACTTTTGGAACCTGTTTCAATATACTCACGATTTCGGCAGCACTATCTGCGGTCAGTTTACCTCCCTGAAACCAGACTTCTACCGGATGCCTGAGAACGTTCACGCTGTCCGACTCTCGAATACACGTCCAAGAGGTCTGATCTCGAAGGAAGAATCCTCCAGAGTATTCGGCCAGTGCTTTGACAATGTTCTGTGTCATTCGTGATGCCAACTTGTTGTTGGACGGATACGCGGATGCCCCGATAGCTCGGCTATCGGGGAGCCGTTCGGCCTAAGAGGCGCTGGTCACAATCATCCCGGCCTCTTGTCGCTGCGCGACACCGATTGATGAGCAATCGGTGCCACCCAACGATGGCCTCAGTCTACCACTCGGCCACTGGGAGAACAATCCACCACCGGACGGCCTGAACCTATTAGGCTGGGCCAGCCGGTGATTTGGGCAAGTGGTGGCCAACGTTTCGGATCACTGGGACGCCACTAATGACCGATGATTACAGCTTCGACTGGATCGGCGTCTCCGGTTCATCCACGGGTTCTGTGGCCTTTGCATGATGCCCGTAATCCAAGTAGAGGGCAACGATCACGACGCACAAGAGCAGAGAATACCACCACCCCATGTGCGCCCGAAATAGAATGCGGAAGAAAGTCAGGTCATCAATGTACAGGTACGAGCAACCTAGGACGCCAACAAACATCAGGAACGAAAACCAGACGAGGGATTGGCGAATTGCGGACGATGAGAAACACGCCAAACCGAAAGCGATCATTCCGGCCACTAGATTCGATGCAGAGAAGATCCGAAGGTCGTTGATCAACGCGTTCAGTGTATTGTCGTAGAAAATGCGTATCTTCTCTTTGATCGAAGCCACTTTCGCGAGAAGCGGATTGGCCTTCTTCAGCGGTAATTTGCGAACCTGCTGTCGCGTCAAATCCGACACGTAGACAGCAGGATCGTTCTGATAATCTCTGATTTCCCTACGAATCGCCTTGGCTTGATTATCCGACAACAACTTCTGCACCAGCGGTGAATCGAGTGCCTCGTCGGCGATTTCCACAATCGGTTTCGAGTAGTCGAGCGTCTTCTCGGTGACGAAATCGCGTGCCAGACCGTCGAGATGCTGTCGCGCAAAGAAAGTGTAGGCGAGGAAGCAGAGGAAAAAGATGACAACGATCGCGTTGAGTACGAGTGTCACTACGCGCATGGCTCACCTTTCCTCTTCCTTATCGTCTGTGTGCCTGCAGCAGCCAGATGCGGGTGGCCCGATAGCTCGGCTATCGGGGGGCCGTTTCCAGAACGATCTGGCTTCTTTTTGGTCCTGTTGGTTCCTCATCTAGTGAAATCCTATCGCGGAAAACACACCAATTATCAAAAGAGCCACCAATACGAACAAGAAACGACGACTCTTCGGCCACTCGGAGAACCACGCACCGACAGTGGCGCCAATAGCAGCCAGCATGAGAAGCACCGTCCTGTGGACACAGAAGTAGGCTGGCTTTGCGAACAGAGCTTTGGGAGAAGTCTCGTTGAATACGAGGGCCGTGAGCCGGTAGAAAGAAGGGCTTTCAATAGTGGCGAGTAGAACAAACGCGATCAAGCCGCCGAGGAGTCCGAGCAGGATCGGAAACCACGTGCGTTTGGTCTTTCCGTCTGGAGCAACCACGTCTACGCTCCAACTTCGTGGCCTATGAAGCGAGTGGCCCAATAGCTCGGTTATCGGGGGGACGTTAGGCCCTGTAGGTGCAGGTCACAGTCACCCCGGCTTCTTGCCGCTAACGCGACACCGATTGACGAGCAATCGGTGCCACCTAGCGGATGCACGAGTTAGTCACTGGCCGGATGGCCGATTGCGCAACTGTAGGTAGCTTCGGCAACCACCTTATTGTCACGGACAACGGCGATGCCACTGCTGAATAGACACTCGCGCGAGTAAACCCAACGCCATAATTCGCCGCCACGTTTCAATTCCTCGGACACAAAGAAAACTTCAAGCTTCCATATGTCGTGCCTTTGTTCATACTCTTCAATCCCTTTCAGCCGTGAGTATTCCGCCGGTTCGGGCGGGATCTCGTCGATCCTCTCCGTGAGGCAGGCGATCAACTTGTCGGATTTTTCTTCGCTCACTGTTGCAAAGTGACGGTAAAGCTCCTCCAGATCTAGCCCGGGGGGGTCACCGTATTCTTCTATCGCACTGAATACAAAATGACATTTAGTGCACTGGCCACGGTCATAATGCGACAAAAATGACGTTCCACACTTGGGACACTCGCGGTGTCGTCCGCCCCACTCTCTGACGAAGACGCACCTCGGTAGTGGCGGTCGATTGGGTTGCATAATGACGTTTTGGTTAATACGGCGGTGGTTGGATGATTCGACCTCAGAACATGCCCAGTCCGCCGCTCGGATGCATGCGCTGGTTCGGTAGTGCTTCGTCTATTTCCAGAACGGATGGAGTTTCGCCCACAAAACGACGCCCACAAGTGACAACTCACTTGCCGCAGCAAGACCAATAAAAAACCAACTATGCAGTACTTTCGGCCTTGGCAGCCATAAGATCATTGGCAGACACCACGTAAGGGGAACAAATCCTCCGGGAAACACATGCCACGGAATATACGTCGCAATCCATTGGCCATCTCGCACAAGCCGAAAGTGGCAAAAGCCGATCACGAGCCAATCACCGACCGCCACTTTGGCATAAAACCATTTTGGGTACGCGGTAGCGTACGTAATTGTACCACCGTTTTCATTCGGCTCACTCTTGGCGACGATACTGCATTGGGTTTCGGACGCACATTTCTCGATTACCCTAAGGGCGCCAAAAGGCGGAGCAACGTTCTCGGCGAGGAACGTAAAAAAGGAGACTCCTAGAGCCGCGCTTGGAAGAGCTAAAATCCGCACGACCATGAATACGACGGCTTTCTTTTCGCGAGTGGTGCTCATCTGTGAGCCCATCATACAAGATGTGGACGACAACTTCTCGGGTGGCCCTCCCTGAAAGAGTTTTAGCTGTCAAGGGCGGCCTGGTGGTTTTTTGGGTATACGTTTGACGTGCGCCTTGGTTAGGCGTGGTTGAAGGGGAATGGGGATGATATGTAATTATCGGGCTTTTTTAGGCTGAATGCCAGGGCAATCGGGGCGGTCTGGTTTGGCGAGGTGTTCGC
>JAFGFF010000207.1 GCA_016931075.1 Pirellulales bacterium | reverse complement strand
TTTCGGTGCGCCAGGAAAGTCTGGTTGGTTTAGTCAGTTGAGAGGTACTGATCATGGCACTTGCTCGTTCACCATGAAGTTGACTCGGCGTTCGGTCGGGTGACCGGCCGGGCGGAGCCCGGGGAGACGGCGACGTCAGCCGTAATGCGAATGCGTGAACCCGTTTCGGCCTCGTGACAGAAGTGAGAGTGGCCAGCCTTCCGAAAGTGGTGAAGCCTGAAGCCGGCCGTGAAGCAACGAGCGGAGGCAGCGGTCGGGCTCTCCGGGGTGAGAGGGGACAGCGGGCGTCGACAGACCAATCAGGAACCTGGGAGACCTGGCTCGGCGGCGAGGGCTCGGGCGAGTCCGACGCGACCGGCGGCGGGAATGCATAACCGACGACGGGTCGGGCCAGGAGTCGGAGGAGGGCATAGTAGCGACGAAGCGGGGCAACGCCCGTGGAGCGAAGGCCCTCTGCCAGGAGTGTGCTTTGAGGTTCAGAAAGCAATATCAGCCGCAACCGGTCAAACGCGTGTATATTCCCAAACCGGACGGGCGACCGCGGCCGTTGGGCATCCCGACCCTCAAGGATCGGGTGGTCCAAACGGCGGCCCTGTTGATTCTGGAGCCGATTTTCGAGGCGGATTTCCTCGAATCGTCTTTCGGATTCCGGCCGGGCAAGTCGGCGCACCAGGCCGTGGACGCAATCCGCGAGAATCTGGCCGCCGGACGCACGGAAGTATACGACGCGGACCTGCAAGGTTATTTCGACACCATTCCCCACGATCAACTGCTCAAAGCCCTCCAGATGCGGATCGCGGACCGTCAGGTCCTGCGTCTGATTCGCTTGTGGCTCGACGCTCCGATCGCGGAGGACGACGAGCAGGGCCGACGCACGTTGCGTCGCAACGCCCAAGGCACGCCCCAAGGCGGAGTCATCTCCCCGCTGTTGGCGAATATCTACCTGCACTGGTTCGAAGTGCGGTTTCACCGCGCCGAAGGACCCGGCACGTGGGCCAACGCGAGGATCGTTTAGCCCCTTTGCCAAAAACGTCTACTGCCCGAGCACGCCCGGAAGCATGGACATGGCCACTAATCACTCCCCCTTCATCCGTGTCCATCCGTGTTCATCTGTGGCCGCTTTTCTCTGATGCCTTCAGCACTCAACCCGCTGGCCACCAACCGAGTAGTGTGGCCAGGGGTTGGCCGAGGATGAGGAGGCCGACGACGGCCGCGCCGATCGAGGCCAAGAGCACGGCCGCGCTGCCGATGTCCAGGGCGCCGCCCAGGTCGGTGTCGTGTTGACGGGTGACGGCCCGGGCCATCGATTCCAACGCGCTGTTGAACATCTCGGCCGAGAGCACGATCGTCATGCAGAGGACCAGCACGCACCACTCGAGCCGCGAGACGCCGACGCCCAGGCCGGCGACGACGACGGCGGCGGCCACGAAGAAATGGACGAAGAAACTGCTCTGCCCTCGCACGCCCTGCTTCAGACCGCGAAAGGCGTCGCCGAACTTCGCGCTCCACGACCGTTCCGGTTGGCGTTCAGGCATGTTGGACATGGTTTAGGGTTCGCGCCAGAATTACATAGGGAATTCTCTTATCTGTAGGAGGCGACTCCTGTCGCCGAATGCCTGCAAATCGGGGCCCGTTCGGCGACAGGAGTCGCCTCCTACAAATTATGATTCAGGTATAGCCTGTTTGCACATGCCCGTTCGGCGACAGGAGTCGCCTCCTACAAATTATGATTCAGTCATAGCCTGTTTGCACAATGGCTTATGCCCTACTCCAATCCATACGCTCCCGCGGCGGGGACGATCGCGCCGCCGGAGTGGCCCAGGCGGTTCTTCGGGAGGAAGCGGGGTTCGATGGCCAGCATCGCGCCGACATTCCCGCGGCTGGCGTCGACGTTGAAGCCGGCGCTGACCAGCAGCGATTCGCCGATCCGGGTGACGGTGAACTGCTGGCCGATGTTGCCTTCGCTGCCCAGGTCGAACGACATGGCCAACGACGAGATCCACTTCGGGCTCATCCGGTAGGTGTACGCGCAGTTGACGATCTGGCTGCTGACCGGCCCGTCCAACACTCGCAGACCCAGATACAAGCTGCCGCGCGGCGGCCGGCTGAGGAACCCGCCGACCGTGACGATCTTCTGGCCCTGGTTGAAGAAATCAAACAGCCCATCGGACGCCAGCGTGAGCCGATCGCCGAGGTGCCAGGTGAAGTCGTAGTTGACCAGCCCGAGCGCCTGGCCGAAGTTATCGCGGGCGTCGTCGGGATAGAAGACCGCGCCGGAGTCGAACGTGATCCAGTCGATGATGTGTCGTTGGCCCGGCATCCCGCGTTTCGTCTGCCAGCGGTGTCGCATTCCCAGCCGGACGGTCGTCATGTCGTCGAACACTTCGGCGCTGGGCGAGGTGACCCAACTCGACAGACCGGTCCGCAGGGCGTAGTAGCGAGGGTCGAATTGGGCCGGATAGGCCGGCACGCCGCCGGCGCCGGTGCCGAACGTCAAAAAGGCCATCCGCCGGCGGAACGCCTCGATCGAATCGTCGTCCAGCGGATCATACAGCGGCAGTTGGGTCATGTTCCGATTGGACTGGGCGAAGGCCAGTTCGGCGTCGAAGACGATCTTGTGAGCAAGCCCATGGACGTTCCAGAAATCGCTGTTGATGCCCGGATCGACCCGCCACATCGGCATGCTCGCCCGGACGCCCGCCTGCCACGACGCCCGTTGCAAGTCGTCGCCCGTGACGTCCTCGCCCCAATGGGCCAACTGTCCCAACGCATAGGGCACGGCCCGAACCGGCCCGAGCTGCAGCGGCCAGTCGAGCTCCTGCGTCGTGACGAGCCGTTCGCCCCGAGCGGCCACTTCCCACGGCAGCGGAGCGAAGACGTCGAATTGCGGCTGATTTCGCGGCGCGTCGGCGATCTTGTAGTTGCCGTAGCCGATCTGCGTGTGCTCGAACCAGCTCACGGCGTTGCCGAACAAGGGCTGGCCCAGGCAGAAGTGGTCCATCCGCGGATACCACTCCGTCTGGGTGAAGAATCCGTTGAGCCGGGCGTCGGCCGTGAACGACCACGTGACGTTGTCTTTCGCATGGCGAAGTTCGACGCCGGTCGACTCGTCCTTCAGTTCGTCCCACTCGCGCTCGTAGTACTGTTCGAGGAAGTTGCGGTCGCTGATCCAGCCCAACTCGGCCGAAAGCTGCCACCGGTCGGACAGTCGCTGGCGGTGCTGCCAGAAGAGGCGGTAGCGGTAGTTCTTGTCCAGCGGCAGCCGGCGCTGCCCTCGCCCGAGGTTGTCTTCGCCCCGGTCGTTGATGCCCCAGTAGTCGGCCAGCCCGGCGGCCGGTCCGCCGAGCCCGAAGAAATCGGGTCGGGCGTAGGTAAACGTGGTCCCGTGGCCGAAACCCCGTTTGCTCATGTAGTCGAGGCTGATGTCGAACTCGGTGCCGGCCGGCTTGTTCTCGACGCCGAAAAGCTGGTAGCCGTTCCAATCGGTCAGGATCTGATTGCCGAAGATGTTGTCGTTCTTCAACCGCGCGCGCCGGATGAACAACGAGGGGTCTTCGAACTCGGTGGCGAACTTGGGCCAGTAGAAGATCGGGACGTCGCCGAAGTAGACGAACGTGTCGCGGCCGACGACGCGGCCCTGCGGGTCCGGGTCGGGCACCGACTGGCCGGTCGTGGGATCGAACATCTGCCGCTCGTACTGCTCGAACGACACGTTGCCGACCTCGATCCGGTAGCCCGGCTTGCCCATCCGGCTCGACGTCAGGAAACTGTCCTGCGCGATGAAGTGGTTGGCGTCGAGCTGCTGGAGCACCTTGGTGTTCAGCCGCAGCTTGCCTTCGTACTTGGGCACCTCGCTGAGCAACTCGGCGTCGAGTACGACGCCCCGGTGGCCCCGGACGTCGTAGTACATCTGGTCGGCGTGGATCACCTGCTGGCCGCGGCGGAAGACGATGTTCCCCTCGATGTACAGTTCCAGCGGGATGCCTTCGTCTTGCCAGATGTCGCTCTGGACGTTCAGGTTGTCGGACGCGACCGTCCAGAGAACGAGCCGGTCGGCCGAGACGTCGATCGTGCCGACCTTCGGGATCCCGTCGACGATCAACGTCACCCCGCCGGAAACAACGCCGATGAGCTGGCCGCTGGCCGGGTCGCGGGTGAACCGGGCGTTCGGCTCGACGTTGCTTCGGGCACGGAAGCGAATCCGCCGGGTGGCCGCCTGCTGCGGGGCATCGGGCTGCGGCGGTATGATCGAGTCGTACTGCGTGTATTGCGTCCGACGGACGGCCTGGTCGGCTTGCGGCATCCGGCGAGCCATCGCCCGGCGGTAAAGCTCCGGCGTGTTCGACGGCGCCCCGGCCACCTGGTCGACGTGCACCGCCACGCCTTGCGACGATTCGAACTTGCCGATCCAGGACTGGTCGTCCAGTTGGGAAGTCGATTTGTCTTTCGAGCCGCTCCGCTTGACGGACACGTGGCCTTCGAGGTAGGCGACCGCTCGGCGCAGGCCGCTTTGCTGGCCTGGCGTTTGGTTGATCCAAACAACCGCCTCGTCGCTGGTCGACGTGTCGCCGCCCTGCAGGATCTGGCACTTGCCCCGCAGGACCCAGACCTCTTCGTTGCCTTGGGTCCACCGCTGGGCCGTCTGCGCGGTCACCTCGATCGGCAACGCCTCGTTGGACGTCGGCAAGCGCACGTCGGCCGACGAACGCATCGCAAAGCACGCCACGAGAACGATGGCGAGAAGAACGGGGCGAGGCAACACGCTCCCGGCGGTCCGCGCGCGCGACCGGGTCGAATCCTGGACGGACGAATTGGAGGCGTCGTGAAGTGTCAGCAGACCGGCATCCTTGCCTGGCGGAGATCGTTCCTCGATCCCGGACCTTCGTCGAAAAGGGAGCCCCTCATCCTTGCCTACGCCCATACCGTCATCCAGGACCGGGCGTGGCGAGCCGGGATTATAGGTGTGTGGCCAACCTGGATCAAGTGAAAGAAAAAAGGTGACTGTCACCAAATTTGGGAAAAATACACAGATTTCACGATGACTTTCTTCCTAAACCGCCGAAATTTGGTGACTGTCACCTTTATTGAGGGGTAATCCAGGCGTCCAAGTCGTGTTCGCCCTTGGACTTAGGGCCCTCGGCCTGGGCCCGGCGGCCGAGCAGCCCCGCCGCGGCGGCCAAGGCGACCACCGGAACAAGGGGGGCACGCATCCGCATGTTGCTCCAATAGATGGCGTGAACGCCCGTGATCGAGACCACCAAAAGGACACTCCAGAGCCACAGCCCGCCGGGGTCGTCCCGCTCTCGGACCATTCGCCACATGCCGACCAACGCCAATGCGAACACACCGACATACCAGACGGCGACGCCCACGCGCCGGGCCGTGCTTCCTTGATGTGGCGCGAGTGCCCAGAGGCGGCCGACACGCACCACGCACGACCAGGCGAACATGTCGGGCTGGGCCGTCATGTTATTCCAGGCAAGATCGTAGGCCAGGCGGTCGGTCAGGGATTCCTCCTCGGGGCTTTCGAACGCGGCATGGCCGCCGAACTCGTCGCCCAGTTCCCGCGCGTTCCAGACCGTGCCTGGTTCGCCCCCGCGAAGGTACTCATAAAACGGCCGGTTGTTGGCCAGCAAGAGCGTGTAGCCCCCGTGCGTCGTCGTGACCATCGGCCGGCCGAACTGGACCGCGTTCCGCACGGCCCAAGGCGCGACCACCACGGCCGCTACGGCGACGGTCGTCCCGACCACCCGAAACCGGGCCGCCCAGGACTCCAACATCAGCCACAGCACGGGCACGCACAGTCCGATCCACAAGAACAGCTCGGGCCGGCACAGCCCAGCCGCCGCCCCGGCCGCGCCGAACGCCGCCGCTCGAGCGATCGTCGGTTGTTGCACCGTCCGTACCAGGCGCCAGAGCGCGAGCGCGGTCAGAAACGTGGCCGTCGTTTCGGTCATCACCTGGACCGACTGGCCCAGCAAGATCGGATCGCCCGCCACCAGCAGCGCCGCCACCACCGCCCCCCACCCCAACCGGCACGCCTGCGCGAGCCGATAGACGATCACCACCGTCCCCACGCCCAACAGCACGTGCAGCACCCCGATCGCCACCGGCGTGTATTCCCCCAAGAGCACGCACGGCGTCAACACCACCGGATACAACGGCGGCCGATACGCGCTGGCCACATCCCCCCGCCCCAGCGTGCCATGCTCGATGATATTTTCCGCCAACGCCCGATACGCGTCCGGATCCTCGTTCAGCCCCTCCGGCATCGCCACGAGCACCCCGATCCGCACGCCCAAGGCAATCACGACCACAGCCCACGCCACCCAACGCGGCAATCCAGACGACGGCGGGGAAGGGACGGGAGTTGACATATCACAAGAGAGCTATTAGAGAATTTCCTCCGTGTGCCTCCGCGTCCTCCGTGGTAGAGAAGACAGAAATCTATTCACCACGGGGGACGCGGAGGCACACGGAGGCACACGGAGGGATTGCCCCATGGAACGTGTCTATTGTCTTCCAACCGCCAGGCAGATTTCGTATCAGGTAATCTTACTTCGATCCGGCATGGTTTTCCATAGCGCGGAGAGAAAAGGCTGGCACAATACCTGGTATGATGGAAGAGGTTTTCGGTAAAAAGGATCACGAAACCACGAAAGTACGAAAACACGAAATCAAAAACAACGCGGATCGTCACGGGCTGACATCCGTTCGTTAAGCGTCGTTTTCGCGTCCCCCCTCATCTTGTTTCGTGCTTTCGTCCTTTCGTGGTTTCGTGATAAATAGGCCAATAACGTCCGCCTCTGCTCGCCACGTCGTCGTTGGGCTCTAACTGTTTATTTATGCCCTGTCCTTGTTTCCCATTCGACCGGCCACGACTGCATTTGTACGGCTTCGGCCAATTGGGATAGTGTGATGGGAACAAGGTGTTCCGCTTCTTCCGGTGTTTTGCGTGAAAGATGCCGCCTGAAGAACCGTGCTGCCGCAACGCAGGGGAGGAATGCAGACTGTAGGCACGAGTAGGCTTCCGGCAAGAAGTGATTGCTGTAGTCGAAATGGGAAAGATCAACGCCGAAACGATGGTGGAACTCCGTCATCAACTCCACGGCGTCGTCGCCCCAGATGCCGAGATCTCCAAACAAGGTCGATTCCGCCGTCAGGTTCACTCCTTTTCCCGCGTGTTGTCGCACCAACTCGCACACGTCCGCAAGAACACCCTCGTCGATGACCATATCAGGGGCTCCTAACAGATCGCTCCATAAAGGAACGCCACGGAGGGTGTTCCCTACAGGTTATTTCGGATTATGGGATTATCGAACATGACGTCCGGTCCGACTACTGACTCACGGACGGCACACGACTGATTCTATTTCGAGACTACGCATTCAGTCGCCAAATGGTGTAGTTCAACACTGCGGCAAATGTGACCCAGGCCAGGTAGGGTACGAACAGCAAGCCAGCGATCCTTGAACGGCGCCAGAATGCCACCATCGTTGCTACAATCGTCGCCCACAGAAGGAGAACCTCACCAAACGCGAGACCAGGATTCTTCATGCCAAAAAAAATCCAAGACCACAACAAATTCAAACCCAACTGAACTCCAAACAGGGTCAGAGACCACCGAGCCTCATCCAGGCCGTCTTGACGCCAAATCAGCCAGGCCGCTACCGCCATGGTCAGGTAGAGAGCCGACCAGACCGGTCCGAAGATCCAATTAGGTGGATTCCAGCCGGGCTTGACCAGAGCAGCATACCAGTTGTCGAGTTTCGGAGTCGTTGCGATGCTGCCAAGCCACGCCACAGCGAAGCAGGCAACCACAAAGACAATCAACCCGATCCAGGGATGCCTGGGTGATGTCATCGCTCACTTCCTACTTGCTCGGTTGTTGGAGGATATGGGTATCCCAGTCTGGCGACTCAAGTAAAAGGGTGATTTTCTCAAAGAGAGCCCTGAAGGGGCGACACAAATGGCCTAGTCCCAGACGTAGCATTCATCGAATTCCAGCCCATGTCGTTTCAACAACGCGCGGAATTCGTCTTGAAAGCTCATCTTGCGATGCCGATCCGGTTGGGCCTCGATGTAGCTCTTCACCTCGTCCACGCTTGATTGGCTTGCCGAAAACGCTGCATAGCCTTTCTGCCATTGAAATGCGGCAAACTCCGGGCCTTGCGTCTTTATCCATTTCGAACTGCTTTTCTTGACCTCTTCGACGATATTCTTCAACGGATGGTTTCTTGAAAGCACGAACAGTACATGCACATGATCTTCATAACCGCCGATGGCCAACGCCGGGCTGTCCCATTGCTTGAACACGCCTGCCTGATAGGCCCAAAGGCCGTCGGCCGTGTCGGCATGAATCCATCGTTTTCGGTGTTTCGTGCCGTAGACGAGATGCAACAGGTTTTTGGCCAACGACTGCGGCATGGTGACGCCCCTTCACCTTGTGACGCCCCTTCAGGGCTTTCCTGATATGACACAACCGGATCCCCAGGGCGTTGCCCTGGGCTGATATGTTGGACGCCGTTGGCGTCATTAACGTGCGGCCGCCCTTTGGTCCATCCTCCTTCTACCGCCCGCTCCCCACCGGCTCCTCCTCCGGCGGCGCGACCAGCGGTGGAATAGGCACGCCCAGGTTGGCGGCGACGGCTTGGACGAGTTCGGCTTCGCGGGGGGTGACTTGGGCGTCGGCGGCGACGCAGGCGATGCAGGCGGTCAGCAGCGGACGCTTCAGGGCGGGCGTGGCTTCGGCCAGGGTTTTCAGGGCCTTTTCGAAGGGGCCCAGGCCGCTTTCGGAGCGGGGGAGGAGTGAGGCCTGGCGGTCCAGCTCGGCCATGCCTTTGTCGAAGGCGCGCTGGATGTCGGCCTCGTCGGTCTGGCCGGCGTAGGCCAGGCATGATAACACGGTGACGATCGAGGGCAGCAGGGGATCCAGACGCCGGTACCGGGCCGACGGCGGTTTGGCCAGGCCGAAGTGGACGTCCAGGTGACGCAGCAACATCGTGTGGACCGTGTATTCCAGCACGTCGACCTTGTCATCGGCCCGGATCAGCAGTTCGACGTTCTGGCGGAACCGGCCGTACTGCTCGGGCGAGAGCTTCCGCAGCGCGGGAAACGTCGTTTCGACCAGCGGCAGCCGTGCCCGCGAGGCTAGCGAGTCGACCAGCGGGGCCATCCGCTGCGTCTCGCGGAACGACTGCTCCTCGGCCTTGGGCTGCAGGGCGTCGAGCTGGCGCTGGCGCATCGGGGCGTCGCGGTCCAGCAGGATGGCGTAGATCACCGCCCGGGCGCCGTAGGGCTCATGGGCCGCGTCGCGCAGGGGCTCGGGCATGCTTTCGAGGATGCTGGCGGCCAGCAGGATTCCGGCCATGTTGGGCAGGCCGATCTTGTTGAGCACGCCCGTCGGATCCATGGCCGTCGTTGCGCCGCCCGGCAGAAGGGCGTCGAGCGGCTGGCCCGGTTTGGGTCGCGACTTCGACTCGGCGGCAAGCGACTGGCTGGTGACCTGGACCGGCGGGACGACTTTGGGGAACTCGCCGTCGAACGTCGGCTCGATCCGCTTGATCCGGTCGACCAGCGGCGGGTGGGTCGCGAAAAACTGCCGATTATGGCTCCCAAACGCGCTGCAGAAGAACATGTGGCTGATCTCTTCGGCGTGGGCGTCCTTGATTCTGGACGTCTCGGGCCGGCCGCCGATCTTTTTGAGCGCGCCGGCGATTCCGCCCGGCATTCGGGTGAACTGCACGGCCGAGGCGTCGGCCAGGTACTCGCGCTGGCGCGAGACGGCGCTTTTGATCAGCTTGCCGAAAAACAGGCCGACCGACCCGATGATCAGCAGGCCCACGCCGACGGCCATAATCAGTAGGATGATCCCGCCGCCCTTGTCGTTGCGGCTGCGGCTCGAATAGGGCATCACGCGCAAGACGAACCAGCCGATCATGGCGATAGCCAGGATGCCGAACAGGACGCCGATCAGCCGGAGGTTCAGACGCATGTCGCCGTTGAGGATGTGGCTGAACTCGTGGGCCATGACGCCCTGCAGCTCGTCGCGGTTGAGGTATTCGAGGCACCCGCGCGACACGCCGATCACCGCGTCGCCCGGCTCGTGGCCCGCGGCGAACGCGTTGATGCTCGGCTCGGCGTCCATGACGTAGACGGGCGGCACAGGCGTGCCGGACGCCAGGGCCATCTCCTCGACGACGTTCAACAGCCGCCGCTCGGCCAGGTCGCGCGTCTGCGAGTCGATCAGCCGTCCGCCCATCATCAGCGCGACGGTCTCGCCGCCGGAGGCAAGCTGCGACGTCTTGTAGAGACTGGCCAGCAGGATCAGTCCCACCGTGGCCGCCGCGACCACCAGCGCAAGCTGCGGATGCCAGAACGACTGTGAATAGCGGTTCGTCTCGACCGGCCGCGTGGTGGGGGCTGAATAGTCCGTGCCGCCGTACGAACGTGAATAGCCTGAGCCGCCGTAGCGATTTGAATAGTCCCGGTGGTTGTACGACGACGAAGGGCTGGAGCGGTCCGTATAGCCCTCCAGCGACATCATGGCCAGGAGCACGACGAAATAGATGGCCACGATGATTGCCACGACGGCCATCGCGAAGTAGACGATCAGCCTTCCCGTCCGGCGTCGGGCAACCTCTTGCTGCTCGAAGAAATCCATGGGCGACTCCTTGCCGATTCAGGCCATTGTAGGAGGCGACTCCCGTCGCCGAAAGTTCTCGAATCGGGGCCCATTCGGCGACAGGAGTCGCCTCCTACAATTTTCGTTTCTCAGGTAAACGAAACCTTCGGCGCCTCGCGCTCCTGTTCCTCTTTTACCTCGAACAGGTTGGCCTCCTGGAAATTGAACACGCCGACGAACAGGACGTTGGGGAACGTCTCGCGGGCCGTGTTGTAGCGGGTGACGGCGTCGTTGTAGGCCTGTCGCGAGAAGGCCACTTTGTTCTCCGTCGAGGAGAGCTCTTCTTGCAGCGACAGCATGTTCTGGTTGGCCTTCAGGTCGGGGTAGTTTTCCGACAGGGCGAACAGCCGGCCCAACGCGCCGGTGAGCTGGCCTTCGGCGCTGCCTAACGATTTCATGGCCGTCGGGTCGCCCGGGTTCTGGGCCGCCGCCTGGCCGGCGTTGACGGCCTGGTTTCGGGCTTGGATCACCGCCTCGAGCGTCTCGCGCTCATGCTTCATGTAGCCCTTGGCCACCTCGACCAGATTCGGAATCAGGTCGTAGCGGCGTTTCAACTGCACGTCGATCTGGGCGAACGCGTTCTTGTACCGATTCCGCAGCGCCACCAGCTTGTTGTAAATGCTGATGATCGCCAATACGATCAGCACGAAGAGCACGCCCACTACGATCAAAACAATGGCGCCGGTTCCCATGATAAGACTCCTTGTGAGAGAGTATTCCTATTATCGCGCAAACGCATTGCCCGTCCAAGCGGGCCAAGCCGCCGCGGGCGGTTTCGTTCGACGCCCGAAGGTAATTCGCTCGGGGTACAGCGATATTGTAGCCTCTGGGGGGGAATATCCAAGGGCATTCTTCGGATTCGAGCAAGTTGTCTTTTGTGTTTGTAACCGTTCACACCTCGGGCAACGCGGCCGAAAAGGTGTCACGGCGGAAAAGGTGCCTGGCACCTTTTCCGTGAAGCACCCGAAGGGCCGTTCCGGCAAAAGGTGCCTGGCACCTTTTCCGCGGGCCGCCTACAAAATCAGCATCGCGTCGCCGTAGCTGTAGAAACGGTATTCCTGGCGGAGGGCTTCTTCGTAGGCCTGGCGGATCAGGGCGTCGCCGCCGAAGGTTCGCACGAGGACGAGGAGCGTTGTCTTGGGGAGATGAAAATTGGTCAGCAGGACGTCGACGGCGCGAAACTCATACGGCGGGCGGATGAACAGGTCGGTCTGGCTGGAGAAGGGGCAGAGTCGGCCTTGAGGATCGGCGGCCGTTTCGAGCACGCGGACGACGGTCGTGCCGACGGCCACCACGCGCCCGCCGTTGGCGCGGCAGGATTCGATCCGCCCAACGGTCTCTTCGTCCAACCGGCCCCATTCGGAGTGCATCTGATGGGCGTCCAACGTGTCGGTGGCGATGGGGCGAAACGTGCCCAGGCCGACGTGCAGCGTCACGCGGCAGAGGGTCACGCCCAGGTCGTCCAGACGGCGAAGCAGCGCTTCGGTAAAGTGCAGCCCGGCCGTCGGGGCGGCCACCGCGCCGGGGTTTCGCGCAAAAACGGTCTGGTAGCGCTGCCGGTCGGACTCGATCATCCGGCCTTTGCGAATGTACGGCGGCAGCGGCACGCGTCCCACCCGTTCCAAGGCTGTGAAGGCGTCCTCGTCGGTCTCGGGCCGGACGATCCAAACGCCTTCGCCCTCGCGGGCACCGAGGTGCAGCACGAGGTCGTCCTGGCCGTCGAGTCCTTCGAGCGTGATCGTCTCGCCCGAGGTGAGCTTGCCCCGCGTCTTGCCCATGATCCGCCAGAGCCCTTCGGGGCCGACCTCCCAAAAGAGCCCTTCCCAGTGCCCGCCTGTGGCCGTGCGCCGCCCGACCAACCGGGCTGGCACTACCCGCGTGTCGTTGAGCACCAGACAGTCGGTCGGCGAAAGCAACTCCGGCAGGTCCCGGATATGCCGATGCGCAATCGTCCCGTCTCGCCGATCCACCACCAGCAGCCTCGCATCGGTCCGGACCGGCGCCGGCGCCTGCGCGATCAGCTCCTCGGGCAACGGGTAGTCGTATTGGTCGAGGTCTGACATGGGGGGTGGAGGGCGAGGGGTTGGGGATTGGGGATTGGGGATTGGGG
>JAFGFF010000206.1 GCA_016931075.1 Pirellulales bacterium | reverse complement strand
TGATCGGCGGTCGCACCTACTCGGGTTACATGGACGAGGTGCAGATCTACCAGGGCAGCGCCAACACGGGCATGGCCCAGTACCTCTACGCCAATCCGGGCGCGACGCTGGCCACGTATGACGCCGGCGCCTATCCCGATCCGGGCTGCACGGCCGCGCCGGGCGACCGGCCCGCCAACGCCGCGGTCCGTCGCTGGAAGTTCGACGGCAACCTGAACGAAGAGGGCGGCACGGCCCACGGTACCGCGATCGGTAACGCCGCCGCGGGCACCGACAACGGAGCGTTCGCCGGCAGCGGCGCCGTCTCCTTCGACGGCAACAACGACGCCGTGGCAATCGACCAGAGCGTTATTTCGACCAACAAGTACAGCATCGCCGTCTGGACGAAGGATACAAGCGGCAACAACGGCTACCTGTTCGCGGATTCGAACGACTACGCCAATCTGCTGCTACGACGGTTCAACACCGAGTTCAGTTTCTGGGCTGGCGGGGACGATTTCCCAAACTTCGTCGATCCCAATACGGGAGTGGCGGCGACCTACGACGAGTGGCACCACCTCGTTGTCGCGATCGACGGCGAGTGGGGCAACGCCAGGGTGTACGTCGACGGCACGTTGGCTTTCGAGGAAAACATTGAGCCCGATTGGGGAACCGGCAACGGCTTCCAGGCGCTCGTGAGCGATCTCTACCTGGGCAATCGAGCCGACTTGGGTCGCGACTACGCCGGTCTAATGGACGACCTGCAGATTTATAACTGGAACCTTTCCGAAGCGGACGCCAAGCTGCTGTTCGACAACCCCGGCCTCACGCTGATGGAAGTGCCGGAGCCGAGCAGCCTCGTTCTGCTTCTGGCCGCGGCCCTTTCGGGGCTCGCGTGGCGACGACTTCGAGGGGTGTAATGTTTGGGGGCGCCTCGGGCGAGACCCTGCCCGCCATGCGAGCGGAGATCGCCCGAGGGCCTTTTTGTGTTTCTGACCGGATCGAGAAAGACACCCATGATTCGCCTACTGTTCGTCGGGGCGTTGACGACCGTTCTCCTTGCGATGCCGCTTGCGTCGCCCGCGGACGATTATTCGGTCCTCGGGGCCGCCGGCAGCAGCTACCTCTGGAACAATCTGAGGGCCGAGCTGGCCACGTTGGACAACCAGCGTGACCAGGCCCAAGCTGACGCGGTGACCTCGCCGGCCGCCCTGGCCGCGCGTCAGGCCCAGATCCAGCAAGACCTCGTCTCGATGGTCGGTCATCTTCCGGACGAGATCACGCCTCTGAACGCCCAGGTCACCGGCACGATCATCGTTCCCGGCGAGAACTACAAGATCGAGAAGATCGTCTACGAGTCCCGGCCCGGGTTCCACGTCACGGCCAACCTCTACCTGCCCACCGACGTGACCGAGCCGGTGCCTGGCGTGCTGATTCCTTGCGGCCACTCGGCCGAAGGCAAGGCCTACGACTCCTACCAACGGGCCTCGATCCTGATGGCAAAAAACGGCATGGCCGCCCTGATCTTCGATCCGATCAGCCAGGGCGAACGACTCCAAATCTTCGACACGTACGACGGCACCACCGCCCACACCCTGGTGGGCACGGGGGCCCGCGCGCTTGGCATGACGGCCGGGACTTACGAAATCTGGGACGCCATGCGCGGCATCGATTACCTGATCAGCCGGCCCGAGATCAACGGCGATCTGATCGGCATGACGGGCAACTCGGGCGGCGGAACCCAAACGCTGTGGACGACCGCGTTCGACACCCGCATCAAGGTCTCCGCGCCTTCGTGCTACGTCTCTGAGTTCGACCGGGTGGTCAATGCCATTGGGCCGCAAGACTGTGAACAGCACTATCCGAACCAGGGCAAGTATCTGATCGACCATGCCGACTTGATCACGCTCCGCGCGCCGACGCCCATCCGCATCCTCGCGGCCGAACAGGACTATTTCCCCATTGCCGGCACGCAGCAAGCCTACGCCGACGCGCAGCAGGCTTACGGAGTCCTCGGGGCGACCAGCTCGGTCGACCTGTTCACCTACGACGATCCCCACGGCTGGAGCCAGCCGCGGCGCGAGGCGGCCGTCCAGTGGATGAAGACCTGGCTGTTGGGCGATTCGTCGCCCGTGGTCGAGCCGGCCAACCTTCAGGTCCAATCGATCAGCGCCCTCCAGTGCACGACGACCGGCCAGGTCCGATCGAGCTTCAGCGACGAGAAGACGGTCCCGGACCTGAACCTGGAATACGCCATCGAAACGAAATCGCAACGGGCCGCGTTCTGGGCCCAGAACGACGCTGAAACCTGCCGGACCGAAATCCGTGAGCTGCTGGGCATCGACTCGTCGGTCGGCTCGATCAACAAGGTGCAGGCGGGCATCATCGACCGCGACGGCTACCAGATCGAGAAGCTCGGCCTCACCCGGCCTAACGAGATCCCGATTCCCGGCCTGCTGTTCACCCCCGACAACCTTCAGGGCACGGCGCCGGTGACGATCTACATTGACGGGTCGGGAAAGGCGGCGGGAGCCGACGTCGGCGGACCGGTCGAGCAGCTCGTCAACCAGGGCCAGATCGTCCTGAGCATCGACCTGTGCGGATTCGGCGAGACCAAGGACACCGATTCGAAATACCAAAACGACGAGTTCCGCACCTCGATGGTCGCCATGTACAACGGCCGGCCGTTGGTCGGGCGCCGGGTCGAAGAGATCATGGCCTCGCTCGAATGGCTGCTGCAACGCCCGGACGTCGACGCCTCGAACGTCAACGTGATCGGCGTCGGCGACGCGGTCACTTCGGTCGTGCACGCCGGCGCGTTGGACACGCGTGTGACCCACGTCGAACTCGTCGACCCGACGATCACGAGCTGGCTCCACGACGTCGTGGCGCAGCCGCTGCGCGAGAACATGCTCGGCCACGTCGTGCCTGGGGCGCTGGAAAAATACGACCTGGCCGACTTGCAGCAGATTATGCCCAACAGCGTGTTCCCCGATCCGCCGGTTCGAGAACGAAGCGTCCTGCACTGGCGATTCGACGGGAACCTGGCCTCCGAGTCGGGCCAGTATGCCGGCGTGGCGATCGGAAACGCCGTGGCCGGAACGAGCAACGGGGCCTTCCCGGGCAGCGGGGCCGTCACCTTCGACGGCGCCAACGACGCGGTCCGCATCAACAAGGACGTGCTCGGCGAAGGACCTTTTGCGATCGTCTTCTGGTCCAAGACCCACCCGGACGACAACCAGGGCTATTTCCTGAGCGACTCGGTAGATTACGGAAACCTGTTCATGCGGCGCTACAACGCCAACGGCAACAGCGTGTTCACCGGCTGGATCAGCGAGATCCAACTCGGCGAATTGGGCCCGGACGGCACCAGCGGCACCTCCTGGCCCGACAACACCTGGCACCAGCACGTCTTGACCGTCGACGAGTACGGCCGGCACTTCTGGTACGTCAACGGGGAACTGCTCACCTCGGGCTACGGGTTGGATTTCGAGGGTCTTACCAGCGATCTTTTCCTGGGCAATCGGGCCAATATGGATCGCGATTTCAAAGGATGGCTCGACGACCTGCAGATCTACAACTGGAGCGTGTTCGCCGACGACGCCGAGTACCTGTTCACCCACCCGGGCGACACGCTGCTGGACCGTCTGTCCGGTGATGCCAACCAGGACGGCGTCGTCAACGCGGCCGACGCCCGCGCGCTGGCCGCGAACTGGCTCAAGGGCAACGCAACCTGGACCAAGGGCGATTTCAACGGCGACGGCGTGGTCGACGACCTGGACGCCTCGATCCTGGCTGCCCATTGGAACATGACGGCCGAAGGCCAGAACCTCACCGTGCCCGAGCCCACCCTGCTCCCGCTGCTCCTCCTGGGCAGTCTCAGCGCCCTTTTGCTCTGGCGTCGTCGGTCACCTTGAACGACTACCGGTCCGAGTTGGGCGCCATGCCCACGCTTGCGTGGGCATGTTTTCCAGAGCTTCCGCAGCCTCCACATTTCCACGCAAGCGTGGACATGGCACCCTGCGAGTCGAGGTCGAGATTTCTACCGGCCTACGCGGCTGCGCTTCCAGCATGACATGCCTAGAAGAACGATCCCGATCAGTAGGACGAGACTCCCCGGCTCGGGCACGCCGACCGATTCGGCCGTGCTGGACCAGTTGGCGGCGAGAATCGAAGCGTCCAGGTCGTCGACCATGCCGTCGCCGTTGAAGTCGCCGTTCGTGTAGGGAGAGGTCGCCTGGAGCCAGTTCGCCGCCAGCACCCTCGCGTCGGCCGCGTTGACCAGGCCGTCCAGCGTGGCATCGCCCGGCGTGGGCAGAAGCAGGGCGGCCACCTGTTCGTCGGTGAGCACGCCGTCGTACCACCGTAACTCGTCGATCACGCCAGAGAAGAATTCCGAGGTGAACTTATACTTCTGGTCGATCACGGCGTCGTCCGTCCTGCCGAGGATGAAGTCGCCCTCGTCGCCGCGCAATCCGTCGCGGTGGTTCGCCTCGCCGAGGGTCGCTTCGACGCCGTCGATCCAGACTTGGAGCTTCATGCGGGCCGTGGGGCCGCCGTTGTCATCGAAGGCGAATGCGATGTGATGAAAGACGTTGCGATCGACTTCTTCCTCGGTGATGACGTGATAGGCGATGCCGTCCTTCACCACCCGAACGACGATCGGACTGCTCGTGGCGTCTCCCTCGGCGAAAACGACGTTGCACGCGTTGTTGCCGTCGTCGACCAGGCTGAGGATGCGGGCAAAAGGCGTGTTGGCCGAATCGTACTTCACCCAGGCCGCGCCGGAGAACGCGTCGGTGATGGAGAGTCCCAGCCCGCCGTCCGCGACAGCATCCCCATCCGCCGTGCCGTTTAAGGCGAGCCCGTCGCCGAAGCGGCCCGCCGTGAACGTCGCGTAGCTTCCCAGCGTGAAGTCCTTCAAGCCGACCAGATCGTTCGCGTTGCCCGAGAAACTCCAACTCGATCGCAACACGGCCGCCGGGTGCGACGCCGCCGGCGCGACCGTGCCGCCCATGTCGTATTCGATCGTGAAACCGTCGTAGTAGCCGTTGGTCAGGCCATGAACGGGCGTGTAGGCGTTGACGGTGATTCGGTTTTCGTCGGGCACGAACCGCAGCGTGCGGAGCCAACCGTAGCCGTAAAGCCAGTTGTTTTCGTCGTCCGGCCGCTGATAGTCGCTCAATATTTCGTAAACCTGGCCGCCCGCCACGTTGTCGCTGACGCTGAGCGCCTCGTAAGAGATGTGTCCGCAGTTGACCATGAAGATGTTCGGATGGTTTTTGACCAGCTTATTGTAGACGTCGTTGCCGTCGTTGCCCTGAAAGTTGCCGTAGGTGGTTTCAACACGTCTATTGCCGTCGGGGTTGAGATAAAGATGGGTGTTCAGAATGACGCGATGGTCGGGATACGCGTTGACGACGGCATTGGCCCAGGCGATTGCCGAGTCGCTGGGGAACGGTTCAAGACACAAGACCATGAAGTCCAGGTCGTTTTCGCTGCCGGGCACGTCCACGCTGAAGAAACTGTAGTTGTTTTCGTTGGTCGTGCCGTACGTGTCGCCAAACCACGGCTGGTTTTCATACCGGCTCCGTGGGAAGTAGGCGTTGTAATTGGTTGCGTCGCGAACGCCGGCTGTCGAAACGATCATGTCGTGATTGCCCGGCATGACGCTGTGCGGGATCGGATAGACCCCCTCCAGAATCGACTGGGAGGCCGACGCGTTCTGCCACTGGGTCGTCGAACTGGCCGTGTTGACAATGTCACCCAGATGGATCACGAACTTGATGTTTTCCGTCTCAACATTGTCGCGGATCCACTGGGTCTGCGCTGTGTACCAGGACGGTTCATTCTGCGAATAGAATTGCGTGTCGGGGAGCAAAACGACGGTAAATTCTTCCGTCGCGCTGGCCGTCGATGTTGCCACCATTGTGGCCATCAGCAGCAAGATCCAAGATGCCCGAGAGAACGTCACGTCGTCGCGGCGTTTTGTCATTGTCGGCCTTCTTCATGGAGACGGAAAACAGATCGGATTCCAGCCATGGGTCACCGATGCCCTCTGACTGTTAATTCTCTGCAAAGACTCTGTTAGGGTCAATCGATAAATCCCCCTGTGCCCAAATCTGTTCCCCTGTCGGACGGCATCAGGTATCGTTCTCGTGCGTCGGCTGTTCATTTGCGTCAATATTCCGACTGCAATGAACGCAGGACCTTTGGTATGGGGGTGAGACGGAAGATCACGTCCCGCACCAGCGAGCCGTCACCGAACCGACCGGCGCGCCGACTGCGCATCCCGTAAAGACCTGGCGCGACTTCCGGTACGCTCACCGTACGTTTCGCCTCGCCAGCGTTTTACCACAAGAAACGAAGAACCCCGCAAGACCAAGGTTGCGGGGTCCTGATTCGCGGTGAAGAGCATTCCTAGCGGAGGGCACGGGACTCGAACCCGCAACCCCGGTCAAGGGGCACCTCATTTCCAGTGAGGCCGCTAGCCAATTCGCTTACCCTCC
>JAFGFF010000024.1 GCA_016931075.1 Pirellulales bacterium | reverse complement strand
TTTTGTGTAGGCATTAGGGAGGGATTGGGGATTAGGGATTAGGGATTGGGTATTGGGTGCCATGCCCAGACGACCGCTTCAGCGGCGGATGGGCATGTTGACGCCGCTATTCCAAACAACATGGCGCATGACGGCGTGGCAATTCACGTCCTTTCGACTAGCGAGAACGTACCATGACCACGAATAATCATGACCTTGTCTCTCGCCGTGACGTACTCAAGGCGGGTGTGGCCGGGGCGGCTGGGCTGTGCTTGGGGCCGGTGTTGGGGGGCTCGGCCCGGGCGGCTGCGCGGCCGGCCAAGGCCAAGGCAGTGATCCAAATCTGGATGTGGGGCGGGCCGGCACATCTGGATACGTTCGACCCCAAACCTGAAGCGGGGCCCGACTACACTGGGCCGTTGGACAAACCGATCCCGACCAACGTCGACGGGATTCGCATCGGCCAGTTGCTGCCCGAGCTGGCCAAACAGGCCGACAAGTACTCGATCCTCCGCGGCATGACCCACGGCGTGAACGCGCACGAGACGGCGTCCTATCTGGTCCAGACGGGTCGCCAGCCGGGCGATGGGACCGTCTACCCGTCGGTCGGGGCCGTGGTCTCGTTTTTTAAGGGCTATCAGGCCGGCTACAAGGGGCTCATCCCGCCCTACATTGTATTGACCCAACCGCAAGGCCGGTTCTCCGAGGCCGGGTTCCTGGGCACGCGCTACAAACCGTTCGCCACCGGCGGCGACCCGAAACAACAACGCTTCGCCGTCGAAGGCGTCGTCGCCCAGGGCATCTCCGATCAGCGGCAGCACGCCCGGCGCAAGTTGCTCGGCGAGCTGGACGCCCTGCGCCAGACCGTCCACGGCGACCCGGCGCTCGAACAACTCGATCGGGCCGAGAAGGAGGCCTACGACCTGATCCTGGGCGACGCCGGCAAGGTCTTTGATCTGTCGAGCGAGAAGGACGCGTTGCGCGACAAGTACGGCCGCAGCACGTTCGGCCAATCGTGCCTGGTCGCCCGACGGCTGGTCGAAAAGGGCGTCCGCTACGTCACAATCAACTACAAGGGCTGGGATACGCACAAGCAGCATTTTCAAGCCATGCGCCGGATGCTGCCCGAGATGGACCGGGGCATGGCCACGTTGCTTCAGGACCTGGGCGACCATGGCCTGCTGGACAGCACGATCGTCTGGTGGGGCGGTGAGTTCGGCCGCACGCCCAAGGTCCAGTGGGAGCCGCCCTGGAACGGAGGCCGCGGGCATTACGGCCGCGTCTTCTCCAGCGTCGTGGCCGGCGGCGGGTTCAAGGGCGGTCATGTGGTCGGCGCGTCCGACGCCAAGGGCGAATGGGTCAAGGAGCGGCCCATCTATCCGTGGGACCTGATCGGCAGCATGTACGAACTGCTTGGCATCGATCCCGAAGGCACCCTGCCCCATCCGCAAGGTCGGGCTGTGCGTCTGACCTTGGCGGCCGGCGATGGCGTCGAATCGGGTGGACGACTCAAGGAGATTATGTAGTACCGTCTTGTCGGGAATCCTCAGGACCTGGAATAGAACAACTCACCGAATTGAGGTCAGCGCCGTTACTGTAGGGAACGCCCTCCGTGGCGTTCCATGAACCGCGAGTATGGCCCATTTTTCACGGCCCGCGGAACGCCACGGAGGGCGTTCCCTACAGAACAAAGTCGGCAACTCATTCCTTGACAGTGTCGCCCATCGGAAAATCATGTAACCAACGGAAGACCGCCATGAACATATTAGGACGGCAGGTAGTTCTCGCGCTAATCGTGGTTGTCATGGCTGCGTCTGACGCGTGGGCCCAACGATGGAAACCGCCGGCGAAGCCCCCGCAGATCGGCTACGTCTTCCCCGCGGGCGGGCGGCAAGGAACCCAGTTCGAGGTCGTCGTCGGAGGACAGTTCCTCGAAGACGTCAAGAAGACCATCCTTTCCGGCCAGGGCGTCGAGGCCACGTTGGTCAAATACGAGAGGCCCTTGACGCAACGAGAAATCAACCAGCTCCGAGAAAAGTTCGACGAAGCCCGAAAACGACTGCAGGAGATGCAGAAGGAAGATGACAAGGACAAGAAGAAGAAAGGGAACGAAAACCAGGGCAAGAAAGGTGCGAAAAAGGGAGGTGGCGGGCAGTTGAAGGACTTGGCCCGGATCGCCCTGATCGCGCAGGAAATGGGCGTCACGGCCGAGGAGATTCGCGCATTTCGAGAGTTCTTCCAGCGGCGAAACGATCCGAAGCGACAGCTCAACCCGCAGATCGCCGAAACGGTCACGTTGCGAGTGACCATCGCCGCCGACGCTTCCCTCGGCCGGCGCGAGTTGCGGCTGCTCACGCCCGGGGGAGTCTCCAATCCGTTGGTCTTCCAGGTTGGTCGGTATCCCGAAAAGGTCGAAGAGGAACCGAACGATCGGGCACTCGATACGGCCGTCGATGACAAGCTGCCGGTGGTGCTCAACGGACAGATCATGCCGGGCGACGTCGACCGGTTTTCGTTTGACGCCCGCAAGGGACAAAAGCTGGTCGTCGCCGTCCGTGCCCGGGACCTGATCCCCTACCTGGCCGACGCGGTGCCCGGCTGGTTTCAGGCCACGGTTGCCTTGTATGACGCCAAGGGCACGGAAGTGGCCTATGACGACGACTACCGGTTCCAGCCCGACCCGGTCCTCTGCTATGAGATTGCCCAAGACGGCCGGTACACGCTGGAGATCAAGGACTCCATCTACCGCGGACGAGAAGATTTTGTCTATCGCATCACGCTCGGCGAGGTTCCCTTCGTCACCAGCGTCTTCCCGCTGGGCGTTCGGCGAGGTGGCACGGCCGACGTTCGCCTCGAGGGTTGGAACCTGCCGATACGCCAGACGACGGTCTCGGGCAAGGCCCAACCTCCAGGCATCGGCACACTCCCGTTGGACCTGGATCCACCGCCGGTCAACGAGGCGCCCTTTGCCTTCGACAGGCTGTCCTCACGGCCTGAGAAAGAACCCAACAACCGGGCAAAATCCGCACAGTTGGTCCTGCCGCCCAAGATCATCGATGGGCGGATCGACCGGCCGGGCGATCGGGACGTTTTTCGGTTCCACGGCGGCCGTGGTGATTGGATCGTCGTCGAGGTGCTCGCCCGACGGCTCGGCTCGCCGTTGGATTCGGTCCTCAAGCTGACCGGTCCCGACGGTCGAGTGTTGGCCGCCAGCGACGACGAGGACGACAAAGCCTCGGGCCTGTTGACCCATCATGCCGACTCACGTCTGTCGGTCGAACTGCCCGAGGAGGGCGACTACCTCGTCCACCTGAGCGACGCCCAGAACCACGGCGGCCCGGAGTACGCCTATCGTCTGCGGATCAGCCCGCCTCGGCTCGACTTCGCGCTTCGGGTCGTGCCCTCGACGATCAACGCCCGGCCAGGGACGAATGTGCTCCTGACGATCCACGCCCTGCGCCACGACGGATTCGCCGACCCGATCGATCTGAAGCTGATCGACCCGCCGGAAGGTTTTTTGATCGACGGCGGCCGCATTCCTGCCGGGCAGGACGTCCTCCGTCTGACCCTGTCCGTTCCCATCGAACCCTCCGAAGAACCTTTCATGTTGCGAATGGAAGGCCGCGCCAAGCTCGATGGCAAAACGGTCCGCCGGGAAGCCGTCCCGGCCGAGGACCGGATGCAGGCGTTCCTCTATCGCCACCTTGTTCCGTCCGACGCCTGGCTGGCGACAGTGACGGGTCGGAATTGGCGTATCAACTGGCCTCGTCCTCTCGACCCGGGCCCGGTGCGGCTCGTGCCCGGCGAGACAACCAGGCTCCGGTTGAAGATGCCCCGCGGCCGCGTTGCCAACGAAGTCCGCCTGGTCCTAGACGATCCACCCGAGGGCGTCACGATTCAGGAGTTGATCCACGCGCCGGGCGAACTGACCGTGGTATTCACAACCGACGCCAAGAAGGCCGCCCCAGGCGTGGCGGGCAACCTGATTTTCAACGCCTTTCTCGAGCGGACCGTCAAGGACAAGAACAAACGCGAAACCAAACGCCGCGTGCCCCTCGGCCCATTGCCGGCCGTGCCGTTTGAGATTGCCGACAAATGAATCGTCTGTTCTGGCAGTTGGGTGGCACTGGCGTCTCGCCAGTGTTCCGACAACCAGCACTGACGAGACGCCAGTGCCACCCATAGATCCCGCTGCGATAAGGTGCTACTCCGGCACGGCCACGTCGTCAACCAGTCGGGCGAGCAGTGCTTCGACGGCTTCGCGTTGGCCACCGTGGAGGTAGCCCTTGGGGATGACGCGGTGGGACAGGACAGACACGGCCAGGTCTTTAATGTCGTCGGGCACGACGTAGTCGCGGCCGGCGACCAGGGCGGCGGCTTGGGAGGCTCGATAGAGGGCCAACGCGCCACGCGTGCTTGCGCCGACGTGTAGTTCGTCGTGGTCGCGGGTGGCGTGGACGATGTCCAGCAGGTAGCCGTTGATCGCCTCGTCCATCCGCACGCGGCGGACTGATTGCTGCAGCGCGACGACGTCCTCGCAGGTCAGCACGGCGTCCAGCCCGTCGACCGGCTCGCCCTCGCGATGGCTGTTGAGCACCTGCCGCTCGTGCTCCCGGTCGGGATAGCCGACGGAGATCCGCATCAGGAACCGGTCGAGTTGGCTCTCGGGCAGCGGGTAGGTGCCCTCGAACTCGAGCGGATTTTGCGTGGCGATGACCATGAACGGGCGGGG
>JAFGFF010000205.1 GCA_016931075.1 Pirellulales bacterium | reverse complement strand
CAAATTTTAAATCCCCAATCCCTAATCCCCAATCCCCAATCCCCAATCCCCAATCCCCCTCCTCCCCATGTCCATCCCTTTCCGAGAACTGGGCGGTTCGCCATGCGAATGGTACGACGCGGCCGGGTTTCACGCGCGGCGCGAGTTCCTGGTCGCTTGGGCGGACCGCGATGCGTTTGCCTTGTACGTCTTGGGCGAGGCGGCCGAGTTCGGCGGCAGCACGCAGGTGAACTACCCGGGCAAAGCCCATGTGTTCGCCGTGAAGCTCCGCTACGAACCGGCCGATCCCGACCAGCCGGACGTCAAGGAACTGACCGAAATCGATCAGGAACTCAACAGCTACGCCGACTCCTGGGCCAAGGCGATCGTCGAATACCGCACGGTCAATCCGCGCGACCGCGAGGACGGGCCGGAGAACGAGCCGGGCACGTACCTGACCTACCGGATGCGCTACTTGGGCGCGTTCCAGCCGGTCGGGCCTGGGGGCTGGATGTGGAGCGACACCTACGGCGCAGTCCCTTCGACGCAAGAGCTGGCCAAGTGGATCCCGATGACCGAGCATTTGCTGACTTGGCACCAGGTCGTCAACCCACCGTGGCAGACGATCTCCGAGTTGCAAGGGACGCTCAACGACGCCGAGTTCCTGGGCTGCGCGGCCGGCACGCTGTTGTTCGAGGGCGCCGACGCCAACAAGCTCTATCGGGCCGGCCTGGACGAAGGGCCCTCGCCGTTCTGCTGGGAGATCGCCTACTTGTTCCGCGAACGGGCGATCAAGTCGGGCGGATCGGTCTTCGGCTGGAACCACGCCTACCGCGAAAACCCGGCCGGCTGGGTCACCGTAACCAACGGTTCGGCCAACCTCCACGACTCGGCCGACTTTTCACCGTTGTTCGAATCGGCCGAGGAGTAGAACTGTTGAAGGTGTGATTTCTGGACGTCGGGCGCCATGTCCCCTCAGACCTACACGCCTAATTGAAGCCGAGGGCGTAGAAGGAATTGGAGAAAGAGATCAATTCTTGGCCAGATGCAGGTCGAGCAGTAATGCCCCCGCAAGAGGGGTGGTGATGCATCTTATTGCGGGATTGCATTGTGACATGACGGGCTGGCCGCCTTGGTAATGCTAGGCTATAATGGCTACCATCGCTGGTCGGGTGTCCTTGATTCGTGGGTGGACCAGCGCCTTCATTGACTGTTTGGCTTTACGTCTGTCGTCATTCCTGCCGACAATTTTCACAATGAAAGCCAACTCTCGGGGGAACTCCCAATGTCTGCTGGACAGCAGAACCTAGCGGCAATTACACTTCGATACGATGATGACACTGGAAAGGTTGTCATTGTAGACGATCGCGAAGACCGTTTCATGCTGTCTGTTGCCGAGGCAGTGAGAGCATGTCGTGTCTACGATCAACTCGGTGTTGTCCGGTTTGGGGGACAATTCGAGAACCTATTGAACCACCTCGGAGACTGGTTGGCAAAACGCAAGACTAAGATATCAAAGGCCGTTTTGACCACGCGCGACGCTGGACTGCTGTTTCTCGTATGCATGCGAGAGCCGGAGTTTGACGAGAGCTTTGAAGAAGCTCTTACAGACCTTGATTTATCTATTGCCCGCAATAATGACTTTGATTTGATTCGACTTAGCGTTTTGGCAATACCAGATGACTCCGAGGCGTCCATCAGTTGTTTCGCCGATCCAGACAGAAAATGGACCTATGTGTCCTAGTTCCCGCCATATAGCGTTTGCAAACCGCAGTCAAACAACGCTCTCCTATTTGGCGCAGAATCCACAAGATCACGCTGAGTGGATTACGGTTGTCGCATTCTACAAAGCGCTTCACGTTGTCGAGGCTGTCTTCGAGCATCAAGGACTGGAGCACGGTAAGAATCATGAATCCCGTGAAGCGCTTTTGAAAAAGCATAATCGTTTTGAAGAGATATTCAGAAATTATCGCGCCTTGTGGGCAGCTTCGACAGTTGCAAGATACCTTGCAACACCCGCTGGCGACGAATTCAAGTCATTTGCAAAGTATCTTGCGGCAGACCGAGTGGTCGGCAAGATGGTAGACCATTATCTGCACCGGATTGAGCAATCAGCCATTGGATTTCTCGGTGATGAATGCGGCCTCGTGCGATGCTCATAAAGCACACGGACTTCTCGGCTAAACCTGCCACTTTGGCGGGCACTTTCTTGCCGCTCAGGCCGTAACGGTTCATACTTCGTGGCAAATGCCACACGTCCGTGAGGAACAGGCCTGCTGGTGGGTCCAGATTCCTCAGTACGCCCCGCGTCGGCTCAGGACTGACCAGGGCGTTTTGACCAGGAGGCTCAGATCGGTGGCCAGGCTCTGGTTGCGGACGTACCAGAGGTCGAGTCGCATCCAGTCCTCGAAGCCGATTTCGCTGCGGCCGCTGATCTGCCAGAGGCAGGTCAAGCCCGGCTTGACGCTCAGACGGCGGCGTTGCCACGGTTCGTACTCGGCCACCTCGTCGCCTATCGGCGGGCGGGGACCGACCAACGACATGTGGCCGGCCAGGACGTTGAACAGTTGGGGCGTCTCGTCCAGGCTGGTGCTGCGAAGGAACTGGCCCAGTCGGGTGATTCGGCTATCCTGGCGGTTCTTGAAGATAGGGCCGTCCTTCTCGTTCTGGACCTCGTGACGACGTTGTTCGGCGTCGACGACCATGGTGCGGAACTTGAGGAGCACGAAGGGGCGGCCCTGGTAGCCGAGCCGGACCTGGCGAAACAGGGGCTTGCCTCGGGTGGTGATGAACAGGGCGACGTAGATGGCCAGCATGATCGGGCCCAACACGGCCAGGAGGGCCAGTGCGCCAAGAACGTCCAAAATGCGCTTCATGCGGTGGTAGCGAATCGCCCGGTTTCCCTCAGGCGCGATGAACGCTTCGCCGGCCGCCAGCCGCTTCCGCGTGAGCGAGACGGGCCGCTTGGTGACGGGGCGAATCCGGGTGGTGGGGCGACGCAGCCGCCTCGGACAGGGAAGCAACGGCAACGTAAGTTCCGACACGCCGTCGGCCATCACACGTTCCTGGCCGAACAGATAGCTCGGATCGGTCAGTTCGATGCCGCTGGGAGTGATCGTCAAGGTGTTGGGTCCGTTGCTCATCAGGCTTACCTCGGGCTTGGATCGCAGAAGAATCGGGCGATTGGCCGGTGTCCCCCAATCGTGTCCTCCAACGAGGAGCAAAGGGCGCGCCGCCCTGGCCGCAGGATGCCGGAGGATGGTAATCGGAATGTAAAATATTGTTAAATAAGGACTTACGATGATCCAAGCCGAGCCTTGAGGAGTTCCAAAGGGGTGTTCCGGCGAAACGCTGTTGCGTTTGGGCAACAGAGAACGACCTTGACCCACGGATGGCCAACTGGTATCTATCCACAACCCTTTGGGGGGTCTAGGCGGTCGAGGTCTCCCGTAGCTGGACTCTCGGCGCGGTGGGAGTCCATCGTTTGCCAGATGGGGGCAAGCTGCCTCCGATGGTGTCCCAACGGTCGGCCTCGTCGGTCATCGCGTATTGGAGATGGAAACGATATTGGACCAGCAAGGGCTGAGCACGAGAATCGGCCGCGTTACTGGGACTGTGCATGGTATCTTCCGCAACGACAACCGACTGCCATACGCCGCGAGCCGCCCATGTTCGCACCGGCGTTGTTGACGTCGCTCCCCCGGCACCGCTGTCGCTGCGTCGCAACATCTCGTGGACGTTCGCGGGCAACATGGTCAATGCGGGATGCCAGTGGGGTGTGATCGTCGTGTTGGCCAAACTGGGGACGACCGCTATGGTCGGTCAGTTCGCTCTTGGGCTGGCCATTGTCACGCCCATCATCATGTTTTCGAACCTTCAGCTTCGCATCATTCAGGCGACGGATTTCAGAGCGGAATGTGAGCTTGGGCACTACTTCGCCTTGCGATTGGCCACGGTGCTGGTCGCGCTATTGATCATTACGGCTGTCACGTTGGTCTTGGGCTACGGGATTCAGACGACGTTGGTCATCCTGAGCGTGGGCGTCGCCAAGTCGATTGAGTCGATAAGCGACGTGCTTTTCGGCGCGTTTCAGAACCGTCGTCGGATGAATCATATTGGGGTGTCGTTGTGTTTGCGAGGGCCGTTCTCTCTGGTCTTTCTCGGCTTGGCGGTTGTCTTCACCGGCAGCGTGTTGGCTGGGATTCTCGGCCTGATCGTGGCGCGTTTGGCAACGCTTCTTCTGTATGACATGCCCAACGTCGTGCGTTTGTTCGCTGGTCGCCAGACGTCTCACCGGCACATCGCCGACATTTTGAGCGCATCACAACGTGTCCTGCGTCCTCGGTGGGATGTCTCCGTTCTAGGCGGTCTGGCGTGGCGGGCGTTGCCGCTGGGTATTGGAGTGTTCCTGGGCAGTCTGAACACCCAGATCCCTCGTTACTTTCTCGAGTGGCATTTGAGTGAGGACGCCCTCGGAATTTTCGCCTCGCTTGCCTACTTCACAACGGTCGGAACGCTGCTGCTGAACACAATGGGCCAGGCAGCCGCTCCCGTGCTGGCGAAGTACCATGTCGAGGGCAATCTGGCCGCCTTCCGCCGTTTGCTGGGCAAGATGGTTGTCCTCAGCGTCATCCTCGGGGCAGCGTTCCTCGTGACAGTCGTCGTGGCCGGGCGCGAGCTTCTGACCGTGTGCTATGGCCCGGAATACGCTCGGTGCAACGACGTCTTCATCTGCCTCGCAATCGGTGCGTGGTTTCTGTTCATGGCGGCGCCCTTCGGCTATGCGGCCACGGCGAGTCGCCGCATCCGCTACCAACCTGTCGCATTGGCCGCGGTTGTACTGGTTTCGGCAATTGCTTCCTGTTTGTTCGTAGGTGAGTATGGCCTGCGAGGAGCGGCCTACGCCGTAATTGCCGGCTCGGCCGCCACTCTCGTCGCGTATCGTCTGCTTCTACCTTTGCGGGGGATTTTCACATGACCGCCACGGAACACGCCCACACATTGATCGAACCATACGGCCCTAGGGTTCCAATTGCGGAACTCGTCGAGGAGCTCAACCGCTTATACCACGCTCGTGAGGCCGAGGACTACGATGGGCAGCATCCGGAGATCCACATTCAACTCATGCCGATTTGGCGACGGATGCTTGAAATCGGGTTGCCTTGCGGGCTCAACCGGCCGTTACGTGTACTCGACTTCGGGTGTGGCACGGGTTTTGAGGCCGAACAGATTCTGCGGACCGACGTAGGCGTCGAGATCGGCGAGTTGGTTTGCTACGATCTTTCCCCGGAGATGTTGGCTCTCTGCCGTCGTCGGCTGGATGGTCTTGGGGCAGGCATTCGATTCACCTCGGATCCCGAGGAATTGGCGTCGACCGACGGGCTGTTCGATATCCTGATGACCAACTCTCTGCTGCATCACTTGCCCGACCCGATCGGAACAATCCACGGCTTGTTGCCGCTGATGAACGAGGGCGCCGTGTGGCTCGGGGGGCACGAACCGTCGAGCCGGTATTATCGGAACGCAGCCTGCCAAGAGACGTTTACCCGGTTCCGCCGGTCATGGAGATTGCGGAAGTATCTGTCGCCGAAGAAGTACTGGTCGGTTGCCAAGCGGACGTTATCTTGGCGCGCCCACCCCGCTCGCGTTGCGGCCTCGGCAGCCGTTGCCAAGGGCCTGCTCAAACTGGAGCCTCCTGCCCAAGTTGTGTCCCGATTGGTCGATTTTCATGTGGCCCACTCCGTTGGCGAAGCCGACGCGGGTCGCGGTTTTGACTTCCGTCGATTGGAGCAGGATCTCAGTAAAGAATGGACTCTTCAGTGGCGAGAGACGTACAGCTACATGGGTCCCTATTACGAAGGCGGTTTGCCGGGTTACTGGCGCGGCGAGTGCGATCGTTTGAAGAAGCAGTTTCCAGACGATGGGCACAACTTCTGCGTCGTTTGGAAAAGGCGTAAGGCGGCATAAACTCTGACCGGGAGGTTCCTCGCATGGCGAGTTCACACCCGCTTCGAATTCTCCACGTCCTGGGCAGCATGAACCGGGGTGGGATCGAGACCTGGCTGCTGCGGGTTCTTCGGCAAATGGATCCGAACGAATTCGCCAGCCACCTCCTGGTTCACGCCGATGAGGAGTGCGCCTATGAAGGCGAAATTCAGCGATTGGGGATTCCTATTCTCCGATGTCCCTACGCTCGCCGGCCTTGGAAGTACGCAGCCGAATTCAAGCGACTCCTTCGACTTCACGGGCCGTTCGACGTGGTTCACAGCCACTCTTATCTATTCTCCGGCTTCATTCTTAAATTGGCTGCGAGGCTTGGGATCTCAACGCGAATTGCCCACGTACATCCTTGCATAGACCACAAGAAGGGCCAGCCCTTCCGTTGGGCGTACCAGCGTCTCATGGCTCGTTGGCTATCGCAGCATGCCACGAACATTGTTGCCCCCTCCAAGAGTAGCCTTGATCGCATCAAGTCGATTTGCGATTGCCAACACATCCAAACGAGCATTGTCCCAAACGTGGTCGAGGTGGAGAAGTTCTACCGTGAGATTGATCGCGATGCCGTGCGTCGAGCTTATCAACTGCCGACGGACCGACCCGTTGTCATCTACGTGGCACGATTCGCGCCGCACAAGAATCATGCACAATTCATGCGTGTTGCGAATACGGTCAATCGGGAACGACAACGCGCCCATTTCGTGCTTGTCGGATCATATGGGCCGTGCCTGGAAGACGTGTGCCGGAGTGCCCGAGACCGCGATGACATGTCGGTCTTCACCAATCTCAGCGACGTCTCCGAGATTCTCCTTGCTTCCGACGTCTTCCTTTTCCCCTCATTGAATGAGGGTTTTGGCGTGGTGGCCATTGAAGCGGCGGCGGCAGGTCTTCCCGTGGTCGCGACCGACCTGCCGACGATTCGCGAGGCGTGCGCTCCATGCATGCATCCATTCTTATTCGCTCCAAACGACGACGCTCTGGCCACGGAGCACATCCTTGCGCTCTTGCATGATACAGAACTTCGCCGGCGCGTGGTGGATGGCGGGCGTCGGTTTGCCGCGCAGTTCACCTGCGATCAGTCTATCTCGAAGCTGAGCCAACTCTATACGGCATCAGTTCGTGAAGCAGCATGAGGGATAACGTGATGGACCTCCAGACCTCAGTTGCCCAAAGGCGATTTCACCGTCAAGGCGCCGATGCGCGTCGACGCATCAAGCCCTTGGATAGCACGGAACTGCGCGCAAGGCATCGAAGTCGAGAGTTGGCGGCGACGCTGGCGTGGGAGTTGCCTTTCTGGATCATGATGTTGTTCTGGGGGTATGGCCCGTCGGTGTGGACACCGTGGTACTTCTGGAGAGGACTGCCCTTTTGCAGCAAGGACCTGGCCCTGATTTTTGTTGCCGCCTGGTATTTCCTCCTGGCAATCGTCTCGGGACGATGGCGAGACCGGCATTGCGCCGGTGCGTACGGGAAACTGCCTCTGGTGGCTGTCGTCCTGCTTGTTTACGCGGGGGCGTCCCTTTGGTGGGGTTCCGTGGAGCGGCCCCATATTCCCGGCGCCTTCTACACCTTGGTGATGACGGCAGCGGCTTATGCACTAGCCTACAGCATGCTGCAAGACCGGTCGGCAGCCTCGACCCGTGCGTTCCTTGCGAGAATGACGTTCTTCCTGGTCGTGACCACGGCGATCTATGGCACCGAGTCGATTTTCCGTCTTGGTCTTCGATCTCAATACGGGATTGGAGAGTTTGGAATTCCCAGGTTGTGTGGTCCATTATATGACTCGGCTACGGGATATTTAATCCTGGTGCCAGCTTTCGCCTTTGCGCTTCAGGAATTGATGATTCAGGACCGTGTCGACGGCTTTGGGTGGAAGTTAGCCGCCACGGGAATACTGTTTGGCGGCATAATGGCGCTTGGGTCGCGGGGAGCCATCGTGGCACTTGGCGCATTTATTTTTCTGGTGGTATGTCTTCGGAAGGGAGTGAGCAAAATTCAGATCATCGTGTTTGTCGGGATTCTGGGGCTCGTTGCAGTCGTGGTGCTCACGTGCGCTAAAGCCAACTTCGAGCGCGTGACGCATTTCGAGTGCAACGGCCGCCAGTTCACCCACGAGACTGCCTGGCGAATTGTTGCCAACAGCACCACGACAGACTTGGTTCGTGGCGCTGGGTACGGTGCCTATTGGCCTTGGTATAGTCGTGGTGGATGGCTAGGTAGAGATACCCCCGACTATTATCTGCCCAATGTGTATCGAACCGAATATGGCCTTACGCTTTTTCATCCGCACTCGGTTTTCCTGCTCTTGAGCGTCGAACTTGGGCTGCTGGGTCTGGTCGCGTTCTTGTTTCTCTGGAAGACGTTGGCGACGCTGGTGCTTCGCTACGGCGCGGACCATCGCATCGGGTTGATTGCTTGCGGCCTCTTCGCTTCGGCCATGGCGTTGTTTTTCGACACGTTTTTCTTCAAGTGCCAGAAGACGAGCTGTATCTGGTGCATTTATCTCCTGGGCGCCTTGCGGATGGCTAGCACGGCGCTGGCCTCGCGCCACGCGGCGCACGCGGATAAACAGGTCTCGATGTGTCGGGATCTTAAGCCGCATCAAAGACAACGAATCGGAGCGGGACAATGAACCAGGTTCATTTCTTTGCTGTTGGTAACAACCGCTTCGGAGGGCCGTACTACTCGATTCCGAGTTTGTTGAGGGCGTTGAACCGTCTCGACAATGTCCATGCCGCCATGGTGATTACCAACAACAAGGCAGCGGACTTCTCAACAGACGGCTTCTCGGTCTTCACTCGGAAACAGTTTCTCGACGCAAAGGGCGGGATCGGCTTGCCCTCGCCGTTCGACCGACCGGATCTCGTCGTATTGCACAGCACTTATATTCCCGCCCATGCCGCGATTACGAGACAACTGGTTCGACTCGGCATTCCCTACGTGTTGTGTCCTCGAGGTGGCATGACGTGCAAGGCGCAAAGGAGCAAGTGGCTGAAAAAGAAGATCGCCAACTTCGCTTTCTTCAACCGGATGGTCGCTCGGGCTGCCGCCGTCCACTATCTTACCCCAGAAGAAGCGGCAGCATCACGTCGTTGGAATCGGCCAAGCGTTGTTGTAGGTAACGGCATCTCTCCTCCTCCTGCCACGGAATTGGCGACACCAGGTCAGTCACCCTGCCGGCGACTTGTCTTCGTTGGGCGGCTGGCGATGGATCATAAGGGGCTGGACTTGTTGGTGGAGGCGTGCGGTCTGGTTCGAGCAGATCTGATTGAGAGCGGAGCTCAGGTTCAACTTTTCGGTCCCGATTGGCGGGGAGCCCGACGATGTCTCGGTGACCGTATTGCCAAGATGGGTCTCCAGGAGCACGTTGTTTTGCCTGGGCCCGTGTGCGGAGACGCCAAGGCTGAGGTGTACCGCGGGGCCGATGCTTTTGTGCTCACATCCCGTTGGGAAGGACATCCCATTTCCATCCTGGAGGCGCTGAGCTATGGGCTGCCATGCCTCGTGACTCCCGGCACAAACATGGCAGACGCCGTGGCATGCAGCGGCGCCGGCTGGCGTGTGGAGCTTTCGGCTTCCCACATTGCCGTGGCGATTCAGCGCCTGTTGCGTGCCGACCAGGAGACTCTTCGCGTAGCCGGTGCGAACGCACGGGAACTGGCACTGAGGGAGTACAGCTGGGATATCGTAGGCGCGAAGACGGCTGCCGCTTATGAAAGATACGCTATACAGAGGAGTGGTAAAGTCATGCCGCCCGTAGTTTCGCACGCCCCGCACGTTCCACGACTGCGACAGGGACATTTCAGCAGCGGCGTCGAAGAGTCAAGCATGATGCGCGATCAGGTTGCAGCAATGGGGACGGTTGGTGAGGAATGAGCCGATGAGAGTGCTATATCTGTATCAGTACTTCAGTACGCCTGAGATGGCCGGTGGGACTCGCTCCTATGAAATTGCTCGCCACCTTGTGTCACGTGGCCACGAAGTCCACATGGTGACAAGCGATCTGCGGGGCGGGAGCACCACGTGGCGAGAGACGGACGAGGCGGGCATCCGAGTACACTGGTACCCCGTGGCAAATCAACAGCACGACAACTACCCTAAACGCCTTCGAGCATTTGTTCGTTTTGCCTGGGCCGCCGCGCGCCGTGCGGCATCGCTGCCGGCCGATGTTGTCTTCGCCACGAGCACACCGCTGACGATTGCCCTTCCCGCGGTGTGGGCGGCGCGCAGGAAGAAGGTTCCCATGGTCTTCGAGGTACGCGATCTCTGGCCAGAGATGCCCATCGCTGTAGGAGCTTTGCGAAGCCGGGTGAGCATCGCAGCCGCCCGCCAGTTGGAGCGATTTGCATACCGAAATGCGGAACATATCATCGCCTTGGCTCCCGGAATGAAGGAGGGAATCGCGGCAACGGGCTATCCTTCCGACCGGATCACCGTGATTCCCAATATGTGCGATCTCCACCGTTTTCAAGTTGAGGAACAGCAGGGTTTTGCGTTCCGCCGCGCGCGGCCATGGTTGCTCGACCGGCCTCTGGTTGTCTTTGCCGGTTCACTCGGATTCGCCAACGGCGTCGACTATCTGGCAAGGCTGGCTGCCGCCACAAGAACACGTGATCCGGAGATCCGCTTTCTCGTCATTGGCTTGCATCGTGGTGGAGACAAGATTCGTCGTGTCGCGCGGGAGTTGGGTGTGTTGGAGCAGAACTTTTTCGTGGAGCCGACCATCCCAAAATCCGAGATGCCTAGCCTCCTGTCGGCGGCAGACATCAGCACATGCCTTCTCCTGAATATCCGAGAACTCTGGACGAATTCTCCCAACAAGGTATTCGACGCTCTCGCCGCGGGAAGACCTGTTGCCATAAACCATCAACACGGCTGGTTAGCCGATCTGATCCGTGAAACGGGTTGCGGCCTTGTGCTCGACCCCGAGGACGTGAATTCGGCCGCCGAGATGTTGATCAGTTCCATCCGCGATAACGCGTGGCAGGCAAACGCTCGAATCGCCGCTTCGCGACTGGCCAGGGAACGCTTCAATCGTGACACGTTGGTTGCTCAGTGGGAAGCTGCCGTGCTTGGCGCCGTCGAGAATGGGAGAACACAACAGCAACCGACGACGATCACGGTCTCGCACCGTGAAGCTGCCTGAATCCTGTTCGACGTGAGAGATGAAGGAGTAGAGTGACCGTGGAATCCTGGCGGCAATTCATCAAACGCGTGATTGATATTGCAGTAGCGGCGGCTGGCTTGTTCGTGTTCTGTCCGCTGTTGCTTGTCATCGCCGCGGTAATCCGTATTGCCATGGGATCGCCGGCCGTCTTCCGTCAGCGACGTCCCGGGTTGCGCGCAAAGCCTTTCATTCTCCTGAAATTCCGCACCATGAACGACGCCCGCGACGCAGACGGCCATCTACTGCCGGACGGAGAACGGCTCACACGTCTGGGAGGATTTCTCCGAGCCACCAGCCTGGATGAATTGCCGCAGCTTGTCAATGTCTTCCGCGGCGAGATGAGTCTGGTCGGCCCCCGTCCACTTCGGATGCGATATCTCGACCGTTTCACGCCCGAGCAAGCTCGACGACACGACGTGAAACCGGGCCTGACCGGCTGGGCCCAAGTCAACGGCCGCAACGCCATCACTTGGGACAAGAGGCTCCAATTGGACGTATGGTACGTCGATCACGCGACGCTCGCGCTCGATGCATATATACTTCTCTTGACCGTCTGGCAGACGATCTCTTTCCGAGGTGCGTCCACCGAATCACACCGGATCATGCCGGAGTTCCTTGGCCAGACGCCGCTGGCGGAAGACGACTGCGGGACAAAGAGCTGATGGACGTCAATATCCTGTTCACGAGCGTCGGCCGGCGCGTGGAATTACTCAGAAGCTTCCGCGAAGCCTATGCGGAGTTAGGGCTCTCAGGACGGATTGTCGCCACGGACATCGATCCTTTGGCCCCCGGGCTGCGGTTGGCCGACTCTCCATACCTTGTCCCCGGGCTCCATTCGCCCGATTTTGTCCCGGCATTGGAAGAAATCCTGCGCCGGGAACATGTCTCTGTCGTATTCCCGCTGATTGATCCGGATATTTTCGTACTGGCCGCGCATCGAGAACGGCTGGAGAACACCGGCGCGCGGCTGGCCGTGGTCGAAACGGAGGCGGCCGGGCTCACGGCAGACAAGTGGTTGACCACGTCGTTCTTCAACCGCCTGGGATTGCCTACGGCTCGGTCGTGGCTGCCCGGTGATCACGAACTGGAGGAGTTAGCGTATCCCCTGTTCATCAAGCCACGAAGTGGCAGCGCTTCGCACCACACCTTCCGGGTGGACACGCCGCAACAGCTAGCCTTTTTCTCCGAGTACATTACCGATCCGATTATTCAGGAGTTCCTGGCCGGCCCGGAGATTACCAGTGATGTGATCTGCGATCTGGAAGGCGAATTGCTGGCCGTCGTCTCACGGCAGCGGATCCGGACGCAAGGCGGTGAGGTGATCGTGGGCAAGACGATTTACGATCAGACGATCCTCGATAGCTGCGCGCGGATTGCCAGGTCGCTTCCTGCTGTCGGTCCGATCACGGTGCAGTGCATGATGAACCGCGGGCAGGCGGTCTTCACCGAGATCAACGCCCGATTTGGAGGCGGGGCCCCGCTGGGGATCGCGGCCGGCGCGAACAGTCCGAAATGGTTGCTCGCCCAGGCGGCCGGTATGCCTTGCGACGTTCCCGCCCTGGGAACGTATCGACGCGGCTTTTGCGTGAGCCGGTATCACGAGTCGCTTTTCGTGGACGAAGCTGAGGCAGAAACCGCCCTCGGTGTCGCGAAGGCCAATGTGCCTGCTGAAACCAAGCCGGCGGTGAATCGTTCTCCACAGAACGCTACTGATTACGGAGGGGAGGTGTAACCGTGCTCGTTTCTAACCGCGCCGCAACACGTCGACCGTTGGATAGCCGAAGTCCTCAGTTGGACACGGAACAATGCAATTGCAGCTCATGTGGTAGTGAAGAATCACGGCGACTCTTTACGGAAGTCTACCATTTGGGCAAGGCGAGGGCGGAACTAGGAATCGTAAAATGTCGACAATGTGGACTGGTGTATGTTTCGCCGCGCCTCACGCCCCAATCGGTCGAGAAAGTATACCAACTCGACACGGCTACAACGATCAGCGACGAATACTGTTGGTCAGGTTGCATGGACGGGCATCGTTTCCATCATCTACTGCACAAACTCAAGCGACTGCAACCTTCCGGCCGACTGGTGGATGTTGGGTGCGGTGGGGGGCAACTGCTCGCCGAGGCGCGCCGGACCGGATCCTGGGAGCTTTTCGGCGTTGAACCATCCCCGATGGCGGCAAAGCTTGCCGCCAAGCATGCAAACTGCACCGTCTGGGAGAGCACGTTGCACGAATCACCGCTGGAGATCGATAGTGTCGACATTATGGCGATGATAGGCGTCCTTGAACACTTGCACGACCCCTTGGGGACGCTTCGTTATGCTCATCGGTTGTTGAAATCCGACGGACTGCTTGCCGTCTATGTGCCCAACTTCAACTACCTGCGGCTGAAGGACACTGGCCCGGTGGCATGGTTGCGGTCTCGTCGCTGGAGCAATCTCCATCCGCAGGAACACATGTTCCATTTCACCACGCAATCGCTGACGCGTCTGCTGCGCGTCGCAGGGTTCGAACTCGTCGATGTAGACATCGGTTACCCATTTCTTCGTGGTGGGCGTGTCAAACGGTGCTTGAAACTCGCAGCCTACGGTGCTGTGCGGGGGATTTGGAAAATAGCTGGCGTGCATTGTGGTGGAATCGAATGTATTACACGACGGTGTGAAATATAGGAGTCCCGGTGGAATGGGTACGTCTGGCCGGCCAGATTCGACATCGCGTGAATTCCATAATCCTAAAGGGGAAATTCGTAGCGAAGAGATAAGTGAGAAGAATGTGCGTTGGCTTGCCGTTGTTTTCGACCTGGACGACACGCTCTTTCCCGAGCGCCAATTTGTCGACAGCGGCATGCGGGCCGTCGCTGACTGGGGCGAGCAAGTGCTCCAAATCCCGGCCGAAACGACGCTCGATGAATTACGCGGGCTCATTGAGCAACATGCGGATGGCCGAACATTCAACCGGTGGTTGGCCAACCATCATCTTGATCCGGAGGAATGGGTGCATCCTATGGTGCAGGTGTACAGGAAGCACGAACCGACTCTCACTCCCTACGACGACGTGAGCCCCGTGCTTCAGAAACTCCGACGGACATGTCGCCTTGGCGTGGTCACTGACGGCTACCTGGAGGTCCAGCAGCGTAAGATGGCGGCGACGGGTCTGGAGGATCGCTTTGACGCGATCGTCTACTCAGACGAACTGGGACGTGATGCGTGGAAACCCAGCACCAAGCCGTTTGAACTCGTGCTCCAACGATTGGGCGTCGCGCCCGACGAAGCGGTGTACGTGGGCGACAATCCCACCAAGGACTTCCGAGGAGCACGACAATTGGGGATGGAAACCATCCGGATTCGTCGTCCAGATGGTCTATACGGACACCTGAAGACGGCCTGTCCGGAGGATGCTCCTCACTGGCAGATCGCAACCTTGACGGAACTCGTTTCTTTAATGGAAGACACGCGTGCCTGACCAAGAGTTTCATCGAGTCTATTTGTCTCCTCCACATCTTTCGCCCCGCGAGCGAGAGTTGCTGCTTGAGGCGTTCGACTCCAATTGGATTGCGCCGTTGGGACCGCACGTCGACGCGCTGGAGAAGGAATTCGCCCAAAAGGTCGGCGCTGCCGAGGCGGTTGCCCTGTCCAGCGGGACGGCAGCGCTACACCTGGCGATGTTGGCGACCGGAGTGGCCCCCGGCGACGACGTGTTGACTTCCACGTTGACGTTCGCCGCTACGGCCAATGCCATCACGTATGTCGGCGCCAGGCCATGCTTCATCGACAGTAATCGGGCAACGTGGAATCTCGATCCAGAACTCTTGGCCGAAGAACTGGACGAGCGGGCCTCGGCAGGAAAGCTGCCCAAGGCAGTCGTGGCCGTCGATCTCTATGGGCAGTGCTGCGATTTCGAACCGATCCGGGAAAGCTGCCAGCGTCACGGAGTCGTCCTGATTGAAGACGCGGCCGAGGCCCTCGGGGCGACGTACCACGGAAGATCGGCCGGCACGCTCGGGCAGATCGGCTGCTTCTCGTTCAACGGCAACAAGATCATCACGGCCAGTTCCGGCGGCATGTTTGTCAGCGATCGTCGTGATTGGGTCCAGAAGGCACGGCACTTGGCCACCCAGGCACGCGACCCGGCCGTCCACTACGAGCATTCCCAGATTGGATACAACTACCGGATGAGCAATCTACTGGCCGCCATCGCCCGGGGGCAGCTCGGGGTGCTGGAGGAACGGGTTGCCCAGCGTCGGGCCAACTTCGCCTACTACCAAGAGGCACTGGGCGACCTGCCGGGCATCGAGTTCATGCCCGAGCCGCCGACGGGTTGCGCCACGCGATGGCTTACCTGCTTGACGATCGATCCTGCCCGATTCGGCGCAACGCGGGAAGATGTTCGGCTCGCCCTGGAGGCCCAGAACATCGAGTCGCGCCCGGTTTGGAAGCCGATGCATCTGCAACCTGTTTTCACTGATCTGCCCATTCGAGGGGGAACGGTGGCTGAAGATCTATTCGCCCGAGGGCTGTGCCTGCCCAGCGGTTCGAGCCTGACTGAAGAAGACCGCCGCCGCGTGATCGACATTGTCCGCTCCCTGGCCAAGCGCTCGGCTGTATGAGGCCCGAAGAAACCTTGACACGACGGTTGATACGGGGTATCGTTTCGCCCCGATTGGTCGAGGAATGCCCCGATGCTGGAACGACGGTTATTGACGGGCTCGTCCATGCCAATACAGGAGGCAGTAATGCAAACGCAGACCCAGTCAAGAACCAACAACAGTCTGGCAGAACTTATTGGATTGTTACGGTGTGTGGAGTGTAAGGCATCGGACTTGATGCTCGCCGAGCGAGGCGATCGGTTTGAAGACTGCGCGATGCGAGCAAGCTTCGGTGGGCAGATGATCGTGTGTCAATCCTGCCACGCTTGTTATCCGGTTTCGACCGACGGCATTCCCGTGATGTGGACGTCAGCCCTGCGCAAGTATATTGATACCGAAGACGAGGCGGCTTCCGCGCTGGCAGCCAATATAGCGACGTATGATCGTATTTCAGACGACTACACGTCCCATCGGGGCGGCACTCAAGAGCACTCCCGACGATTGTCTCACGCGGTCGACCGTCTGGTCGGGATACGAGCCGTCACTCCACATAGTCGGCTGCCCGAGCGATGGCACCTCGACTTCGGTTGTGGTCCCGGGCAGGTGTTCTGCTGGCTTGAGGGCGCCGGATTCCGTCAGGTCGGATTGGACGTCAGCCTGAACAACCTCCGCAATACGCGCAACAGAACGGGGGCCTATGTCGTGCTCGGCAGTGCAGACGACATGCCCTTTCGCGATGATGCATTCGACCTGGTCACCGAGTCTTTGGCGTTACACCACATCGAGGACTGGCGTTCGACCATCAAGGAGGCGTGCCGCGTGTGCGGGCCGCGTGGTGGCGTAATTATCGACAGCGAGCCCAGCCGCGAGTTCCTCAACTGGAGCCGTCTTGCACGTGTTGTCTTCGAAGGGCGATGGTATGTCTACAAACTCCTTTCCTATTTCATCAAAGATAAGTACATTTTCCGCAATGTGAAACAGGCGAAGCTCAACTATCGCGTGGCGGAAGTTCACAATCAACCCGGACGCGGCTTCTCAGCCGAGGAATTGGAGGAGCTGTTTCGCGTCTGTGGTTATGACGCTGAGGTTGTTCGCAGCCCCGACGAACAATGGCGTTCCGTGGCTCGCGTCTCGTGGCAAGCTTTTATTTTGCGAATATTGAGTCTTCAGTCTCCCTGGAATCCCGTCTACGGGCAACTTGGAGTTCTCGCTCGGAACACACAGTATTGAGCCCTCTTCTTCCCAACGACATGATCACAACCCTGTTCTTGTCCTGATTGAACCTTTCCGTGGACCTCATTCCGCTGCTGCTGGTGCTCACTCTGGCGGCCATCTCCTCTTGGCTGCTTGTGCGGGGCGTAACTCGTTTGGCTCGGCAGCGTCGCTTCTTCGACGTGCCGAACCACCGTAGCCAGCACACGCGCCCCACACCGACCGGCGGAGGATTGGCCATCGTTTTGGTGTGCGCCGTAGGCGTCGCCTGGGTGGGCGTCACGTCGGCCGAAGTGTCCCATCTGGCTCTGGGCGTCTACGGACTGGCCGCGCTGATCGTGGCCGGTGTCAGTGGTCTGGACGACTTGAGACCCCTTTCCTATAAGATCCGATTGGCGGTCCACGTTCTGGTCGCGGTCGTGCTAATAGCCGGATGCGCCGGTCTTGACGTCTTTTCGTCGACCTGGCTCGGAATGAGCGATTTCGGCGGACTCGGCTGGGTTGTCCCGCTGGTCGCGCTCTTCTGGATCGTTGGACTGACCAACGCCTACAACTTCATGGACGGGCTGGACGGCATGGCTGGCGCCCAAGGCGTCGTGGCCGGGACGGGATGGATACTTCTTGGCTGGATCAGCGGACAGACCTCGATCGGCCTGATCGGCGGACTGCTGGCCGCGGCGAGCCTCGGTTTCCTCATCGAGAACTGGCCGCCCGCTCGAATATTCATGGGCGACGTGGGCAGCGCATTTTTAGGTTTTTCGTTTGCCGCGTTGCCGGTGATCGCAGCTCAGGCCGATCCGCGCCTGCTGCTATCGGGCGTGTTGCTCGTCTGGCCGTTCGTCTTCGACACCGGTCAGACGTTCCTCCGCCGGCTGACGCATGGCGAAAACGTCTTCGAAGCGCACCGCACCCATCTCTACCAACGCCTGGTCCGCGCCGGCGTTTCGCCCACCCGGGTGACGTTGCTCTACGCAGGCCTCTCCCTGGCCGGGGTGCTCCTGGCCGCGGTCTACGTCGCAGTGGAATCCACAATGACCGGCTGGTGGATCGTCGGGCTGACCGGCGTCATGGCCGTGGGACTGTGGATCCTGGTCGAGAGACGAACCGCGCCGTTGCCCGTCCCAACGTGCGTTGAACCCTTCGACGCCTACGCTGGCTTTGTGTGCCGCGTGACCGAAGAGCCCATTCCCACCTTTTCTCACAGCGTCACGGCTCGACCCGATTCGGCTGAGCGGTAGACGGCCTCGGCCACTTCCAGGGCACGGATTGCATCCTGGCCGCTGATTCGCGGCTTGCGATTCTGGCGAATGTCCTCGGCGATTTCAGCGACGTACGTCCGCCCGAGCCAACCGCAGTAGCCGGACATGCTCTCCAACTCGAACGGGATCGTCTTGTGCGGCGCCCCGCCGAATGCCACATCGTTACTGCACACGAACAGTGTCTCGCTCGTGCCCTCAAATGCCGGCGAATACTCCAGGCAACCCTTCGTGCCCCGCAAAGCCAGGTAGAGATCGCGGCCGTGGGGATAGCTGTCGGGCACGGTGTAGCTGATGTCCAGCGCAAGAAGCGACCCGCCGGCAAACGTGCAGATCGCCATCGAGTTGTCTTCGATGTTGTACTGGCGATTGACGTGTGCGTTCTTCGCGACGACCTCGACAATTTCCTCGCCGAGAAACCAGCGAAACAGGTCGATCCAGTGGACACCCAGGTTGAATATCGGGCCGCCGCCGCTCTTCTTCGGATCGAGCATCCACGCAGCATGACCGTCCAGGTAGCGGTGCAGCCCTCCAGCCGCGCATCGGCCTTCGCAACCCACGATCTGTCCGAGCACGCCCGAGTCGATGAGCTTTTTCATCTCACGGCAGACCGGATGATAGCGCCACAGGTAGGGCGTGCTGAAGAGTACCTGGTGTTTTTCGCAAGCCCCGACGATCGCCCGGCAGCCCTCGGACGTCGCAGCAACCGGCTTCTCGATCACGACGTGAACACCCGCCTCAGCGCACGCAACGGCTGCCTCGGGACACTCGTCATGCGGCAAGAACACGTAGGCCAAGTCGAGATTCTCGACGGCCAACAGTTCGCGCCAGTCGGGATAGACCTGGACGCCGAAATCTCGGGCGAACGCCTCGCGTAGGGACGCGAGAGCATCACAGGCGGCGACGACTTCCAAACCAGGAGTGGCTTCGAAGTGCGGCAGGTACGTTCGGGGGTGGAGATGTCCCAAGCCGAGGATCCCGACCCGCAGCGGGTCCGCCATCAGAACCTCCCGTCGCGGCATTCAAAGTTGGTTGGCTTGGCCAGACATATTCCGTCGCGCATGACCCAATCGGCGATCCATCGGATCATCTGGTCGTAGCCGACCTCGGGCCAGCCGAGCCGCTCGTAGCCGAGCAGGCCGTTGCTCAGCAGAGCGTCGGGCGCCTCCTGGCCCGTAAAACGGACCGGCTTGCCCATCAACCGGCCGAACCGCTCGGCCATCGCCCGGACGCTGAGCGTTTCGGGCCCAACGATATTGAGGATCGACGCGGGCACGCTGGCGTGTTCCAACGCCCGGAGCATCATCGCGCACGCGTCTCCCTGCCAGATGACGTTGACGTAACCCATCGTTACGTCGACCATTCGGCCGCCCCACACCTTCCTGGCCAGATCGACCAGCACGCCGTAGCGTAATTCGTTGGCGTAGTTCAATCGGGCAAGCAGCGTGGGGGAGTTTAAATCCGTGGCGTAGTACTGAAACACGCGCTCGCGGCCCAGGCAGCTATTGGCGTATTCGCCGATTGGCCCAGGCGGATCGGTCTCGCGTGAACCGCCTTCCGTGATGGGCGTAAGGGGGTAGACGTTCCCGGTCGAGAAGACAAGAAACCGTGACCCGGCGAATCGCCGCGCCACGATGCCAGGCAGCACTGTGTTGACCGTCCACGTCAGCGCAGCCTGGTTCGTCGTGCCGAACTTGACGCCAGCCATGAAGATGACGTTCTGGGCGTCAGGCAGCGCCGCGACTTCGGTCGGATCGAGCAGGTCGCAAGGGAACGGCTCGACACCGTGCCGGCGCAGCTTGGCGGGCAGGTCGCCCTGGGAGAATCGCGACACGCCGATCACGCGACGCCGGACGCCGGCCTGGTCGCTGGCTCGCCGGGCCATCGTCGCCAGTGTCGGGCCCATCTTCCCGCCTACGCCCAGGATCAGGATGTCGCCTTGAAGGCGTCCCAGGCACTCGATCACGGGTTCCGGCGGGCTGCTCAGGAGCCGCTCGAGCTGTTCGACATTATGGATGGAGTCGCCGACTCCCAGCGTCTCACTCATGCTCTTCGTTCCCGTTGACGTTCCTCTCGACGAAACGTGCCTATTCCACACGGCTGCTCGGTGTTTGGGCAAGGCGCGAGGATTCCCCTCTGCCGGCTGAGTTTTCGACAAAAAAGACCCCGTGCCAGCCACTTTTATGATGGTCCACCCCCTGGGGGCCTTCAATCCACGATCCCGGAAAAAATGTCAGTATTTTTGTCGCTCAACGTGGAATCGGACCAGAGACCTTGATATCCTGGAAGTTGCCTTTTCCGCGGGGCATCGGGCGTTTCCCGGGGCCGTTCCTTCGGACGAAATCATGCGAAAAGTCCGCCGTGTAGCACTGTTGATCGAGAGTTCCCGCAGCTATGGGCGCGGGCTGTTGCGGGGGATTGCGTCCTACGTCCGTGAGCACGGCTATTGGTCCTTCTTCTATCAACCCCACGGCCTGGAACAGCACGCTCCACAGTGGCTCGCCCGGTGGGAAGGCGACGGAATCATCGCCCGGGTGAACGACCACCACATGGCCGATCTTCTCTCGAAGGTAGACGTTCCGGTCGTCGACTTGCGAGGTTCCGTGACGACGGCCGATTTTCCCCGGATCGGCCCGGACAACCGGCTCGTCGCCCAGTTGGCCGCCGAGCACTTCCTGGAGCGAGGTTTCCGCCACTTCGGCTTCTGCGCGATGACGCGGGGAACCTATCAGTACATGGACGTGCGGCGCGACTGCTTCGTCGAGATCCTTACTCAGGCGGGCCATACGTGCTCGGTGTTCGAGCTTTCGCTCAATCCGCGCGGCGCCCAAGGCTGGGACAATGCCCAGGACAGACTCGCCCGATGGATCGCCGGGCTGCCCAAACCGGTTGCCGTGATGGCCTGCAACGATGACTACGGGTTGCGGGTGCTCGACGCGTGCCAACGGGCCGAGGTCTCCGTGCCCGAAGAGGTCGCCGTACTGGGCGTGGACGACGACCAGACTCTCTGCACCCTCTGCACACCGCCGTTGTCGAGCATCAACCTGGATCTGAGCGGCATCGGTTACGCCGCGGCCGAGCTGCTCGATCGGCTCATTGCCGGTGAGCCCGCACCAATCGAGACGATCGAGTTGCCGCCTCGCAACGTCGTCGTCCGGCGCTCCAGCGATATCCTGGCCACCGACGATCCAGAAGTCGTCTCCGCCTTGCGATTCATCCGCGCGCACGCCTACGAGGGCATCCACGTCGGCGACGTCGTTCGCCACGTGCTCATCTCACGCAGCAGTCTGGAACGCCGGTTCCGGTCCGTCTTGGGCCGAACGCCCAGCGACGAAATCCACCGTCTCCAGATGGACCGTGCCCAAGAACTGCTGGCTGAAACGGCCCTGCCTCTCTCGACCGTCGCCGAACGGAGCGGCTTCCGCTCGCGTAACTACTTCTCCGAAGTTTTTCACCACTCCACCGGCATGACCCCCGGCCAATACCGCCGCAAATACGCCGCCCGGTGAATGGCAAACAGCGACCGGAGCCTCAGAACTGTCTCGGCCGCGTGCCTTACCTCGAATGCCGTGGCACACGACCATGCTCATGCGATTGTTGTCTGATGGTATTCCCCTGAAATGCAAACCGGCGACACGCACGAGGATGCGTGTCGCCGGGAAATTGATCATGCGGGAAGCCTCGGGGCGTCCAAGGGGCTACTTATTCGCGTCGCGGAACTCGCGCATGAAGTCGGCCAGGAGTTGGACGCCTTCGGTGGGCATGGCGTTGTAGATCGAGGCGCGGAAACCGCCGACGGAGCGGTGGCCTTTGAGGGTTTCGAGGCCGCGCTGGGAGGCTTGTTCGAGGAAGGTTGGGTTCATGTCGTCGTTGGGCAGCCGGAAGGTGACGTTCATCACCGAGCGGCACGACGGCAGGGCGTGGCTCGTGTAGAACCCGTCCGATTCGTCGACTACGTCGTACAGGAGTTTCGCCTTGCGCTGGTTCAGTTCGTACATCTTGTCCAGGCCGCCGATGTCGTTCAAAAGCCAATCGGTCACCAGCTTGACCATGTAGATGGCGAAGCAGGGGGGCGTGTTGTAGAGCGACTTGCCTTCGGCCATGGTCTTGTAGCTGAGCATGGCGGCCAATCCGTCGGCCGACTTCGCGACGAGATCGTCGCGGATGACGACGACGGTGACGCCGGCCGGACCGATGTTCTTTTGGGCACAGGCGTACAGGATGCCGTACTTCTCGACCGGCACCTTCTTGTGCAGGAAGTCGGACGAGGCGTCGCAGACCAGCGGGACGTCGCCCACTTCGGGCTCGGTCGGGAACTGGACGCCGCCGATCGTCTCGTTCGAGGCGTAGTAGACATAAGCAGCGTTGGGATCGAGGTCCAGTTCGGACGTCTGGGGAATGCAGTTGTAGTTCGACGCCTTGGCGTCGTAGGCCACGCGGCACTTGCCCTGGGTTTGGGCCTGCTCCAGCGCCTTCTTGCTCCACGAGCCGGTCAGGATGTAGTCGGCCGATTTGCCGCCCAGGAGGTTCATCGGAATCATGGCGAACTGAAGTTGGGCGCCGCCCTGGAGGAACAGGACCTGGTAGTTGTCTGGGATGCCCAGCAGCTTGCGGAGGTTGGCCTCGGCCGCTTCGATGATTTTGGTAAAGGTGCCCGAGCGGTGGCTGACCTCCAATACGGACATGCCCACGCCGGGCAGGGACAGCATTTCGCGTTGGGCGATTTCCAGGGCGGGCAGAGGCAGGACGGCCGGACCGGCGGAGAAGTTGTAGACCCTTTTTTCCATCGTGTTTTCCTTGAAAACTAGAGCAGTCTGGTTGGGGGGTGCGGCGGAGGGAGGCCCCCGAAAACCCGGCCGCCCGAGGCAGCAAGGGCGCGGCCCGCCACACGTGCACGGAATACAAGAACCGGTCCCGGCGGCTCGAGCCGAGGCCGTATTCTAGGCAGTGTAGCGGAACCGGGGAGCCTGTCTAGGCCCCCCGGCGACAAATGGACGCTGGGCAGAATTGGGCCCTGCGGGAGGGCCGGTTCAGTCCAACGGCTCGTAGGGCTCGCGGCCGTTGCGGGTCATGACCGCCCGGAGACGCCCGGGGCTGTTGGGCACCCGGATGAAGCGTGCTGACGCATCGGCAAACAGCGAATTGAATCCGTCGGGCACCAGGCTGCCGAGCCCTCGTGTGGGATTCTTCGGGTCGAAGGGGAGGTCTTCTGGTTTGGTCCAGATGACCGCCTGTTCGTCGTTCGCCTCGACGAGCAGGATCGTGTTGCTCGTTCCGTCGGTGATGTCGCGAATGCGGACCGGTTCCTTGCCCGGGCAGGCGGTTTGGGGCCCGACGGGCCGGAGGAAGACGGTGTGCCCCTTCCCGGCCTTCGAGGCGGGCGACCGATAAATGTCCGGCATCTTTTCGATCAGCTTGCGGTTGTGCGGACTGTCCCAGGGCTCGTCGAGCCGGAACTGCTTGTAGAGCTTTTGTCCCTCCATGTACGGCAATAGGTGAACCCGCCAACTCAACAGCGGCTTGCCGTTCTTGTCGTAATTGGCCTGGGCGGGAAAGGTCTTATGCGAGTCGACATAGTTGTGCATGGCGATGCCGATTTGTCTCATTTTTTCGACCGACCGCTTCCGCCACTCGGTCAGCACGGTTCCGCGCAGGAGCGGCCGCGCAACGTCGACCAACAGTTCCACGCCGCCCTTCTTGGCGAGGGTGAGCCGAAGCCGGTCTTTCTCGACTTGCGGGCGCAGGACATTCGCGGCCGTTTCGGCAAACGAGGGTCCGAACAATTTCACAAGGTGCTTCTTGGCGTTCTCCAATCCGGTGTTCCACGTCCGGGCGAGACGCTCGGCGGCGTCGGCGTCCTTGGACTGAATGGTCAGCCGGGCCACGGGCTCGGGCGCAAGCGACGCGCCGACGGCCGCCCAGAGCAGGCCTTCGGTCAGGATCGTGCTGGGCCCGCCGCCCAGTTCGGGGCGTAGCTGGGGCATCAACTCGCGGATTACCCGGCGGTCGTTGTCCGTCGGAAGAAACAGGAGCTGGGCGTCCGTATCGCCGGCCGCACGAAAGGCGTCGGCCAGGTGGGGTCGCCGGTGGGGTTGATGCACTTCCAAGCGTCGGAATGCTCGGGGTTTGCCAAAGACAACCGCGGCGCTGATCTGCCGGGCTTGGATACCGTCGTCGTTCCTCCTTTTCGCCGACGGCCGGAGATCGGGAATCTCGGCGCGCAGCATCTCGATATCCGCCTTGGGTCCCAGGGGCGCCACCACCAGCGGCGGCCCGGGCATGTCGGCCAGGCTCACGACATAGTAGATTTCTTCCACGCCCGCCTTGCGCAGCCAATCGTGGACTTGCTTGGCCTTCGCGACAGAAGGCGCTATGTATCCCTGGAGTTCGGGAACAAATCGCGCCAATTGTTCGACAGTCGGCTCAACCTCGATCCGCTTCAGATCGACTCGACCCACCAGGATCGTCTGCTCGTCGAGAAACGGCGCGATCCGTTGCGCCCGGGCGTCGGTGTCAAACGGTTCCTCGGCCGCGCACACTCCGGCAGCGGCCAGCGTGCCGAGAAGAACGAACATGCGAATGGGCGTATTCATGGGGGGTCTCCTGGAAGTTGATTGTGATATGCAATTTGAGATTTGAGATTTGAGATGTGAGATGTGAGATTTCCCTTTCCCAAATAGAGAGAGAAGCCTCGCAATCCGGCGCGGGATCAGGGAACCATTCGAATGACGTACTGTATTGGGCGCCAAGACAGCGGCGGGCTCATCAGGACAGCGCCGAAATCGGTCCGCTGATAGAAAAACGGTTTGCCGGTCGACGGATCCAAGGGGATGGGCACTTCGGTCACTTCGTCCAGTTGGGTCGGTAGCCGGCCGCCGTGCGACGCCGCGTGCATCCGCAACGCCTCGATCACCCGCAGGGCCGCGATCCGACGATCCACGCGCACGTTTGCCTCGCGTACCGTGACCATGGCCGGGGTCAGCCACATGGTCAGGGGAATCAGCTCGTGTGAGTAGTCGGAGTCGAAGCCGTCGACAAACTGGTCTTCCACCTTCTTCAGATGCGGCTTGCTTTCGGGGTAAGGCAGATAAAACTCCTTGACGATGCTGTCTCGCGCTTCCTGGTCCAGCAAGGCCATGTGCAACAACAAGACGCGACCCACCGGCATGGCCTCGACCTTCTCGGACGCATAGCCGCGCTCGATCAGGTCTCGCTTGGCCAGCGGATAGCTCCGGACGGCCAATGCGGCAAGGATCTCCGGCGATTGAAGGGTTCGTTTGCTGAAAATCTCACTTCTGTGGAGAGCATAGTCGTCCATGAGCGTGATGCACCGTCGCCAGAATCGCACGGTTTTGTCTCGCCAGTAGTTCTCGTCGCCGGAATCCTTGTCCACGTCGCGCAGCTCGGGGAACGAAAGCCACACGGCATCGCGTTCGGCCTCGATGCCCGGCCGCATGTCGATCAGCGGGCGCGGCAAGCCGGTCAAGGCCCAATAGAGATTCGGGGCGTCGGGTTGCTGAATGAACGTCTCGACCTGCTCGCAGATGATCTCCGCGTTGGTCACGCCGACCAGGCCGCTGACGAGGGTTTCCTGGTTGCTTACATGTCGCCCCAGCGCGAATCCGTTGCGCAGCGTTCGAACGGCCTCGTCGTATTCTCCTCGCGCGATCTGGATCCTTGCCCGAACCGCCAGAAGCCTGGCGAAAACCCGCGTTTCCTGGGTCTGGGGCAACAAGATCGTGTAGTAGTTTCCTTCTCCAATCGGAAGCTGCCAGTCGCACTGGGCGCACCGCGCGGCCCGGTCGAGGGTCTGGAAGACCCAAGTGAAGTTCCACGCGTTTTTCACATTGTCGGACCGGAGTTCCGCAAGCGGCGCCCTGGTCCACTCGCTCTGCCGGGTGTTAAACTCGTCGTTACGGAACAGATAGTCCTGTTCGGCCTTGACGCCGCCGTAGTAGACGGCCGCGTTGCCGGGCAACCGGTCGCGCAGGGCCACGGTGAATCGGTACTTCAACGCCGGCCGGGGTTCCTTGGCCGGATGGAGCGTGAGCCGGACGATGCCCTTCTCCCTGTCCAACTCGGCTTGCTCCTGATCCGACTTGGCATCCTTGGCTCGCGCCACGTCCGAGACGGCTAACGCGACGAGACTCACTAGAAGTCCTGTCACGCAGAATGAAAGAAAACGAAACGAGTGTCTCATAAATCACCTCTGTCGTGGCTATGCTCTGTAGGGAACGCCCTCTGTGGCGTTCCGCGGGCCGCGGAAAAATTGGCAATACTCACGGTTCATGGAACGCCACAGAGGGCGTTCCCTACAGTGACGGCGATGACCTCAATTCGGGAAGTTGTTTTTGAACGGATCCTAGCCGGGCTTGCCCGGGGCAGCGGCTCGACGAGCGAACTCGCGCAGCAATTCGTATTGGCTCTTGGGACTGACCGGACGGACCGGGCTGTGGAACGTGAGGCCTCGCGGGGGCGAGTCCAGGTCGATGCCGCGACGCTGCATTTGACGACGCCAGCGCTCCTCTTGCATCAAACGACGCTTCGCGTTCTCGTCCGACTGGTGAACCGTCGAGTCGGGCGACGAGGCCAGCATCTTCCAGGCCGGATCCAGAGGACGCTCCGGCGTTGTTTCGCGTGCGTCCGTGGGACCCTTTTCTTTTTCTTTCTGGTGAACGACCGTTGGGCCTGGTTGCAGCATGACACCCACGAGCAGCCCAGCCGCAACGGCCGAGACGACCGACGCCAGAATCGTGCGCCCCCAACCGGTCGTCGAGGCGCGTCGCCGCGCGGCCGCCTGGCCGGCGCGCCAGCCGGCCTGGTACATCACCACGTCGTGATCCAGCCGATCGCCGGACGGACGCAGCGACGCCAGGGCCGTCTCGAACGGGCTTACTTCCGGCTCGTGTTGGTCTGGTCCGTGTTGGTTTTTTCTTGGGGACATGCCACACCCAGCCTTTCGCGTAACGATGTAATGCCCGCCTGATAACGCCGATAGGCCGTGCTCGTCGACGACCCGCTCAGGCGGCCGATTTCTTCAAAGGACAGTTGACCCCAGAGCCGGGTCACGATCGCCTCGCGCTGATCGTCGGGCAACTCGGGCAAGAGCCGGGCGATCTGTTGGGCGTCGAGTTGATCCGCGCCGTCAGCCTCGAACCAGCGCGGCGACCGATTGGCGACTTCCGACTCGCGTCGTCCCCGCCGGGCCTCGCTCCGGGAGACGTTCAATGCTTCATTGCGGACCACCCGATAGAGCCAGCCCGGCACGTTCTCTGGCACTTGATCCTGCTCGGCCAGTCGGCAAAAGGCCTCCTGGACCACGTCCTCGGGCGTGTGACACCACTGCCGGGCGTAGAGGACCAGGGCCGGGCCGTACTCGCGCAGGAACCACGAAAGAAGTTGTGGGCTGATCGGGCTCATCCGGCTCGTCTCTAGGGTTCCTACCCATTAGACACCGCCGGCCCCGGGGCTTTCCACCATTTCGCTCCAGGGGAGGGGTCGCTCGCTAGGTGTCACTCGTCCTCGTCGTCGTCCGACGGCGGGGCGGGGAGCGGTTCGAGGCCCAGGGCCGTTTCGACCTTTTCGGCGATCAGGGCCAACCGGCCGAGCAGCCGGTTGCGGGTCGGGGGCCATATTTCCAAGAGCGACACGACCGCGTCGTGGAGTCCTTCGGCGTCGCCCTTGACGGGCATCTGTTCGACAATGACTTCGGCCATCGTGATGTCCTTGCGGACGTGGTCGAACGGGTAGCGCAGGTTGGCCATCCCGCCACGGAGGGAAGCCAGGTCCTGATAGATCAGGTCGAGAAGATTCCTCGCTCTGTTGATAATCTGGCTGTCCGTTTCGCCGTCACTGACGTTCTGGAACAAACGGACCAGGGTTTGCACCTTGAGGGACAGCTCGAACACCGCGCTGGTCTGAAGGTTCATTTGTTCCAGGACGGAGATCAGGTACGTCGATTCCCTTTCGAATTCGTTGGCCTGTTCGATTCGCGCGGCCACCTTGGACACGGAAAGGAACGACAACGCGGCCGTGAGGCGTCGGACGGCGCACTGTTCGAACGGCTTCAGGAGCGGTTCGAGCTTCAGCACGATGCCCTGGGCCTCGCGCGCGTCCTGGGTGGCCGCCCACGCGCTGGGATAGCGTTTCTTCGTCGAGTCGGCCGACATGTGGACGCCCACCTCGAGCAACGCTTTGGCGACCCGCGCGTCCTCGCGCCGGTCGTCGGCTTCCAGATAGTCCTTCATGCGCGTGTTGTAGTCGGCCCGAGTGGCCGCCATCTCCTTGCGCGCGTCGCGAAGCTTGGCGGCCGTCTTGACCAGGTCGTCCGGCTCGCGCAACAGGACGTCGTCCAAGGGCAAGGGCCGAATGGCGTACATGCCCCCGAGGAAAAATCGCTTGAAAGCCTCGGCACACTCCTTTTCATGGTCGATTCGGGCGAGCAGGTCCTCCAGCGGGTGCATGGCCGACGGTTGGAAGCTCGGCCCGAAGAATCCGCGGTACATGTCCCACGTCACGCCCCGCGACAGTCCCGTGAAATCGGAGAACAGGGCCGTCGCCGGTCCTTCCATCCGGAACAGGCCGGGGGCCTTCAACTCGCGCGACTTGGCGACCCGATCGCGAGGGCAGGGGTGCGTGTCGAACCAGCCGGTCTTGGTTGTGCCCAGGTACTTCTTGAGCTCTTTTTTCATCTTGGCGGTCAGGTCGCCGACGTTGGCGATGATCAAGCCTGGGTAGTTGTCGGCCAGACGCCCTTCCTGATAGAAGAACCCGAGCTGGCCCTGCGCCGACTCGGCGGCCACGCTCAAGACATGGATCTTCCAAGTCGTGGCTTCAAAAGCGTCGCTGCCGGCCAGCATGGTCTCCTGCCGGTCGGCGTCGAACTCCATCTGCCGCGACATCAGGCAACTCACGGCGTGGCCGGCGATCATGAACACCCAGAGCACCCGCCGGTTCAGCCAGATGCCCAGCCGGGCCAGGTGAAAGATGACGCCGATCCGCAGGTCCGACTCCCGGGCCCAAATCTCCAACTGCTCGTCCCACTCGTCGCGTTCGTAGACGGCCCGGGCCAGCCACATATTGACCCTGCGGATGACGTAGCTCAGCCGCATCCCGGCCCCTTGGGAGAAGTGGCCGAACTCGTGAGCCAGCACGCCGGCGAACTCGACCAGACTCAATCCGCCCACCAGGGGCAGCCCGATCGTCAACACCAGGTCGCGCCCGACGATCATGCTCCAGACGCCGCGTCGGAAGCCGGCCGAGGCGTTCACGTCGGCGTCGACGTCGATCCGCTTGGGTCGCGGGGCCCCGACCACGTCGCACAGCCGGTTGACGAACGCGAAAAGCATCGGGTCGCTCTTCGGCGTGACCGACCGGATCCGCGACACACTGGCGGGCCGGGCGAAAAGCGGCTTGAACATGAACGCGAGTATCGTCACGCCCGCCACCAAAGGCGCGGCGTAGAGCAGAAAGGCCAAGATGCTCGCTCGGCCGCCCACCGACGTGAAAATGGCCGTGTGGTTCACCGCGTGATAGAACAACAACCACCCGACCACGCCGATCAACAAGATGTAGAGCACCGGCAGAATGATCATCACGGCCGAAACGACCGCGATGCCCAACCGGTACGAAGCGGGAATCTCCAGCGGCGGAAGCTCCTCGGACAGCGCCGCGGCGATTCGCTGCTCGGTCAGCGGGGCCGCCACGCGTTTCGACGCGGCCGGCTTCGGGGCTACCGGCGTGGCGACCACCGGCGTGGCGACCACCGGTTGGGACGTGGCGGGTGCGGGCGCCACGGGCTTGGGCGCGGTTGGACTCGGCGCGACTGCCTTCCGCGCTGTCGGAACCGAGGGCGTGGGCTTCGCTGCAACGGGACTCGCAACCGCCGGCCGGACGGTTGATCCCGAAGCGGCAACGCTCGGCGTATCGTCCACCAGCACGGCGGTCGGCAGGGGCACTTCGATCACGTTGCCGCACTTGGGACACTTCCCGCGCTTGCCGGCGAAGCTGTTTTTGACCTGGAATGAGGCCTTGCAGTGCCGGCAACCAACCACGATGCCCATGAACTTCCTCCCCCAACAACCTCGTTTGGTCCAACGACAGACCCTGCCCCAGATTATAAGGGGGACGGCCCCGCCCGTCCAATCGGCCGCCAGACTGTTTTTTTCCGAGGATTTCACCAACCCTTGCCCAAACTCCTCCCCACCGGCGATTGTTGCCGAATCACCAAATCGATGGTAAAACGTCATACGGTTGGTGGTAGTGTCTGGGCAGGAGCGTGTGGGGCATCGGTGGTACTTTTCTTGGGAGGATGTCATGAGCGGGATGTGCAAGTTGACGTGGCGCGGGATTGGGATCTTGACGCTGATGACAGTTCTGGTTTGCCCGGTGGCTTTTGCCCAGCAAGCCACTCCGGGTGAGAAGGCAGCGGCCGGGCGGACGATCGAGTCCGATTTGTCGTTCATCACACCGGGCGCGTTCATGGCTACGGTTTCCTATCCGCGTCGGGTGCTGACTTCGCCCGAGTCGGAGCTGCTGCCGAT
>JAFGFF010000204.1 GCA_016931075.1 Pirellulales bacterium | reverse complement strand
CGCGTCGTTGGCCACGCACGACGGGCAGATCAACTGGCTGACGCTCTACCCGCGCGAGCGCAAGGGCGATCTGCTTCAGCCCGAGCCATTTCAAGGACGAATGCTCAACCCGTGCATCTACGATCGTGGTCGCGTGATCGTGGCCCCGCGAGACAGCCGGCGGATCTATGGTCTGGACGCAACCAACGGCCAGATCCTCTGGCGGACGGGCACGCAGACCGAGGACGTGGTCCATCTGCTGGGCATCGCGGGCGACGACCTGATCGCCGCGGGTCGCCGCGTCTATTGGATCGCTTTGGACCGCGAGAATCAGGGAAGAATCCGGCGTGTGTGGCCCCGTGCCCCGGTGCCCTCCGTAGCCGGGCGAGGCGTATTGGCCGGGCCTGACATCCTCTGGCCGACGGCGGGGAAGGTCTACATCCTCGACCGCCAAACGGCCGAAGTTAAGCGAGTGGTCCCCCTGCCCGACGACGCGGCCCGGGGCGCCAACCTCCTGGCAACCCCGCGGGGCCTCCTGTTGAGCACCGAAGACACCCTGATTTCGCTCCCCACCGGCAGTACAATACATCCGTCGGATAAACCCCGCGGGCTGACGACCAACGAACGCACCACAGACACCGAATCACCGGACCATAATCCGGTCTATGCTACAACCCCATAGGCATCGGGTGGCTGGGGCATCTGCCCCAGAGATGCAACTCGAAAATCCTGGGGCAAATGCCCCAGCCACCCCTCCGAACACCACAAATATCCATAGGCGAATCGACCATGCTTCACGATGACGATGTTCGGGCCGTTGAACGGCTCAACGAGGCGTATCGGCTCATCACGGGCCAGTTGGGGCGGGTGATCGTCGGGCAACAGACGGTGATCGAAGAGCTGCTGATCGCCATGTTCGCCCGAGGGCATTGCCTGCTGGTCGGCGTGCCCGGCCTGGCCAAGACGCTCATGATCCGCACGCTGGCCGACGCCCTGTCGCTTTCGTTCAGCCGGATCCAATTCACGCCCGACCTGATGCCCTCCGACATCACCGGCACCGAAGTGATCCAGGAGAACAAGGCCTCGGGCATGCGGGAGCTGGCCTTCCTCCGCGGGCCGATCTTCGCCAACGTGATCCTGGCCGACGAGATCAACCGGACGCCGCCGAAGACCCAAGCCGCTTTGCTCGAAGCGATGCAGGAGCATCAACTCACGATCGGTGGCAAGCGGCACGTGCTCGAGCCGCCCTTCTTCGTCCTGGCCACGCAGAACCCGATCGAGCAGGAGGGGACGTATCCTCTGCCCGAGGCCCAGTTGGACCGGTTCATGTTCAACACGTTCGTCGACTATCCGAGCGAGGACGAGGAGCTTCAAATCGTCAAGCAAACCACGGCCGACGTGGTCGAGCAGGTGACGCCGACGCTCCAGAAGGAACAGATCCTCGATCTACAAAGAATCGTCCGCCGGGTGCCCGTGGCCGACCATGTGGCCCGCTATGCCCTGCGGATCGCCCGGCTGACTCGCCCCAACCGGGACGACACGCCGGAGTTCGTCCAGGAATACGTCCGCTGGGGCGCGGGCCCTCGGGCGAGCCAGTACCTGGTGCTGGGGGCGAAAGCCCGGGCCGTGCTGCGGGGCCGGTTCCATGCGACGATCGAGGATGTTCGGGCGGTGGCCTATCCGGTCTTGCGCCACAGGATCATGACCAACTTCAACGCCGAGGCCGAAGGAATCAAACCGGACGACCTGACCGCGCGGCTGATCGATTCGATCAACGTCGAGGAGGACAAGACGCTTGGCGGTGGACGACTACCAGAAGTACTTGGATCCGAAGATCCTGGCGCAGCTTGAGGGCTTGCAGCTTCGCGCGAGGCGTATCGTCGAGGGTTACGTCTCCGGCCTGCACCGCAGCCCCTTCCACGGCTTCTCGATCGAGTTCGCCGAGCACCGGGAGTACGCGCCGGGCGACGACCTGCGCTATCTCGACTGGAAAGTCTTCGGCCGGACCGACAAGTACTATCTGAAGCAGTTCGAAGAAGAGACCAATCTGGTCTGCTACCTGCTCTTGGACACGAGCCAGAGCATGGACTACCGCTCGGCTGACGCGCCGATGTCGAAGCTCGACTACGCCCGATGCCTGGCGGCCGCCCTGTCCTACCTGGTCCTTCAGCAACAAGACAGCGTGTCGCTGGCCACGTTTGACAACCAGGTCCGCGCGCTGGTCCGCCCGAGCGGCAACCCGTCGCATCTCGAACAGCTCCTGTACGTCATGGACCAGGCGACCGCCGAGCGAAAAACGGCCAGCGGAGCCATTTTTCACGAGCTGGCCGAGCGGTTCACCCGGCGCGGCGTGGTCGTCGTGCTGAGCGACCTGTTCGACAACGTCGAAACAATGATGGCCGGCCTGAAACATTTCCGGCACCGCCGACACGACGTCATCCTCCTGCATGTCCTGGACCCGGCCGAAGTCGAGTTCCCGTTCCGCCGCACAACCCTGTTCCGCGGCCTGGAGTCGATGCCCAACGTGCTGGTCGAGCCGCGTGCCTTGCGCAAGGCTTACTTGCGCGAAATGGACCGTTTCACCCACGAGCTTCGCAAAGGCTGCCGCATGCACCAGATGGACTACGTGCCCATGCGAACCGACCAAAGCGTCGCCGCCGCGTTATCGAGCTACCTGGCCACCCGCAAACAACAACCGCACAGCACGCAGTCGTGACGTTATGCTCCTCGCCTTCGGTTTTACGAATCTCGCTTTGCTCGGCTGGCTGGCCGCGGCGGCCGTGCCGGTGGTGATTCATTTGTGGAACCGGCGGCAGTATCGGGAGATGGCCTGGGCGGCGATGGAGTACCTGTTAGCGGCCGTGCGGCAGAGCCGGCGGAGGATGCGGTTCGAGCAGTGGTTGTTGCTGCTGGTGCGAGTGGCGATCGTGGTGGTCGTCGTGGCGGCGGTGGCCGAGCCGTATGTCGAGCGGTCGGGCTTGCTGTTGGGGCCGACCGGGCCGCGGACCCATCGGGTGATCGTGCTGGACGGTTCGTTTTCGATGGCCTACACGCACGAGGACACCAGCCGCTTCGATCAGGCCAAGGCCCTGGCCCGGCAGATCGTCGAGGCCAGCCCCCAGGGCGACGCCTTTTCATTAGTGCTCATGGCGGCGCCCGCCCGGGCCGTGGTGGGCACGCCAGCGCTCGAGCCGGCCGAGTTTTTGCAGGAGCTTGGCTCGCTGGCGCAGCCTCATGCCACGGCCGACCTGCCGGCCACGTTGGCCCTGGTCAAACAGGTCCTCGACGCGGCTCGGGCCGAACAGCCGGGCTTGGAACACCGCGAGGTCTACTTCCTGACCGACCTGGGCCGCTGCGGCTGGGCCCCGGAAGGCGACGCCCAAACGGCCGAGGTCGGCCGCCAGATGGCCCGGGCATTGGGCGATGAGGCGGCCGTGGCGATCGTCGACCTCGGTCAGCCGGGCAGGGAAAACTCGGCCGTCGTGTCGCTGGCCTCGGGCACGACCATGCCCACCGTGGCCGAACCGGTTCACGTCCAGGTCGGCCTGAAGCATTTTGGACATCAAGCCCGAAAGGCCCAAACGGTCGAGCTGCTGGTCGACGGCCAGCGCGTCGCCCAGAAGCAGGTCGACCTGCCGGTCGGGTCGGGCGTTTCAGTCGGATTCACTCACCGGTTCGACACGCCGGGCGAACACCTGATCGAAGCCCGGCTGGCCGACGACCACCTGACGATCGACAACCACCGCTGGCTGGCCCTGACGGTCAAACCGGCGATCGAGGTTCTCTGCGTCGATGGACGTCCCTCGGGCAAGGCTCGCGACGGCGCGGCCGGCTACCTGGCCGTGGCCCTGGCGCCGGAAAGCGACTCGGCCGGGCCGCGCCGAGTTCAGGTGGACGTCGCCCCGGAGGCCGCACTGTTGGAACGTAACCTGGACCACTACGACTGCCTGTTCCTGTGCGACGTGGCCCAACTGACCAAGGCAGAAGCCCGAGTGCTGGAGAATTACGTCCGCGCCGGCGGCGGCCTGGTCGTCTTCCTCGGTCCGCAGGTGAAGACGGCCCGCTACAACCGCACGCTCGGCGGGTCCGACGGCCTGCTGCCGGCCAAGCTGGGCCGCGTGCTGATAAAAAAAGAGCCGGGCATTGATCCGAAGGAATATCGGCACCCGATCGTCGCTCCGTTTCGTGGGCGGGAACGGGCCGGGCTGCTCAACACACCGATCGATAAGTACGTCCAGCTCGACGTGCCGGCCGACTCGACGTCGCAAGTCGTCCTGGCCACGCCGCGGGGCGATCCGCTGATCGTCGAGCGGTCTTTCGGCCGGGGCCGCGTCGTGCTCGTGGCCACGTCGGCCGACACGTCGTGGACGCCCATGCCGATGTGGCCCAGCTACGTGCCGATCGTCCAGGAAATGCTCGCCTTCGCCGCGGGCGGTCGGCTGGCGCGGAAGAACGTCCTGGTCGGTCAGCCCATCGATTCGGTCGTCCCCCGGAGCGTCGCCGGCACGACCGGCCGGTTGACCCTGCCCGACGGACGCACCGAGCCGCTGCCGATCCTCGCCGGCGACGACCTGCCCCGGTGGCAATTCACCGACACGCTGCAGAGCGGTCCGTACACGGCCCGATTCGGAGAGGGAAAAGGTGTCAGGCACCATTTGGGCGAAGCCCCCTCCGGGCCGTTCCGGCAAATGGTGCCTGGCACCTTTTCCCTCGGCGATCCGGAGGTGCAGATTCTGGCCGTCAACGTCGATCCGGCCGAGAGCAACCTGGCCAAGTTGAGCCAGCAGGAGCTGCGCGACGAGATCTGGCCCGGCGTGGCGTTCGACTATCAGACCACCTGGCACGAGCCGACCGCTCCGGAGGCCGTCCCGGTCACCCGCCGCGGTTCGCTCGCCCGAGGATTTTTGTACTTGCTGCTGGGGCTCTTGCTGAGCGAAACCTTCCTTGCATGGCGATTTGGACATCACACGAACTGAGTCAAAGAGAGCGGAAATGGAACAAGGGTGCGTTAGAAGACGCAAGACACATCTTGTAGGAGGCGATTCCTATCGCCGATCGGGACACAATGCGCGACAATGGTTCCCGGTTGTTCGGATGCTGCCTTCCTCGGGCCGAAGGCCCAGCCGTTCTCCCAGCCCAGGGCAACGCCCTGGGGACACGGGTCGCGCAAGACTCGCACTCGGGCCAACGGCCCAACAGTTCGCCGTGACGAACGGTTGGCCCGTTGGGCCGAGGAAATCCATGCGTTGCCTCTCGATCACCCAGGGCGATGCCCTGGGCTGGGAGAACCAGGCCCCTTCGGGGCGAAGCAGTTGAGACCCAGCCATTCGGCGACGGGAGTCGCCTCCTACAGGTGCGAGATTTCAATCCGATGAACGGCAACCTTCCCACGTGGATCCAGCGACTGCTGGGCATCGACTCGCCGCCCGGCGAGGGCGCGAGCTGGTCGCTGGAGCACACGTGGCCCTGGCCGCCGTGGGTCTCGGTGCTGGCGGTGGCGGCGATCGTCGTCTTTGTCGTGTTCATCTATTCGCGCGAGAACCGCCGGGCACACTGGTTCGTTCGCGGCTTTTTGGCGACGATCCGGCTGAGCCTGGTCGCGATCGTGCTCTTGATGATCGCCCAATTCATGCTAGCCCTGCAACGCACCGGGCTGCCCTACGTCGCCGTGCTGGTCGACGATTCGTTGAGCATGGGCGTGGTCGACCGCTATGACGAACCGCTGCAAGGCGACCTGCGCCGCCGGCTCGAAAAGGCCGAGCTCGAAAAAGGCGCCAGGCACCATTTGCCGGAACGGCCCGAAGGGGGCTTCGCCCAAATGGTGCCTGGCACCTTTTTCGAGCCGGAGGGGACTCTCTCGCGCGAAAACCTGGCCAAGATGATCCTGCTGGAAAAGGACGCCCGGCTCCTGCACCGCGTGGCCGAGGACTACAAGCTGCGTGTGTACTTCCTCACCGGGCTGCGCACCGGCGAAACCACGGTCGATAAGAAGCTTTTTGACCAAATCCGCACTTCACAACCGACCGGGTCGGCCAGCCGGTTGGGCGAAGCCGTCCAGCGGATCCTCGACGACCTGCGCGGCAGCGCGCCGGCCGCGCTGATCCTCCTGACCGACGGCGTGAACACGGCCGGGCCGGGCCTGGACGAAGCGGCCGCCCTGGCGCGACGCCGCGGCGTGCCCCTGCTGGTCGTCGGGCTGGGCGATCCCCGGCCGGTTCGCGACCTGAAACTGACCGACTTGCTGGTCGACGAGGTCGTGTTCGTCGACGACGTCGTTCCGTTCGAGGCCAAGCTGACCGGCACGGGCCTGGAAGGCCAGGAAGTCCGCGTCGTGCTCCGCCGGGAGGGAACTTCCGAGGTCCTGGCCGAGACGAAAGTGAAGGTGGGCCCCGACGGCCAGGCCCGACCGGTCCGGCTCTCCTACCGCCCTCGCGAGGTCGGCTCGTTCCGCTTCACGCTCGAGGCCGAACCGCTCGACGGCGAGTTGGACACCGACAACAACCGCCAGCAACGCTCTGTCGAGGTCCGCAAGGAGCAGATCCGCGTCCTGTTGGTGCAGGACTACCCGAACTTCGAGTTCCGCTACCTCCGCAATATGCTTGCCCGTGACGCTTCGATCAAACTGAACACGCTGCTTCAGGACGCCGACGTAGGCCACGCCGAACAGGACGCGGCGGCCCTGTCGGTTTTCCCCGTCCGGCGCGACGAGCTGTTCGCCTACGACGTGGTGATCCTCGGCGACGTCGACCCGAAGCGGCTGAATCTGTCGACCATGCAGCTTCTGGCCGATTTCGTCCAACGCCCGGGCAAGGGGGGCGCGTTGATCCTGATCGCAGGCCCTCGGTTCATGCCGAAGAACTTCGCCGGCACGCCGCTGGAGCCGTTGATGCCTGTCATGCTGGACACGGTCCGTCTGCCGGACGCCGGACGCCCGATCACGCAGGGCTTCACCGTGCGGCCGACGCCGCTGGGGCTCCAAGCTCCGCCGATGCAGTTGGGCGACTCGCCGGCCCAGACCGAGGCCCTCTGGCGGAAGCTGGCCCCGTTGTATTGGATGATCGACGCGCCGGAGTTGAAACGGGCCGCCCGGGTGTGGGCCGTGAATCCCGATCGGCTTGGGTCCGACGGCCGGCCGCTGCCGGTCATCGTCATGCAGTACACCGGGGCGGGCCGCGTGTTAATGCACATGACCGACGAGACGTGGCGGTGGCGATTCCGCGTCGGCGACGTCTATTTCGCACGCTACTGGGTCCAGGCCATCCGCTACCTCAGCCGGGCGAAGCTGGCCGACGAGAACGCGACGGCCGCCCTGACAACCCAGCGACGCGAATACGCCCAGGGCGAGCCGGTCCGATTGCGGCTGCGTTTCGCCGACCCTCGCCAAGCCCCCAGCGAAGACGACGGCGTGACGGTCGTCGTTCAACAGCGCGACCGCCAGCACCGCAACGTCCAGCTCACGCGGACCGATCGCCAGGGCGTGTTCGAGGGCGAGTTGACCGGCTTGACCGTGGGCGAGTATCACGTCTGGGTGGTGGCCCCGGCCATGGACGGCCAGGCCCCGTCGGTCGATTTTCGCGTCACGGCCCCACCCGGCGAGTTGCAGCACGTCGAGATGGCCGCCGACACGCTTCGCCGCATCGCCCAAGCGACCAAGGGCCATTATTACACTGTTGAAACATCCGACGACCTGCTCGGCGACCTGCCCGCCGGCCACCAGGTGCCCGTCGAAACCCTTCCCCCCAAACCCCTCTGGAACCAATGGCCCCTGCTGGCCTTGTTTCTCGTCCTGCTGACAGTCGAGTGGACCGTCCGGAAGTGGAAAGGGATGGTGTAGAATGGGGGCGAGGGGTTGGGGACGAGGGACGGGGGATTCGGGACTCGGGGCTCGGGATTGGAGCCGAGCGGGGGACGTAAGTCCCCTGTTCTGTCGAGGGATTGGGGATCTACCGATAACCTGAAATCTGAGATCTGACATTTGAAATTTCAAAACTTAGCGTCTTTGCGCCTTTGCGTGAGACCTTTCATTACCTAACCATCCGATCCGACCATGCCCCACCCTCTCACCCAAAAACTGGCCGACGTGCGGAGCCGGATGAGGCGGCGGTGGGTGGTGTACGGGGTGGGGCGATTGGTGGCCGTGGGGCTAGGCGCGGCGGTCGCCTTGGGGGCGATTGACTATCTGGTGCGGCTGAACGATCCGGGCTTGCGGGTGATGCTGTCATTGGCCTTGTTGGCCGCGATCGCCTGGGCCGCGTATCGGTTCGTCTTCACGGCGTGGAACGTCCAACTGCCCGACGTCGACCTGGCCCGACGTTTGGAAAAGCGGTTTCCCCAGTTCCACGAGTCGCTGGCCAGCGCCGTCGAGTTCCTCGACCAGCCGGAAGACGACCCGGTGGCCGGCTCGGCCGCGTTGCGCCGCGCGGTCATCACCCAGGCAACGGCCAAGGCCGACGAGGTCGATTTCGCCCAGGCGGTCGACAACCGGCCGGCATGGCGGGCGGGCCTGACCGCGGCGGTCGTCTGCCTGACGGCCGTCGTCCTGGCCGTTCTCGACCCGCTGGCCACGCAGGTGGCCGTCGCCCGGCTGGCCTATCCGCTGGGCGACGTGACCTGGCCGCGAAAGAACTACCTGATGGTCCGCGACCGGGTCGAGCGGATCGCCCGAGGGCAAGCCTTCGAGATCGAAGTGGTCGATCGCTACGACGGCCCGTTGCCCTCGCGGGTGCGGATCCACTACCGCGTCGAGCAGCCTGACGGAACGATCACGGAAGAAGTTCAGCCGATACGCCGGCTTGGCCAGGTGATGGTTGCCCGGCGCGAGAACGTCACCCGGCCGTTTTCCTACCGAGTTGAAGGGGGCGACGACGACACGATGGGTTGGACGGCGGTCGAGGTGGTCGAGCCGCCGGCCGTCGCCTCGCTTCGGGCAACGCTGATTCCGCCCGAGTATACGGGTCTTCCGCCCGGCGAAGGCGAAGGCAACCTCCGTGTGCTCGCCGGCACGGGCGTCCGGTTCCACGCGACGGCCAACAAACCACTCGAATCGGCCCGGCTGTGTTTGGAAGACGGGCAGGTGATTCCGGCTGTGTTGAGCGACGACGGGCTGGAGATCGTCGTGCCGGCCGAGGATCAGCCTCCGATTCGGATCACCGCCTCGGGCAGCTACCGGTTCGACCTGACCGATCGCCAGGGCGTGACCAGCCCTGTTGACCAGCGGTGGCAGATCGAAGCCGTGCCCGACCGGCCGCCCACCGTCGAGGTCCGCCAGCCCGACGACACAGTCTATGCCACGGCCCAGGCCGTCGTGCCGTTTCGTGTTGTGGCGCAAGACGACTTGGCCCTGGCCCGAGTCGAATTGTCGGCACGCTCCGACGCCAACGCGCAAGACCAATTCGCCCTGCCGCTTTGGACCGGACCGGCTGGAAAAGGTGCCAGGCACCATTTGCCGGAACGGCCCGAAGGGGGCTTCGCCCAAATGGTGCCTGGCACCTTTTCCGCTGGCCGCAACCCGGCCGGTCAGCGCGAGACGATCGAGTATCGATGGGAGCTGGAACCGTTGAATCTGAAGCCGGGCGATCAGATGACGATCGACGTCACGGCGACCGACTACCTGGGCCAGTCGGGCGCCAGCCGCGGCCACCGCCTGGTCGTCGTCACGCCGGACGAACTTTTAGAGCGACTGGCCCAACAGCAGCGGCGGATCTTGACCGAACTGGGCCGGGCGATTGTTCTCGAACGCCAGAGCCGCGCGCAGGTCACCCAATTGGAAATCCGCCTCGGTGAGTTGAAGCAATTAGACACCACGGACATCGATCGGCTTCGCGGGGCCGAGTTGACACAGCGTCAGGCCACGCAAGTGCTGAACGCGCCGGGCGACGGTGTTTCGGCCCGCGTGAGGCGGCTCCTGGCCGATCTGGAGAACAACCGGCTCGACAGCCCGGACATCCGCCGCCGCATGGAATCGCTCCTGGACGAGATCGACCGGCTCGACGCCGGGCCGTTGCCGGCGGTGGCCCGAGGGCTGACCGCCGCGCTCAAGTCGGCCCAACTGCGGTTGGAGTCCGGCGCTGCATCGCCCGGGCAATTGCCCGACACCGAGACGGCCGGCGTCCTCGCCGAGACCGGCCGGCGTCAGGACGAGATCCTGGCCGCACTCGATCGAATGACCAACGAGTTGGCCGAGTGGGACGACTACCGGCGGTTCCACCGCGACGTGGCCCAACTGTCGCGCGATCAACAGGCCGTCTCGACGCGGACGGCCGACGTCGCCCGACACACGTTGGGCAAGGACCTGCGCGACTTGCCACCCGGCGACGTTGCACGGCTGAAGGTTCTAGGGCAGGAACAACTCGAGTTGGCCCGGCGGCTGGATCAACTTCTCCAGCAGATGGGTCAGACCGAGGCCCGGCTGGCCGATCGCGACCCGTTGGTCGCCGAGACGCTCTCCGACGCCCGACAGCGGGCCAACGAACTGGGAATCAGTGGGCGGATGCGCGCCGCCGGCGACGACGTGGCCGGCAACCGCACGGCCCAAGCCACCCGACGACAAGAGCAAATCGCCGCCGATCTGGAGGAGATCCTCGACATCCTGGCCAACCGCAGCGAGGACGAACTGGTCCGCCTGGTCAAACGGCTCGACCAGGCCCAGGAGGATTTGTCGAACCTGACTAAGCGGCAAGACGATCTTCGCAATCGGATGGACCGCGCGGCGGCTACTCAGTCCGATGCCCAGCGCCGCCGTGAGTTGAATCAACTGGCCGGTCAGCAGAAAGAACTCGAGCGCCAGGCCCAGCGACTCGCCCGACGGTTGCAGCGTCTGTTGGCCAAGAACGCGTCCAATACAATCGACAACGCCGCGGCCCAGATGGGCAAGGCGGGCACAGCGGCCGGTCAAGGTCATTCGGACCAGGCTCGTCAACAGGCAGGCGAAGCCAAAAAAACGCTCGACAAGGCCGCTCAGGAGTTGGCCGAGCGGCGTCGTCAGGCGGCCGCCGACCTGGCCACGCAGCAACTGACCAAGCTGGGCGACGAAATCAAGGCCCTCGAACGGCGTCAAACCGGCGTGATCGAGGAAACCCGCCGGCTCGAGGGGCTCCACCAGGTGCAAGGAAACCTACGCCCGGCCCAGACCGATAGCCTGCGGCAGCTTGCCCGCGAACAGGAGACGCTCGGCCAGCAGACCCGGCGGATGGGCGAGAAGCTTTCGGAGGCGGGCGTGTTTCACCTTGCCCTGGGCGAGGCGGCCGACGCGATGGCCCAAGCCGCCGCCTGGCTGGACCGCGGCCGGACCGACGCCTCGACCCAACAGCCGCAAGAGGAGGCCCTCGCCCGACTGGCCAGCATCCTTGCCGCGCTGAAACCCGATCCACCGGGCGAACAGCCCAACAAACCGTCGTCCGACGGCCAGGGCGGCGCCAAGGGCGGTCCACCCCGTCCGCCCGGCGAGCGCGTGCCGGCGGTGGCCCAACTGAAATTGCTCCGCGCGATGCAGGACGAGCTGCAGCGGGACACCCGTGCGTGGCAGGAGCGTTTCGGCCAGCTCGATCCGCTGCCGGAGGAGGCCCGACGCCAATACGAACGACTCAGCGCCCGTCAGGGCCGCCTGGCCGATCTGATGCTACAATGGGTACAGCCCCGCCCCTCGGCCACCGAGGAAGATCAAATGGAGCTTCTTGAGGAGGGAACGTGACATGATCCGGGAAACGGACATAGATCGATCGGGCACTAAGGATCCGCGCACGAAGAAGTTGCCGTTTGAGACCATTGTAGGAGGCGACTCCTGTCGCCGAATGGGCCCTGATTCGAGAACCTTCGGCGACAGGAGTCGCCTCCTACAGGTGAGGGAATTGGTAGGTTTTTCTCACGCTCGCCCTAATCTATTGGCTGTCTTATTGATTGTCGTGTGCTTCTCAACTCTGCCTGTCTGGGCCGACGCGAGGCCGGCGCGGACGTTGGACGAGCAACTGCTGGACGATCTGGGCGACGATCCGGTCGATCCGTTCGACCGCGAGTTGTTCGGGCGGGACAAGGCAAAGAAGCCCAAGGCGCCGCCGGCCAAGAAGCCCGAGTCGGATCTGGAAAAACGGCTCCGAAACGAACTGGGCGAAGCGGCCGCGCCGGGCGAGGACAGCGATCCCGTGTTGGGCATCTTGCGGCAAATGCGTCAGGCCGAGCGCCGAATCGCCCAGGCCGATTGCGGTCGCCGGACCCAAGAGACTCAGCAAGATATCCTGGCCGAGTTGGACAAAATGATCGAACAGGCGAAGAAGTCGTGCAGCGGCTCGGCCAAATGCTCGGCCAAACCGTCGTCCAAGCCGTGCGACAAACCGGGCAGCAAGCCGGGCCAGAAACCGGGCATGCGCAAGCCCGGTCAGGCCACCCCAACCAATCCGGAAAAACGCAACCCCGACGCGAACAAGCTAGACCCGATGAAGGCCCTCTGGGGCCACTTGCCGCAGCACGAGCGCCAACGGATGCTCGAGCTGCCCGTCGACGAGTTTCTGCCCGAGTATGAACTGCTCATCGAAGAGTATTTCCGCCAACTCTCGGAGGAGAAGTAGGATGACGATCCTCCGCCGGCAACTCCCCTTTCTTGCTGTTATCGCGGTATTTCTCTGCCTCGCCACGACGTGTCCCGCCACGTCGTCGACGCCCGAGCAGACGGCCGGTGAGCTGATTACGCCCGAGACGCAGCAGGCCATCGATAGGGCGTTGGTCGAGTTAGCCTCGCGCCAGCAAGAGAACGGATCGTTCGGCGCGGCCCATCTGCAGGGCAACGTGGCGATCACGGCCCTGGCCGGCATGGCGCTGATGGCCGGCGGCAGCACGCCCGACCGGGGGCCCTACGGCCAGAACGTCACCCGGGCACTGGACTACATCCTCGCCCACAGCCAGCCCAGCGGCTACATCATCGCCGAGGGCACGACCAGCCAAGGGCCCATGTACGGCCACGGATTCGCCACGCTTTTCCTGGCCGAGTGCTACGGCATGTCGCCCAACCCGAAGCTCCGCGAAAAGCTCAGCCTGGCGGTCAATCTGATCGTCACGAGCCAGAACAAAGAGGGCGGATGGCGATACTATCCCAACAGCACCGACGCCGACCTCTCGGTGACCATCTGCCAGATCATGGCCCTGCGTGCCGCACGAAACGCCGGCATCCACGTCCCGAAGAAGACGATCGACCGGTGCACCCAGTACGTCAAGAACTGCCAGAATCCCGACGGCGGGTTCCGCTACCAGATCCCGCCCTCGAACAGCCGTTTTCCGATTTCGGCGGCCGGCGTGGTGGCCCTGTACAGTGCGGGCATTTACGAAGGGCCCGAGATCACGCGGGGGCTGGCCTACGTCATGGCCCACATCCCTGGCAGCAAGGCGGGCGAGACCGTCAAGGACCTCTTTCCATTCTACGGCCAGTACTACGCTGCCATCGCCTTATGGCAGGCCGGCGGCGCCGACTGGCCCCGCTGGTACACGGCCGCCCGGAATTATCTGCTGGCCGAGCGGATGAAAGACGGCACCTGGTTCTCGAACTACACGACCGACTACGCCACCGCCATGGCCCTGATCGTTTTGGAAATGCCCAACAACTACCTGCCGATCTTCCAACGCTGAACCATGGCCGAATTGTCGCACTTGTCCGCTCGAATCCCACGGGTTCCACTGGCTCTGCCAGTGCGGACAGCGGTTGCGGCATTGTTGTTTGTTGTATTGTTCAGCCCCCATCTCTCAGCGGCCGAGCCGGCTCGGGCCGTGCCGGTCGAAGAGAAGCCGGTCAACGCGCGGTTGATCGGGTGCGACGAGCACTGGGTTCTCACATTCGAGGACTCCGGCGGGCCTCGGCGGATGGCGGCGGCCGATCTGGTCCGATGGGGCACGTGCGTCGAGCCGCGGCGTGGGCCGTTGGTCGTCCTGGCCGACGGGAGCGTGCTGGTCGCCGAGCCGCTTCGGATCGACTCAAAAGGCCTGACGGTCGACTCGGGCCTGTTCGGCCAGGTGACGCTGCGGCTGGAATCACTGGCCGGGCTCGTCTTTCGACTGCCGGCCGACACACTGCACGGCGACCGGCTGGTCGACTCAATCGTTAATGCTCCCGACCGGTCCGACGTGGTGCTTATGCGCGGCGGCGACCGGATCACCGGCACGCTTACGGCCGTCTCGCCGGAGAAGATCCGCATCAAGACCGACGCCGGGCCGGTTGCCATCAACACCGATCGGGCGTCGGCCGTCGTGTTCAATCCGATGCTCCGTCGCCAGGACGCACCGGCCGGCCTTCGCGCTTGGGTCGGGCTGGCCGACGGGAGCCGGCTCGTTGCGTCGAAGCTGATCCTCGGCCGCGCGACGCTGCGGATCACGCCGGCCGTCCAGCCGAAGGACTCGGCCGCCGCCTGGACGACCGAGCCCGAGGAACTGGTCTTCATGCAACCGCTCGGCGGTCGGGCCGTCTACCTTTCCGACCGACGACCCAGCGGCTACCGCCATTTGCCCTATCTCGATCTGCCCTGGTCGTATCGCACGGATCGCAACGTCCAGGGCGGGCGACTTCGCTCCGACGGCCGGCTCTATCTCAAGGGCCTGGGTCTGCACAGCATGGCCCGGCTGAGTTATCCGTTGGACGGCGCCTACCGCCGTTTCGATGCCCGATTGGCCGTCGACGACTCGACCCAAGGCGGCGGCAGCGTCCGTTACCGTGTCTATGTCGACCGGCAGAAACGCTTCGAGAGCGACGTCGTCCGCGGCAGCGGCAAGCCGGTGGACGTCTCGGTCGACCTGACCGGGGCCAAACGGCTCGACCTGATCGTCGACTTTGCCGACCGGGCCGACCAGCTCGACCACGCCAACTGGCTCGACGCCCGCCTCGTGCCGGCGGACAAGCCGTAGGGTCTTTTTTGAGAGATCCGTAGCACGGGCATTAGAGCATTTCTCAGATCTTTGTAGCGGATTTCCATGGGTGGCACTGCCGCCTCACGGGCCGAAGGCCCAGCCGTTCTCCCAGCCCAGGGCATCGCCCTGGGGATTCGAGTTGGCAACGTGATTGTTTTTCGGGCCAACGGCCCAACGGTTCGACGGAACGGTTGGCCTGTTGGGCCGATACATCTGATGTTGCGCCAAACCGGTCCCCAGGGCGGTGCCCTGGGCTGGGAGAACCAGGCCCCGTTGGGGCGGACAAACAACACCAATCCAGAACGAGTGCCACCCGTCGCCAGTGCCACCCTACGCTCGTCATTTCGCCACTTTCGGTCTTCCTGGCGTCCAATTAGAATAGAGGGTTGGCGCCACCGCGAAGAGCGTTTCCGAGACCATCCCGACCATGCCCAACGTCAACCCTTACTATGCGGCCTTCGAGGGCGCGACCTTCGTGATCCAGGCGGAGGCCGAGGCGGTCGATCATGGGCCAACGCTCCAGGCGGTGCTCTCGGGCGTGGGCGACCTGTTGGGCCACGGGATTCGGGTGCTGCTGGTCTTTGGCAAGGGCACGCGGTTCGAGAGCGAACTGGTCGAGAAGTTCGCCGCCCGACCGCACCCGGAGACGAACCGGCTGGTCATTCCCGAAACGGCCCTGCGGCGGATGGCCGACGAGCGAGCGCGGATTGCCCAGGCGGTCGACGAGGCGTGCCAGGCGGCCGGGATCCCGTGCGACGTGCTGACACCGGGGATCGTGCAGGTCGAACGGCGGATCGGTCACGGGAGCACGGGCGTGCCGACCCGCATCGACACGCTGGCCATCCGCTCGGTGCTCGACCGGGGATGCCTGGCGGTTGTCGGGTTCGGAGGCCGTGACGTCCTGGGCCGATTCTTGCATGTCCCGTCCGTGTCGCTGGCGGCCGACCTGGCCGTCGAATTGCAGGCGCAGAAGCTGCTCTTCCTGATGCACGACGACGGGCTGACTCTGCCGAACGGCGTTGGCGGTCCACGACGGCTGAGTTTCGCCGACCTGGAAGGCCTGTTGTGCCTGCTGCAACGCCGGGGCGACCGGGGCGAGTTCATCATCCCGGGGCCCGTGCTGCCCAAGGTCCATGCGTCGATCCGCGCGGTCGGCGGGGGCGTCGGCCAGGTCCACCTCGTGTCCTACTCGCGGCTGCTGGACGAGATCCTCTCACGGACCGGCGTCGGCACGATGATCGAGCGGCAGCAGACCCATCACGTCGACTACGCGCGGACCGACGACCTGGACGAAATCGAGCGGCTGCACGTTGAGGCCCAGCGATACGTCAGCCCGGTGGGCACGCCCTACGTCAAGCCGCTGGACCGAGCCGAGCTGGAACGCCTCCTGCCGCGGACGCTCCTGCTGCGGCACCGCGAGATCATCATCGGCAAGCTGCACGTCGTCCGGGTGCCCGACGCCCCGGGCACGTTCCAGATCGGCGGCCTGGTCATTGGCGAAGACCACCAGGACTCGCAGCAAGGCCAACTCCTGCTGAGCGAGACACTCGCCCGACTGGCCGAACAGGGCGCCGACCGCGCCGTGGCCGTCACCGCCTCGCCCCGCGCTGCGAACCTCTTCAAGCGATTCGGCGAGACGCCCGACTCACCCGACCCGAGCCTGTCGGCCCTCTTGGCCCGAGCCCTGGAACGCTACGCCACGGCCGAGCGCGACGACGTCCGCCTGTTCGAGTTTCTTCTCCGAGACCGATAATCGGTCGCGACGGGGCCCAATCGGGTAACCCCGATAGCTCCGCTGAGGGTGTCCAGGAATTCAAGCCCGGAAACACAGAATTGCGACATCTTTAGACGCCATGTCCACACTTGCGAGGACATGTAAGGAACGCCTTTGGTCAGGATACCTCAACTCGAATCGAAATGTTTCTCGCTTTTTGCCACGAAAGCACGAAAGTACGAAAACACGAAAGAGACGAGGAGCGTTGGATTACAGCACCGCGCCCGGTTGCGTTCGTTCGCACCCTTCTCTCTTCTTTTCGTGCTTTCGGTGCGCCAGGAAAGTCTGGTTGGTTTAGTCAGTTGAGAGGTACTGATCATGGCACTTGCTCGTTCACCATGAAGTTGACTCG
>JAFGFF010000203.1 GCA_016931075.1 Pirellulales bacterium | reverse complement strand
CGCCCTCTTGCGTTTTCTGGACCGGGCCGACAAGGGGGGCATCCCGATCATCGCCGGGATATGGCCGCTGGCCAGCTACCGCAACGCGACGTTCATGAACAACGAAGTGCCCGGCGTGCACATCCCCGACGCGATCATGGAACGGATGGCCTCGGTCACCAGCCGCGAGGACCAGTTGGCCATGGGCATCCAAATCGCCCAAGAGTCGGTTCGCCGGGTGCAAGACCGCGTGGCCGGCATCCAAGTCAGCGCCCCTTTCGGCAAAATCGCCACCGCCCTGGCCGTGACCGAGGCAGGGCCCTCGTCGACCTGAGTCTGGGCCGAACCCTCGACGCACATGGGGCCCGGACGGGTGGAAAGCGGATAGCCATCCCCCCCACGATCGAACGGTCTGGCGTGCGAGTCTGACGCTTGCGGAAGCGAGGAAAGGCGGCTTTCCCCCGTCAAAGTACAGATTTCATGTGCCCCCCGTTCCCAAGGGCAAAGCATAGGGTAGGATACATGGTTCCTATCCTTAGTGTGTCGTGATTCGTGGCGCCGGCCGAAACCGGCGGCACGAGGGAAATAGCTTTTCTCTTTTCTGGTATTGATTGAAGGAGTATCTCTGTGGCTAAATCAGACGACAAGATCGAGAAAGACACCGACGCCCAGACCCCCAGCCCGGAAGCCGCTCCGGCCCCCGCGCAGCAAGCCCGGCCGCAGGTGGAGATCGACGACACGAAGGTGCTGGCCAGCTACGCGAACTTCTGCCGCGTGACCGGCACGCCGGAAGAGCTGATCATCGACTTCGGGCTGAATCCCCAGCCGTTCGGCGTTCCAACTCATCCCATTCCGGTCACCCAGCGGTTGATCACCAACTTCTACACGGCCAAGCGGATGCTGCACGCCTTGACGTTGACGATCCAGCGTCACGAAGCGACCTTCGGCGTGCTGGAGACGGACGTCCAGAAGCGCGTCATGCCCGGCGTCGGCCAGCATCGCTCGTAGCCGCCCGAGGCAAACAAAAACGCCGCCAACCCGACGCGCCATGATTTCCAGGAAGTCGTGGCGCTGTTGGTGCGCGCTGTGGGAACCCCATGCGGACCGTCTATCTCGATTACAACGCGACGACGCCGATCGCCCCGGTCGTGCAGGAAGCGATGCTCCCGTTTCTGGCCGAGCATTTCGGTGATCCGGCCAGTGGGCATGCCCTGGGCCGCGCGTGCCAGGAGGCGTTGGAGGACGCCCGGCTCCAGGTCGCCCGGCTGCTGGGCGCCCAGCGGGAAGAAATTATCTTCACCTCGGGCGGCACGGAGAGCAACAACCTGGCCCTGTGGGGCATGGCCCTGCGCCACGGCCCGGCCGCCTCGGGCCATCTGGTCCTCTCGGCCGTCGAACACGCCTCGGTGCTCGAACCGGCCCGATACCTCGAAACGCTCGGCTACGGCCTGACGATCGTCGGTTGCGACACGCAAGGCCGCGTCGATCCGGCCACGGTCGAGATGGCCATCCGGCCCGACACGGTCCTAGTGAGCATTACCCATGCCAACGACGAGTTGGGCACGCTCCAGCCGATCGATTCCATCGCCCAGGTGTGCCGCCGCCACAACATCCCCTTGCATGTCGACGCGGTGCAAACGGCCGGCAAGGTGCCCGTGAACGTCAACACGCTGGGCGTCGATCTCCTCTCGATCAGCGGCCACAAGATGTACGCACCCAAGGGAATCGGAGCACTTTACGTCCGACGCGGGATCGCGTTGGAACCGCTCCTGCACGGGTCGGGCCACGAGCAGGGCCTGCGAAGCGGCACCGAGAACGTGCCGGGGGCGATCGCCCTAGGCAAAGCCTGCTCCCTGGTGGCTCAAAGCGTCGAAAAAGCGGCCGAACAAATGGTCTTGCTGCGCGATCGGCTGGCCGAGCGGCTGGCCGACGGGGGCGGCAAACACTTGTCGTTCAACGCCGACCAGGCCGAGCGGTTGCCCAACACGCTTTCGGTCAATTTCTCCGGCGTAAGCGGCCAGCGACTTCTTGCCCGGCTGCCCGAACTGTGCGCCTCGACCGGTTCGGCCTGGCACAGCGGCTCGGACAACCTCTCCCCCGCCCTGGCCGCCATCGGCCTGAGCCCGGCCGGCGCTCAAGGCACCGTCCGCCTGAGCCTCGGCTGGTACACAACCGAAGACGACATCGATCGAGCCGCCGACCTCTTGCTCAGCGCCTGGGAAGCGCTCCGCGGGGCAGGTGAGTCGTAGCAACACTTCTTGCAAACACGAAACCTGGAGGGCCACGCTCTGTCGTGACTGGGTGCCATGCTCCACGCTTGCGTGGGCATGTGAAACCTCGAAAAGCCGCGAAAACATGCCCACGCAAGCGTGGAGCATGGCACCCGATCCTCTTTTCCAACAGGCTGGCAGAGTCTCCTCTCGCCAGTGTCACCTGGTGAATTCGATGAATGGACAACCACTCGTCTCGGCGGTAGCATGGGAGCAATCGTTTTCCTGTCACGACACCCGCTCGATCGGCAAGCACGCAGCCGTCACGGCGCCGATTGTGGCCAACGAACCTGCACAAGGAGTCCCGTCATGCCGAAGACTGCTCGTGGTCTAGTTGCCGTCACATTGCTTGCCCTTCTCATTCCCGCAACAGCTCGTGGCGAAGAAACCAAGAACAAGGAAAAACCGCTCCGGTTCGTCTTCATTTCGACATGCAAGGATGAGGAATTCTTCCGGCCGGTCAAGAAGGGGATGGAGGATGCGGCCAGGCTGATGGGGGTGAAATGCGAGTTCACGGGCACTGAAGGCGTCGACATCAAGGCCCAGGCCGAGATGGTCCGCAAGGCGGTGGCCGACGGCGTCGACGGAATCGCGCTGAATGTTATTGACCCAAAGGCCTTCGATAAAGTGGTTCAAGAAGCGATCGACCGGGGTGTGCCGGTGGTGGCCTTCAATGTCGACGACAATCGAACGCCCAACGCCCGATTGAGCGGAGTCGTGCAGCAATTCGATGCCGCCGGCCGGACGCTCGGACGCCGGGCCGCCCGGTTCGTGCCCAAGGGAAGCCGCGTCCTGATGACCATGCACGACGCGGGCATCTCCGCCCTCGAAGAACGGCTCCACGGCATCCAGGAGGAACTGAAAAAGAAGGACGTGACCTGGAAAGTCGTCATCACTGGGGCCGACCCGAAGAAAGCCGCCGAGGTGATCGGCAAGGCCCTGCGAGACGATCCGAAGATCCGGACCGTCCTCTGCACAGGCCAGGCCGACACCGAAGGCGCGGGCCTGGTCCTCGAACGGGATTACGCCGGCAAGGGCTACACCACGGCCGGGTTCGACCTCTCGCCGAACATCCTGCGTCTGTTCAAGGCGGGCCACATACGTTTCACGATCGACCAGCAGCCCTACGCCCAAGGCTTCTACCCGGTCGTCCAACTCGCCCTCTACCGCCGCTACGGCATCATGCCCTCCGACATAGACGCCGGCGCCGGTGTGATCGACAAGAACAACGTCGACAGCGTGCTGGAGCTGAACCGCCAGCATTATCGGTGAGACAAGGCGAGATACGAAGTTCGATCTGAACTGGCGGCGCGAAGAAGCATGGCGAGGCTACTCTTGTTCCCATGCCTCTCCGATACTATTCAGCACGGCACGAACCATCGCGTCGTCGAGTCGCAGGCCGGCGCCGCGGAGCGCCGTGATTTCATCCGCGACCGAGGAAATCAATGCCCGTTTTTTTGCCCGCAGCACGACGCCCACGGTGCCAATGACGTCCAATCCAAAGGCCCTCGCGCACAACCGTGCCGCGGCATCGTCGAGCACGGCGGTTGCCTGTTTTCGCTCCATTGCCAATGCCAGAACGGCCGTTTCCCCGGCTCCAAGGCCCCACTCAAGGAGATCTGAAGCAACGTTGCCTGCGGCAGCCCGCGCGCCCCAGCCGGCCTCGATGGAACGGCGAGCGGGATCAGAAGACGGCCCCGCAAGGATCTCCGCGACGACGGCTTCTGGAACGAGCAACTCCCGGCATAAATCGTGAAGCAACGAAAGACGACCGATTTTGGCCAGGGTAATGATGGGCGAGGCGTTCACGACCCAAAGGTCATTCACGATCTGCCTCCTCCATCGCCTCGTCCGCCGAGCACTGGAACGGCGAGACGCCGAACTGCCCTAGAGCGTCGATGAACTCGGCGCGAGAAAGGCCCGCGATTTTGGCGGCCCTTTCCTGTGAGACCCGCCGCAACTCGTACCATTTCACGGCGGCGGCCAGTCGCAATTGGCGAGCGAACCCCTCGGAATCGGTCCGCAGCGCGGCCAGAGCTTCCTCCGGCATCTCGATCGTCATGTGGACCATGGCGGACTCTCCTTCCTCACACGGAGCAGCTTTTCCTACTTCGATTATACCTTTCCATCGCTTGATCGGCGATACGGCTTGGACGAAAGCAGCAGTAGGGTGGGGCACACTCGCCCCACCAGAATTCTAATAGCCGCCTTTATGCCTTGCCTTGGTGGGGCAAGTGTGCCCCACCCTACACATATTACCTTCTCCGCGTCTCCGCGCCTCGGCGGTGAATATTTCCCTACCGCTTCCGTTTCGGACGATAGAGATCGGTGGCCAGGCCGAGGTTCACTTCGGCCGCGCCGGCCAGGGTTTCGCTCAGCGTCGGGTGGGGGTGAATGGTCTTACTGAGCCCGGCGACGGTCGTGCCCGACTCGATGGCCAGGACGGCCTCGCTGATCAGGTCGCCGGCCCCCGCGCCGACGATGCCGCAGCCCAACAGGCGTCCGGACTCGGGCTCGACGACCCACTTGGTCAGCCCGTCGGTTGCCCCGACCGCCAATGCCCGCCCGCTGGCCGCCCAGGGGAATTGGGCCACTTCAATCGCCCGGTCCTGCTGCTTCGCTTCGTTTTCAGTCAGGCCGGCCCAGGCGACTTCCGGCTCGGTGAACACGACGGCCGGAATGGCCTTCGGCGCGAACGTGGCGTCGTGCCCGGCCAGGACCTCGACGGCCACCTTGCCCTCATGCGACGCCTTGTGTGCGAGCATCGGCTGGCCGGCCACGTCGCCGATGGCCAGGATCTTCGGATCAGCCGTCCGCTGCTGGGCGTCGGTCTGGATAAAGCCTTGGGTGTCCAACTCGACCTTGGTGTTCTCCAGGCCCAAGTCGGCGCTGTTGGGACGCCGGCCGATCGAAATCAGCACGCGGTCGAACCGCTGGGTCGGCTGCTCGACCGGCCCGTCGAGCGTGACCTCGATCTGGTCGCCCGACTCGACGATCCCGGTGACTTTCGTGCCGAGATGGATTGCCTCGAACTGCCCGGCCAGGCGGTTGGCCAGCGGTTTGACCAGGTTGCGATCGGCCCCGGGCAGCAGCCCATCGGTCATTTCGACCACCGACACCCGGCTCCCCAGCGCCGCGTAGACGGTGCCCAACTCCAGCCCGATGTAGCCGCCGCCGACGACCAGCAACGACCCGGGCACGTCGGGCAACTCGAGTGCCCCGCCCGAGTACATCACCCGACCGCTGCGAACGTTCACGCCCGGGATCCGGGCCGAATAGGAACCGGTGGCCAGAATGGCGTGCTCGAACCGGACCTGCGTGTCTTCCAGCGGTGCGTCGCCCACCGGGGTCAGTTCCAGCGTCGACGAATCGGCAAACGCGGCCCGGGCACGGATCACGTTGACCTTTCGCCGCTTGGCCAGTTGCCCCAGCCCGGCGGCCAACGTGCTAATGACCTTTTGCTTGCGTGCCCGCAGGGCGTCCAGATCGATCGTCGGCCGTGCGAACGCCACGCCCCAGTCGCCCAGGTGCTCGGCCTGGCCGATCGCCCGGGCAACGTGCAGCAGGGCCTTCGACGGGATACACCCCCGTGCCAGGCACACGCCGCCCAGGTCGGCCGCCGCCTCGATCAGCGTGACCTCCATTCCCAAATCAGCCGCCAAAAAGGCCGCCGCATACCCGCCCGGCCCGCCGCCAATCACCGCAAGCTGCGTTTGCATCGTTTGTTCCGTAAGGGAGAAAGATTCGTCGGATGGAGATCCTTCATTGTTTCGGGCATTGGGCTGGGGAGCAAGTGGAGGGGGGAGGAGGGGATTGGGGATTGGGGGCTCGGGACTCGGGGCTAGGGATTGGGGGGAGGGATATGGACAAGGTACGACTTTTCCGAGCAATCTCGGTTTGCTGGGGGATTGACGGGCCTTGCATGGGTGGGGTAGGGTTGGGGATCTATCAGTTGCTACCCTCTCGCAACTGTCGCAGACCACTTCTAACCCAATACGTTTTTTCTCTTCTTGTCCGCGACTGTGGGAGAAGGGAGTAGGCATGCGACGATATTTGACGGCACTTGGAATCCTGGTGATCTTGTTTTGTGGATGTGGAGAGAAAAAAGACGTGGAAACAAAACTCACTCCTGCCGAGTTCACCGAGGCATTCGCCGCCCGGCTGACAGAGATGGATGATGGATTGACGTGCCATCGGAATGCGGATCTCGAGTTGAAATTGGAGACCGCTGAAGGCGAGGATCACAATGTGTTCTTGGACAATGCTTACAGAGAATATCTGGCAGCCCCTGAGGATATTGAGAGAGTTCTCTCTGGTTATTCAAACGCGGCTCTAGAGACTCTTCGCTCTCCCGACGTTGAGCAGGTTGTGATTGAAAGTGTAGTCCCGGTTATTAAGGATGCAGCGTATCCTCGGGACGCCATGAAATCGCTGAGTGCGAAGGGGTACGACACCGAGAAGCTCGAACTTTACTACGAACCTCTCAATGAACAACTTGTCATTCTCTATGCATCCGATACAGAATACAATGTCAAGTATCTCAACTGTGATATGGTCAAGTCGTTGGGGCTGAAACCCGATGCCTTGAGGCAACGTGCCATAGACAATCTCAAGACGATATGCCCACCCATCCAGAAACATGGTCAGGAAAGAGTCTTCATGGTCACGGCAGGCGGCACGTATGAGACGAGCCTGTTGTTGCTCGACTCCATATGGTCGTCGGAAATCTTCCCCGTCCAAGGCGATATCGTCATAGCTGTTCCTAGTCGAGATGTCCTTCTCGTGACTGGCAGTGAAGATACCGAGGGGCTCGATCAGCTTCGAGAAGCGGCTAAGAAACTTGTCTCGAAGGGCAGTTATTATCTCACCGCCGATCTGTTCGTCCGTCGTGACGGGAAATGGACCCGTTTCAACGAATAGGCGAACTGACCTGCCATACGGGTAGCGGATACTCCAGTAAGGGTAGAACGGGGGCCCTCCTCGGAAGCGAGGATGGTGGGTACAATCATAAGTTTGGGAAAATCCGGGAGATTTCCCGTTTTAGTTTTTTATTGGGGAGTAGCGTGAAAGAAACCAACCCTGCCCTGAACCGGGCGATGGTGGCCGCGCGGACGGCCCAGCTCAATCGAGGGCGAGACATCACCGTGTTGGACATGCGGGAGTTGACGCCCGCGTTCGATTATTTCGTGATCGCCTCGGGCACGAGCCGGCGGCAACTGCACGCGATGAGCGAGGAGATCGACCACGCCCTGGAGGAAGGGCTCGGCGACAAGCGGCTGGGCATCGAAGGCTACGCCGAGAGCCGCTGGATCCTCCTGGACTACGGCGACATCGTTGTCCACCTCTTCGAGCCCGAGGCCCGACGCTACTACGCCCTGGAAGAACTCTGGGGCCGGGCCAATCGCGTGCCCTTCGACAATGACGCGCCGCCGACACCAGGGATAGAGGGATAGTGAAGGGGCCACAGATGAACACAGATAAACACGGATGAAGGTAGTGGTTAGTGACTAGTGGCTGGTGGCTAGTGAGTGAGAGAAAGAAAAACGCTTGTGAAATGAGGGAAGCAATGTTTTTACCAAATACGGCGGTTCCACAGGCGATAGAAAACAGGACACACCTCCAATCAATCCTGAACACGTTTTCCAGACGTCATGCAACCAGAGCTGCTTCCGAGAACGTAAAACAACAATACGATAGATAAATGCACGCTAATTTCCGCTAATCATCGCTAATTGCCTTCATTAGCGGTGATTAGTGTGGATTAGCGTTCTCTTAAGAACACCCGTCGTGCAAAAGGGGGACAGGTGCATGTTTTCGGTTTGCGCGTCCAGTGCGGGCGGCAAGCCGAGTGACCGAAACATGCACCAGTTCCCGGAGACGTGAGCTGGCCACTAGCCACTGACCACTAAACACTCCCTTCATCCGTGGCTCCTTCACTATCACGCTGCTTGAGTTCTCCTAACCGAATCACTTTTACCCTATGAGTATTCTTGCCGAACTGAAATCCCGTTTGTCTGGTCCGTTGGGAAAGCTGGTCGAGGATCCAGCCGAGTTGTTGGAGATGGTGCGGCCGAGCCAGGACCCGAAGTTCGGCGACTATCAGGCCAATTTCGCCATGCCCTTGGGCAAACAACTCGGCCGCCCGCCGCGAGACGTGGCCGCCGAGATCGTCGCCGGGCTTGACGTGGGCGATTTGTGCGAGCCGCCCGAGATTGCGGGCCCCGGGTTCATCAACCTGCGGGTGAAGGACGACCGGCTGGTCGACCGGCTGGCCGAGGCGGCCGTCGATCCGCGGCTCGGCGTGCCCGAGGTCGAAAGCCCGCGCCGGTTCGTCATCGATTTCTCGGCCCCGAACGTGGCCAAGCCGATGCACGTGGGCCATATCCGCTCGACCGTGATCGGCGACGCGTTATGCCGCCTCTTCCGGTTCCTGGGCCATGAGGTCACCAGCGACAACCACATCGGCGACTGGGGCACCCAGTTCGGGATGATCCTCTACGGGTATCGGAACTTCCGCGACCCGTCGGCCTACGACGCCGCGCCCGTGGCCGAGCTTGCCCGGCTTTACCGGCTCGTCCGCCAGTTGATGGACTACCACGAAGGCAAGGCCCAACTGCCGCAACTCGGGGAGCGGCTCGAACAGCGAGAAGCGGCCCTGGCCGACCAACTCGCGGCCGCCGGCGACACGCCCGATAAGAAGACGGCCAAGGCCCTGCGCAAGGCCGAGAACGATCTGACCGAAAGCCGCAAGGAGATCGAGCAGCTCGAGGCCAAACTGGCGGCGGTCGAGGCCGATCCGGTCTTATCCAAGATGGCGATCGAGCACGCCGGCATCGGCGAAGCCGTTTTGGCTGAAACGGCCAAGCTCCACGCGGGCGACGCCGAGAACCGCCGGCTTTGGGAAGAGTTCTTGCCCCACTGCCTCGACGAGATCAACCGGGTCTACGGCCGGCTGAACGTCACGTTCGACCACACGCTGGGCGAAAGCTTTTATCAGGACCGGCTGGCCGCGACGGTCGACGATTTAATCAAACGAGGCATCGCCACCACAAGCGACGGGGCTATCTGCGTCTTCCTCGAAGGCCAGAACGTCCCGATGCTCATCCGCAAGCAGGACGGCGCGTTTTTGTACGCCACGACCGACCTGGCCACGTTGGGCTACCGGATGGAGACCTTCCAGCCCGACGCGATCCTCTACGTCGTCGACCACCGCCAGGCGATGCATTTTGAACACCTGTTCGCCACCGCCCGGTTGATGGGCATGGAAGGCGTCCGGCTCGAACACGTCAGCTTCGGAACCGTCTTGGGAGGCGACGGCCGGCCCTTCAAAACCCGATCGGGCGACACGGTCGGGCTGGAGGGGCTGTTGGACGAGGCCGTCCGTCGGGCGGCGACGATCGTTGCCGAAAACGACGACGCCAAGCCCAAGGGGGCGGAGCTTTCGGCCGAAGAGCGCGCCGCGATCGCCGAACGGGTCGGCATCGCCGCGCTGAAATACGCCGACCTGTCGCAGAACCGCACGAGCGACTACGTGTTCAGCTACGACAAGATGCTGGCCATGAACGGCAACACGGCCACGTACATGCAGTACGCCTACGCCCGGGTGCGAAGCATCTTCGCCAAAGGAGACGTCGACGTCGAGGCGCTGCGCGCCGCGCCGCCGGCGATCGACCTTTCCACCCCGGCCGAACGGGCCCTGGGGCTGGCCATCCTTCGGTTCGGCGAGGCGTTGGACCTGGCCGCGCTCGACTATCGCCCCAACCAGTTGACCGCCTACCTGTTCGATCTGGCCGCGTGCTACTCGACTTTCTTCGAGCAGTGCCCCGTGCTCAAAGCGCCGACCGACGCCCTACGTCAAAGCCGTCTGCTCTTGTGCGACCTGACCGCCCGGGTCATCCGCAAAGGCCTCGAACTGCTCGGCATCGAGGTGGTCGAGCGGATGTAGTGGATCCACTGTCGGGATCCACACAGACTGCATGGGTGCCATGTCCACGCTTGCGTGGACATGTGGAGGCCCGCGACGCCCTGGGAAAACATGCCCACGCAAGCGTGGAGCATGGCACCCTAATTCCCGGATGCCTTCACGCGAGCGTGACATGGCACCCTGCTTCAGTCGGCCGAGTCGGGATTCTGACGCCGCAGTCGTGGGCAGACGAGTTCGGCGGCGGCGGCCAGGCGGGCCGGGTTGCACTCGTGGCCTTCTTGCTCGGCGGCGGACGTGGCGACCAGGCTGCTCAGGCCGTGCAGCAAGCCGGGGCCGGCCGGCCAACGGACGGCGAAGATCTCCTGGACCTCGGTGAGCAATTGGTAAACCCGCGCGCGGGTGAGCCCCATCGTTCGCGCGGTTTCCCGCACGCTCGTAATCGGACCGGTCAGCCCGAGGCGGTTCTCGGCCAACCAGACGATCTGGCTCGGGGCGTCGATGCGGAGCTGATCGACCATCGGGTGGATGAGGCGTTCGAGGACCTCGGCATCGCTGGGCGGGGTGACCACGTTGACCGCCTGGCGAATCCACTGTTCGATCTGTTCGATCCGACGAGGCTGGATCCGGACGGCCAGGTGAGGCAGCTCCCCCATCTCGGCCGTGATCTTGTGGAGCCCATGAAAGACCTCGATGATCGCGCGGACTCGCTTCTCGCCGTGCGTGCGCAACTCGCGGATTTCGGTCAGCGTCTTGTGGGTGTAATCTCCCAGCGGGGTTTGCCAACTGGATCGGGTGAGATTCTTCAGCGAAGGCGTCAACCGGCCGAGCAACTCGGTCTGGAGGTGATGGCGGACCACGGTGGTACGCCATTGCGACCAGACGACCTCGGAAACGTTCTCGGGATCGAAGCCGTTGGAATCAGACGGCGCCGATTCGCCGTGGGCGTGGCCATTGCCGTTTCCGTTTCCATGCCCGTCGTTGTGCCCGTTGCCGTTGCCGTGGATACGATTCACGCAAACGAGTTCCTCGGGATCGGTTTGGGCCGCCCGGGCGAGGAGACTGACCAACGAGCAGATCTTCTTCCGGCCGATGCCTCGCGTGGCGCTGAGTTCCGAGAAAGGCGTCTCGAGCAGTTCCCTGAGTGTGCGTCCCAACAGGACCAGGGGCAGCCGGCGGTCGCTCGGCAGGGCCCAATAGGCCAGCGGTTTTTCGAGATGCCGGGCGTAGCGGTCCGTGTAGAGTGTTTCTCGCAGGCCTTCAAACCGGCCGGCGATCCGAAGTTCTTCCAGGGTGGATGTTGAGTGTGCCTTCATCCGATTCTTCTCTCCTACGCGCCCCGTTCTCTGAACTCTCTTCTCGTTTCCTCCGCCTGCCCTACACGCTGTGTGCCCCTCCAGAATGAAATAAACACCGATCGACTCGCCGCCAAGCCCGTGGGTGACCCCCGATCGAAGCTGCCTTCGGGGGAATGTCCTGTCGGAAGACCTGCCGGAAAGGGCAATGCCGTCGACGACGGGGGTACGGGGATGGGTAAGCGCGGCGAGCAGCCTGCTCTGCCGCCTCCGCGGTGGTCTGGTTGGCCACGCTACGTTCGACCAGGCACCTGAAAATGAGCACTTGGGCGTTGCGGAGTCATCCGATGGTGAGGTTGGGGACCTCTGGGGGGGACCTCTACCCTGCCTTGCCTCTTGGTGCGGGCGTTTTGGTGGTTCTTCCTGATCCCACTATTCTCACGGATACTGGATTTCGCCGTCAAGAGTCAGTAATACAATTTCCGTGTTAAATACCTCTTTTATGACAATTTTCCCGGAACTGCGCGGAATCACGGCTGCCGGCGGCTGCCTCTGGCAGGGGACCTCCCCCACAGGGTCCCTATTAGAGAGGGAAAGGGTAAGTGGCATCGACGTCCAAAGCCACACAGCGCCCTACTGCTTTAGCGACGCACGGTTGGTTGGGGCGAGGAGCGCACGGAGCGCGGGGTGTCGGCCGGATGGATGGCCAGAGGGCGAGGGCGCTGGGCCATCGAGTGGATATCGTAGCCTTCGGCCGGGAGGAAAGGCGGGTTCTGCCAGCGGCTGAGGTGTTCGGTCATCGTCTGCTGGCTGTACATGCCGGGCCAGTGATACGTAAATCGCGGCGGAACGGGGAACTTGTAACTCCCTCGGCAGCGACAATTGAAGTAGCCGACCTCGGCCACGTGTCGCGCACAACAGCAGACGGCTCCGCAGTGTCCACAGGCGCTGCACTTGGGCCCCAAGTAATCACCACATGGTCCACATGTGTCGACTTGGCACGCACCCGCCACGTTCGTCCCGACGGCAACGGGCGTGCTCGCGCCCACCGATCCGGCCAGCACGACGACCACTGCCAACCCAAGCCACAGCACGCAAAGTCTTCGCATCTTTCGCTCCTTGCCATTCAGAGGCCGATTCCGGGGGGCTCTCTACGAATAATCGGCAAAACTGGTACACAGCGCCCAGAGAGAAATGGGAATCGGGGGCGAGGAGTGAGGGACGAGGGGCGGGGGACGCTTCAAGCGACGGTTAAAGGAGACTCTCCAGTAAGAGGCGGATTTTGCGGAGTTCGGCGGACTGGTCGAT
>JAFGFF010000023.1 GCA_016931075.1 Pirellulales bacterium | reverse complement strand
TGGGCAACCCACGGAAGGCGCAATCTCCTCGCCACTCTCCGCCTAGCCCGCAACACCGGAATAATCGGCAAAGTTTGACTAGTACTTGAGGTTTAACGATCTCACCACTGTAGGCAACGCTCTCTGCGGCATTCCAGGGCCACTTCCAGTAAGAAGGTTGCCGCCCGTCCGGACCACATTGACAGTCCTCTGCCAGCCGACCAGACTGAAGCGATGATGGAAGCTAAAAGCAATCCTGAGCCCGACTTGGTCCTGAAAGACAAACGCGTTGCCCTGGTGGGCCGATTCGCTGGCATGTCCCAGCGCGAGGCTGCGACCCTGGTCCGGCAACGGGGGGCAACCGTCTCGCAGACTGCCGGGCCGCACGTCGATCTGATTGTCGTTGGGGAGGAATCCCTCCCTCTGGCGGGCGATGAGAGCCTGGACGAGGTCGTTGATCCGGCCACTCAGGACGCGATCAGGCAGGGATCGGTCGAGGTCATCCCCGAGGCACAGCTCTGGGAGCGGCTCGGGATGGTCGACTTTTCACACGAGATCCATCAGCTCTACACGCCGGCTATGCTGGCCGAGTTGTTGGGTGTGCCCGTAGCCGTGGTCCGCCGTTGGCGCCGGCGAGGGCTGATCGTGCCGGCTCGCGAAGTCCACCGACTCCCCTATTTTGACTTCCAAGAAGTTGCGACCGCCAGACGTCTGGCCGAATTGCTCGCCGCTGGGACGTCACCGACCGCGATCGAGCGGAAGCTCAAAACCCTAGCCGCCTGCCTGCCGGGCGTTACCCGACCGCTGGCCCAGCTCTCGGTGATCGTCCAGGGCAAGGACATCCTGCTCCGGCAGGGAGACGGTCTGATCGAGCCGGGCGGCCAATTGCGATTCGACTTCGAGGCTTCTGAAACGGATGCACCTTACGCATCGTCCGCGTCTTGCGAAGAAAGAGAAGGAAACACTTCGGTCGACGACGAAATGGTCGAATCCCTCTCGATCATGCCCCCGTCGCCGGAGCAACTTGCCGAAATGGCAGCCGAGCTAGAGGAGGCGGGTAGTCTGGCCGAAGCGGCCGAGGCCTATCGCGCGGCTATGGCGTCGGCCGGCCCCAGCCCTGAGTGGTGCTTCCAGGTGGCCGAACTCCTCTACCGCCTGGGTGATCTGCCAGGCGCCCGAGAGCGTTATTACATGGCCATCGAGCTTGATGAGGACTACGTCGAAGCCCGGGCCAATCTGGGGTGTGTCTTGGCCGAATTGGGCGAGACTGATTTGGCTATCGCCGCCTTCCAGGGCGCCTTGGCCCATCACAGCGACTATTCCGACGCCCACTACCACTTCGCCCGACTGCTCGACGCTCAGGGCCGTCCGGACGAAGCCACCGCCCATTGGAGGGCGTTCCTCGAAAAAACCCCCAACAGCCCTTGGGCCGAACAGGCAAGGACACGAATCGAGAGGGAAAGGAAAGAGAACCCAGGAGCTGGGGATTAACTCGTCAGGCTCAATAGCCGGCAACTAGCTGTTGCCCTAGTGCTTACGACGAGTGAAACCACGCCATTGCCGGCACTACGCCCCCTGAATGGCCCCTGTTCACGGAAGCATAATCTTCTGAAACCTTGATGTGGCCGCAAGAAAATCCTTGCAACACCAAATCCATCGGTTTACATTAAGGCTGTTCCCATTGTACCGATTGCAGGAGCGGCTCATGGGACCGGAGCAATTTCTGGGAAGAGACTGGGCCATGGTGCTGGGCCGTGGTCAATAAGACGCAATCGGTTTCCCAAAGGTCTGGTACGGGAGCATTCTCGGCTGATCCGGCGTTTTGTCGGATCGATCTCTATTCGCGCCGTGTTTGCCCAGGCCGTGTGTGGCTGAATAGGACCACACAATAGCGAAAGTCGCCGCATTCCGAAAGGAAAGGCAAGTCACGAAACACTTGCCGGTGTGGCACTATCGTTTTTCCGCCGTTTTCTTGGTTACTTCTGGGAGTGTGCAGCACTAATGAATGGGAGAGAAATGATGGTAGTACTGCAGAAGACATTGGTTGTTATGTTTGCGGTTTGCCTGTGTCTGGTCGCGAGTTCGACACAGGCAGAGATGTTGGTGCATTACACGTTCGACGATGTGACGGGCACCACGGTTCCCGATCATGGGACAGATGCCGGCGACCATGCCGGCACATTGATTGGTGACGCGTTCATCGCGACCGATGCGGAGCGGGGCGCCGTGCTCGAATTGGATGGCGTGGATGTGAACGAGAACAGTGACCACGTCCAGATTGGCGGCCCGGCCTTGGACTTGAATGTGGCTGGCTCCGCGACCATCGCGGCCTGGATCTGGACAGCGAAGACGGGCTATCCTCATCAAGCCATCTTCAGTTCGGGTCCCATGGCCAACCTCTACTTTGGAGTTATTCCTGATCCGGAGGACCAATTCCTCGCAAACGGCGGCCCCACAGCCATCCGCTCAAACAATTGGGCTGATTTGCTGGTAGACTACCACGGACGATGGACGCATGTTGCCGTGGTGATGGAAGGCGACATGAGCTACTTCTATGTCGATGGAATGCCCTTCGGTAGCGCCGATCGCGGTGGTCCTATTCCGGCGCCTACGAAAAGTCCCGTTGTCGGCATGGACATCGGCAGTTTGAGATGGGTTTTCAAGGGGCGCATCGATGACTTCCGCATCTACAACGAGGCTTTGAGCGCGGAGGAGATTGCGGCAATCGTGCCCGAGCCGTCGACTCTCATGTTGCTGGCCATCGGGGCGCTCGTGCTCTTGGCTCGACGAAAGCGATAGACGCAAGGTCCACCACGGCTTGTCCGCAGTCGACCGATTGATCCATTCGGCAGAATGTGCTTGCGCAAACGCAATCAGCACATCGCTAAGCGAGTTGCCCAAGATTGGGGCACAAAACGTCCATATCCTTGAGAATACCACGGTTACAGTTTAGGAAAGGTGTTGAGAGATGGGAGTACTGCACAAAACGGGGGTTTTTCTTCTTGTGGTCTGCCTGTGCCTGACCGTGAGTCCGGCAAGGGCGGACTTGCTGGCCCACTATTCATTTGACGGAGACACAACGTCCGTCACCAATAATGCGCCAGACTATTCACTATATTTCGCGGGAACGCTCAACGGCGATGCACATATTGTGTACGACGCCGAGAGGGACAGCGACGTGCTTGCACTCGACGGCATCGACTCAAACGCCGACTGCGATGGTGTCAAAATCGATGAGACGCTGATGGCCCTGGAGTTGTACTGGAACAATGCGGCAACGATTGCAGCCTGGATCTGGACGGAGCACCCGAACTACCCTCATCAAGGCATCTTCAGCCAGGGCCCCATGGCAAACATCTATTTCGGTGTCCGTCCTCCTTCAGAAGGTGGATTTCTCACAAACGGCGGTGGTGCGGTCGTCAATTCGTTGGACGAAAGCGAACTGCCCGGAGGTACTTACCTTGGCATGTGGACGCACGTTGCCGTGGTGATGGACGATACCATGAGCTACTTCTACGTGAATGGGCTGCCCTTCGGCGAAGCCGATCGCGGGGTTGCCATTCCGACTCCCCAGGGAATAGCCGTCGTCGGTTTCGAGCAGGGGCTTGACTGGAGATGGACCTTCGACGGATTCCTCGACGATGTCCGGATCTACAACAACGCGTTGACCGCCGAGGAGATCGCGGAACTGGCCGGCTTGGTGACCGATCCTCCTCCTGGCGACGCCACGCGCGACGGCGTCGTGAACAAATATGATGCCCAACGGTTGGCGGCCAATTGGCTCATCAGTGGAACCGAAGAGGATCCGCTTACATGGGACCAGGGCGACTTCAACGGCGACAATGTCGTGGATGATCTCGACGCCTCGATCATGGCCGCCAATTGGCTGTTTGGCACCGAAGCAGTTGGCGTACCCGAGCCGTCCTTAATCGTCCTGTTGGCCGGCGGAGCCTTCCTGCTCGCACTGGCACGATGCCGGCGGCCGGTCAGGTAACATGAAAGGAACCTGCAACGGTCCACTTCACCAAGGTTGAAGCCACAAGCTCTTGACGAGCTGAACGAACCCGAAGACAGGCGGCGTTGGGAGCCGATCCTCGAACCTTCATCAGAATCGCCTCCAACGCACACGTCTCTTCCACCGATACTTTCAGATCTCGATCAAACGCTCGGCCGCGGGGGGAGCAGCGGCCGAGCGTTGTTTTTCCGTGGTTGTTGCCTCTTCCGGCTGCGACCATGCGAACTCTTTCCGTTTCCCCCGCGAGAGGGGTGAGTTCCGATCCTGGGCTCAAAAGCCTAGCCCATTTGCCTCTTCATCCGCCGTACCCTCGTTCATACCCCCCGGGTTCCTTGACGACCGGTCGGGCGGCTGATAGATTGGACCATTTCATTTTTCGCAGTCTGCGCTGGACAGAGAAATCGGAGGAAGACGGGGGCAGGCACCCTTTTTTCGCCTCGTGCCCAACGGCCGCCAGGCGGGAATGGTGTCCCTCCCCATTTTCCTCTCTCCCGTCCACGACCCCACCGTGCGGTGCTCGGCCGCGGCAGGATGCGAGCCCATCGCCCATTTTCTCCTGCAACGAACAGAAGGATAGCGACCATGCCCAAGTACGTTTATTGTTTTGGTTCCAAAGGCACCGACGGCGACGCCTCGATGCGCAACCTGCTCGGCGGCAAAGGGGCCAACCTGGCCGAAATGGCCAAGATGAACCTGCCGGTGCCCGCCGGCTTCACCATCACGACCGAGTGCTGCACCGACTACTTCGCCCAGGGTCGTAACTTCCCGGCCGGCCTGGACAAGGAAGTGGCCGCCGGTCTGAAGCAGACCGAAGCCTGCATGGGCATGAAGTACGGCGACCCCGAGAATCCCCTGTTGCTCTCCAGCCGTAGCGGCGCCCGCAGCTCCATGCCTGGCATGATGGAAACCGTGCTCAATGTCGGCCTCTGCACGAAGACGATTCCCGGACTGGTCAAGAAGTCGGGCAACGAGCGGTTCGTCTACGACGCCTACCGCCGGCTCATCACGATGTATTCCGACGTCGTCATGGAAAAGGCCGAAGGCATCGAGCCGGCCGAAGGCAAGGGCATCCGCGTCCAACTCGAAAAGATCATGGACGAGTTGAAGGAAGCCAAAGGCTACAAGTCGGACACCGACCTGACGGCCGACGACCTCAAAAAGCTCTGCGAGGAGTACAAGACCAAGATCAAAGAGGTTCTCAAGCGTGAGTTCCCCGACGACCCGATGGAACAACTCTGGGGCGCGATCGGCGCTGTGTTCAAGAGTTGGAACGGCAAGCGGGCCGTCGCCTATCGCCGGATCGAAGGCATCCCGGACGACTGGGGCACCGCCGTGAACGTCCAGAGCATGGTCTTCGGCAACATGGGCAACACGTCGGCCACCGGCGTCGCGTTCAGCCGCAACCCGGCCACGGGCGAGAACAAGTTCTACGGCGAGTGGCTCATCAACGCCCAGGGCGAAGACGTCGTCGCCGGCATCCGCACGCCCAGCCCACTCAATGAAGAGACCAAGAACGAGCAGAACAAGATGTTTCCGTCGCTCGAGCAGGAGTGGCCCGAGTCGTACAAGGAACTCGTCGCGATCCGTGACCATCTCGAGAAACATTACACGGACATGCAGGACATCGAGTTCACGATCCAGGACGGCAATCTCTACATGCTCCAGTGCCGCAACGGCAAGCGGACCGGCACGGCCGCGTTGAACATGGCCATGGACATGATCGAGGAAGGCCTGATCGACGAGCAGACGGCCGTCACCCGCGTCGCGCCCGAACAGCTCGACGAACTGCTGCACCCGATCGTCGACCCGGCCGCCGAGAAGAAGGCCAAGCCGTTCGTCAGCGGTCTGCCCGCCGGACCGGGCGGCGCCTGCGGCGAGATCGTCTTCACGTCGACGGCCGCCGTCGCCGCGGCCAAGAAAGGCAAAAAGTGCATCCTCGTCCGCGAAGAAACCAACCCCGAGGACGTCGAGGGCATGCGGGCCGCCGAGGGCATCCTCACCGCGCGCGGCGGCATGACCAGCCACGCGGCCCTGGTCGCCCGAGGCTGGGGCAAGTGCTGCATCGTCGGCGCCGGCGAGCTGAAGATCGACGCCCATGCCGGCACCATGTCGATCGACGGCAAGACCTTCAAGGCGAACGACGTGATCACGCTCAACGGCACCAAGGGCCTGGTCTATGAAGGCGCCATCGACATGATGGACGCCACCGAGAACCCCCGGTTCAAAGGCTTCATGGATCTGGTCGACAAGTTCCGCACGATGGGCGTCCGGACCAACGCCGACACGCCCGAGGACGCCAAGGTCGCCCGCGACTACGGCGCCGAGGGCATCGGCCTGTTCCGGACCGAGCACATGTTCTACGGGGCCGGAAGCGAAGAGGCCCTGTTCGTCTTGCGGAAGATGATCCACGCCGGCGACGACGCCGAGCGGAACGCGGCCATCGACGAGTTGGCCCCGTTCGTCAAGCACGACATCAAGGCCACGCTCGAGGCGATGGACGGCCTGCCCGTCACGGTCCGGCTCTTGGACCCGCCGCTGCACGAGTTCGTCCCGCAGGACGAAGCGGCCCTGTCGAAGCTGGCCGACGCGTTGAAGATCTCGATCGACGACGTCAAGGCCCGAGGGCTGGCCCTGCACGAAGTCAACCCGATGATGGGCCACCGGGGCGTCCGCCTGGGCGTCACCTACGCCCGGCTGACCGAGATGCAGATCCGCGCGATCTTCGAAGCGGCCTCCGAACTCAAGAAGGCCGGCAAGGACCCGCACCCCGAGATCATGGTGCCCGTCACCTGCACCGTCAAGGAACTCGACTTCGTCAAGCCGATCTTCGACCGCGTCAAGGCCGAGGTCGAGAAGGCCTCGGGCATCCAGGTCGGCTGCCTCTACGGCACGATGATCGAGATCCCCCGCGCGGCCCTGTGTGCCGACAAGATGGCCGAAACGGCCCAGTTCTTCTCGTTCGGCACGAACGACCTGACCCAGATGGGCTTCGGCTTCTCGCGCGACGACATCGGCGGCTTCCTCCACGATTACCTCGAGCTGGGCATCCTGGAGGCCGACCCGTTCCAAACGATCGACATCGAAGGCGTGGGCCAACTCATCCGCATGGCCGTCGAGCGCGGCCGCGCCACCCGCGGCGACCTCAAGGTCGGCATCTGCGGCGAACAAGGCGGCGACCCGAAGAGCGTCGACTTCTGCTTCGCCGTCGGTCTGAACTACGTCAGTTGCTCCCCCTACCGCGTCCCCATCGCCCGACTCGCCGCCGCCCAATCGGCCATCGCCGCCAAGGCGAAAGGCAACTGCGGTTGCTGCTGCTCGAAGAAGTAGGCGATAGCCCACGGACAACCTGAACGTCAATCCCCAGGGCCGATCACCCCCGTGGTCGGCCCTGGTTTCTTATCAGGATGACGACATGACGGGAAAGACCACAAAGAAGAGAGGGCAAGTTGATTCTGTCGACCGGTCCTTCACCTGAAGTGTGCAGGAACCGCTTAGCCGTTTCCCCGCTAGAAGCACCACTTTCGGGTTTCCCTATTCCGGGTTATTGAATCCTCGCGAACGAAATCAGATGTTTGGGTTGTATTGATAGACCCGTTCGTTCTTGGAGAGGGACTGCTTGCGGTTCGGGCGGGCTGGGGCGCGGCTATAACTGTTCACAGGGGACGGTCCGTTTCATGCCACGCAAAGAAGACACTCCTGTTGGCGTTCCAATACCTTCTTTCTTTTCAGGAAAGGAATCTTCTCATGTGGAAACCCCTGATTCTGGTCGTCGCGGCGGCGATCGTGGCTCCCTTGGCGGACGCGGGGCGCGCCGTCGCGGCTCCCGTGCCCGCGCCTCCGGCCACGAAGACCATCACGGTGCTGACCTACAACACGCATCTGTTCGAGGATCCCGATGGCAAATATAACAACGTGGCCGTATGGGGCGCGAGCACCGTTGCCAAAAAGAAGGTAACCTATGACGACGACAATCGCGCGCGGTTGATTGCCGAGAAGGTCAAGTCGTGCGGCGCGGATATTGTGGGTTTACAGGAAGTCTGGGCTTTCAAGCGACAAAAGTGGTTCGCAACGCTTCTGTCAAAAACGTATCCCTATGCCTACTACCCGCCCAAACCAAAGGTCGTTAAAAAATTCGCTCTTTCGGAAGTCGTGATCGGGTTTTCCAACGGGAAACTAACGGGAGCGGGGTATATCAGTCCACAAGTCACCACTAGCGGCCTGGTACTCCTGAGCAAATACCCCTTGACCAATCCCGGATTCTCCCCGTTTCCGGCGAGAAAGGCTCACAAACTCGACGACTTCAAGGACCAGGACTTCTGGGCCGGCAAAGGCATTATCACGGCGACGGTCCCACTCTCACCGGGTGGTCCGACGTTCCGCGTGGGCGTTAGTCACGCGTACGTGGACGCGGGAGGCCCGAGTCTGCAAAACCCTGCCCAACTTGCCGCCTCGACCATGGCGGGCTGGATGCCGGCGATCGTGATGGGAGACCTGAATGTCTCGTCATCCACCGGCGACTATGCGAAGATGCAGACGATCTTCCGGCAATTCGACGCGACCGATGCGTACGTTGATGCGTACAAGAAAATGCACCCCGGTTCGGATCCGCGTTCGATGAAAGATTCCTACACCGTTAACTGGCAGATAAATCTGCTCTCTCAGGTCTTCAGCAATAGAGCCGGCGATGGCAAGTGTCTCGACTATGTATTCGTCAAGAACTCCGGCCCCTTCTTAACCCTGCAGCCCGAGGAAACCAGGGTGATCCGGGACTGGAACTACCCCATCCAATCCTTTTCATTCACCGACAAGAAGGACATCGAAGGCCGCATTTTCGCCCTGAAGACCGACAAGGGGCTTCCGGTCAAGATGATGGTCCGAGTGGTGGACCAGAACAAGACCAAATGGAAACGCAATGCGGTTCTCGAACTCCGGTATGTCGTCTACGACAAGAATAATCCGAAAGGACGACGCTCCGGGATCGCCAAGCTAGGGCCTCGGGTCGATTGGAAAGGGAAGAACGAGTGGATCATATCAGGCCTTGATTT
>JAFGFF010000202.1 GCA_016931075.1 Pirellulales bacterium | reverse complement strand
CGACACGCCTCAGTATATTGATGGCTGCTCGGTTTTTCCGTCCGGAAACAACCGGGCGCCATACCGGGTGCCATGCACCACGCTTGCATGGGCATGTTTTCCCGGAGCGTTTCCAAACGCCGCATGTCCACGCAAGCGTGGACATGGCACCCAGCTCGTTCGATTCACAGCACCCAAAAAAAAGGCGCCACCGACCGGAAACACGCCCCCGATTCCATCCGTCGCCAGCTTCCCGGCAAACGTCGCTTCGACAAAAACCAACGCCCTGCGCTCGTTCCGCGCGCTGGCGTCAGAACAGGGGACTTACGTCCCCCGCTCGGTCTGTTTCGCGTCCCGAACCCCGAGTCCCCAGTCCCTAGTCCCTAGCCCCCAGTCCCCCGCTCGGTTCGAGTTTGCACGGGGCTCACTCGCTGGGAAATGGGTGGCCCGTCTTGTCGGCCTGCCAGAGTTGGCCCGTGTCGACGTCCAACAGGGTGAGGCAACCATCGCCGTAGATCCACGTGTCGATGCACTTGAGGTAGTCGAGGTCGAGGACTTGGGCATCTTTTTGGGCCGTGTGGCCGACAATGGCCTTTTTGCCCGAGCAGTGAGGGCCGGGCAGACGGTAGCGGAGCGAGTCCCAGCGGAGAACCTCGGTCGGCTGCTTGTCCAGCGGCAGCTCTTTGATGTAGCTGGCGTGGACGAAGAAATGTTGATCGGCTTCGTAGTAAGGCAAGCAAGCGCGGAGAAAGGCCAGGTGCTCCTCGGGGAACTGCTCGGGCGAGGTGCATTCGTAAGAGGCCAGCGTCGCCTCGCCGCCGAAACGGAGCCAATCGCCGAACCCGACGCCGCTGCCGGTCGACAAGCTCAAAACCATCTCGTCGTGGTTGCCCAGGATGGGCGCCAATCGGCACCGCGACGACAACTCGATCAGCCGTTGGACCGTCCCCCGGCTGTCAGGCCCCCGGTCGACGAAATCGCCCAGGGCCACGAGCGTGTCTTCCACCCCCACCTCGGCCGCCGCCACGACCGCGTCCAACGCCGCCGTGTAGCCGTGGATGTCGCCAAGTGCAAGGAGTCGACCGGACATGATGATGAAAAGCTTGTTTGATTTGAGCGGGGAGGCACTGGCGTCTCGCCAGTGCCTCAAAGGCACCTACACTGGCGAGACACCAGTGCTACCCTGCCGCACGGAACTCCACCGGAATGGGTTACTTGCGGGCCTTCGGCTTCGGCACGGTGATTTGTTTCATTTCTTCGTCGGTGAAGCGAGAATCCGCCGTGGGGCCAGGCACCCAGGACTGCTCCAACTTGCCGGGCTGGGGCGGGACGACGGGGATGACGAAGACCTCGCGGCCTTGTTCGTCACGCTCGATGCGTCCGCCGGCGCGGACGACGGCTTGTCGAGCCAGGTCGTCGCAGACGGCCAGAAGCGAATCAAAATTATATGCCGTGTGGCTGAAGACGCGTTTTGTGTCCAGGGCCGACGTGAACCGGGCCGGCAGGTTCTTCCGCCCGAGGGTCGTAAACAGGACGCCCGCCGCGCTGGACGGATTGCAGTCGGAGTCCATGCCGCAACGTGTCGCAATGATGATCGTCTTGTCCGGATCGCGCCGCCCGTAGAGCAGGCCCATCACGATGTAAGCCCCGTTAATCTTCGCGTCGATGTTGAACGCGCCCTTTCGGCACGAGAAGCGGCGATAGTCGGGGTTTCGCTGATACTTCCGGTCGATTTCCTTCCAGGCGGCTTCCCAGTCGTCGGGATATTGTTCATGCCAGGCGAGCACGTCGCGGACAGCCTCGGCGTATTGGCTTTCGGCCGGGATGCATTTCAGTCCGGCGCGGACCAGGGCGGCCGGGTCGTCCTCGAAGAAGGCCTCGGCGATCATGCCGCCGACGAACTGCCCGCCGTAGAGCCCGTCGCCGTAGTTCATCAGCCGGCCGAACTTCTCGCCCAGTTCGATGACCGTTTGGGGCATGCCCGGGGCAATGAGACCGGAGAAATCGGCCTCGATTTGGTAGTCGATGTCGTCGGCGTGTTTGTTGAACTTCGGGTGGCCCGAGTCGGGCGGAGCGATGCCGCGGCGGAGGTTCTCGCGGCCGGCCAGATTCGCGTGCCAGAGGCGGTAGCCGCTGTTGGCGAAATCGATGCCCGCCTGACGGCTCGTGGCGTCCCAGCCGTGCTGCTGGAGCGTCCGGAGGAAGGTCATTTCGACGTAGATATCGTCCTGTCTGAACTGGTTGATCATCGCCGGTTTCCACTTTGGCATGGCTTCGGCCGGGATGATCTTCCCGTTGTAGCGGAATTCGGTCGGCGCTCCCCACCCGACGCCGGCCATCTGCCCGATCCATCCGGCCGCCATCTTGTCGCGGTATTGTTCGGCCGTGATGCGTCGCGTCTGGGCGGCGTGCAGCCAGCCGGCCGACATCGCTACGCTGATCAGCATCGCGGCCACAGACGTGATCCTCACTCTGTTTATTGGGCAAGACATCATTGCGAGGGTTCTCCCATGCTGTCGAGGAATCAAAGCGGTGAAACGGCTTGCTATCATGATACCACGGCAACGCCGGGGCCATCCAGCAGGGCCGTTTGGGCCCTATGGAGTGTCGCCGCGGGACCGCTCGTGTCTCATGATCCTGGGGCGATCGTCCGGAGGGGACGCTCGTCCTCGGTCAGACGCAGGCGCACCGGGCCGGACCGGCCGGCGACACGGGCACGAAATTCTCGAGGTGTGTTGACGGGGTAGGAATCGACATGGCTGACGTACATGCCAGGCCGGATGCCGGCCGTCCAAGCGGGGCTGTCACGCTGCACGTCGACGACCAGCACGGCGTCCTCGAAGTAGGAAACGCCGCCCGGCCGCCGGTGCTCCGGGGCGACCAGAGCCGTCGGGTAGTCGACACGCAGCCCACGCCAGGGATCGGGCCGCGAGGTGATGATTTGCTCGCCGCGTACCGGGTATTTGCCCAACGGAACCCGCAGCTCCATCGGCCGGCCGTCGCGAATGACGCTCAGTCGGGCGATTGTTTCGACCGGCAGCCGCCCGACCTCGAGCATCAGGCCGTCGGCGTCATGGATCGGCCGCCCGTTGACCGCCGTGACGACGTCGCCCGCCTGAAGACCGCCACGAACGGCCGGGGTTCCCGGACCGGGTTGGACGCGCAGGACGCGCATGCCCTGCATTCCGGCCAGGACTTCCCGCGAGGTGAGGTTGGCCGGCTGGACGCCGAGGAAACCGTATTGCACCTCGCGGCCTTGCTTGAGCGCGTCGACGATGCGGCGGAACGTGGCGTCGACCGGGATGGCGTATCCGGCCGAGACGTCGACGCCGTCGGCCGGCGGCAGCGCGGTGACCAGGCCGACCATCCGACCCTGCAGGTCCAGAAGCGGCCCACCGCTCGTGCCCAGGTTGAGTTTCGCGTCGGTTTGGATGAGCGTGCCGAAGTGGTGCAGCGTCGTCTTGCCGGCCGATTCGAAATCGCCGGGCGTCGGCGGAGCTTTTCGGGCAAGATTTGCCACGATGCCCCAGGCGGCGCTGACCTGACCGTCGCGGGCAATGGCGTAGGGGTTGCCCAGGGCAACGACGATCCGGCCCTTTCGAAGCGTCGAGGCGTCGCCCAATGTGATCGGCGTCAGGTCGGTCGCGTCGATGGCCAGCACGGCCAGGTCGCTGCGCGGATCGGCGCCACGAATAGTCGCCCGATAAACTTTACGGTCAGCCGTGGTGACGTAGTATTCGCTCTGTTGGCCCAACGCGTGGTAGGTGGTCAGGATCAGCCCTCGCCGGTCGACGACCACGCCGGTGGCGTATTCGTTGGGAATGAAGTCGGGATCGGTCGGTTGCGGCTGGCCGACGACGGGAGAGCGACGTCCGAACGGATCGGGCCGGAACTCGAGGCTATGGACCTCGCCCGGCTGCTCTTTCCGCACCCGGGCGATCGCCACGACCGACCGTTCGGCTTGGCCGATCGCCTCGACCAGGGCGTTTTCCACCGAAGCGGCAACGGCCAGACCGCGCCCCTGCTGGGCCGACGCCTCGGCCGCGCCGAGCGCGACTACCAGGAACAACGCGATCGCCGTCCTGCACGGATTCCTGCAAATTCCAGCCAGCCCTGCCATGAGCACGCGTCCCGCGGCAATAAAGTGTGGAAGAAGTCCCATCGTTGGAGATTATACCACACCTGGAACGTTGGCCGGGAGCCCCCCGACAATTTGGATTATGCGGGCAAGACAAGGGGTCCTGGGGAACCGAGACTCGCACGCCGCCAATTAGGCTTCGTCTTCTTCCTCCAAATCATCGCCCTCGTCGGATTTGGCCGTGGCCAGGCCGACGCCGACGAGGATTTGGTCCTTGAGCTTCTCGCAGAAGTCGGGGTTTTCCTGGAGATACAGCCGGGTTTTCTCGCGTCCCTGGCCGAGTTGCTCGTCGCCGTAGCGGAACCAGGCGCCGGTTCGCGTGATGAGCTTCTGTTCCATGGCCAGATCGAGCAGGTCGCCCTCGTAGCTGATCCCGT
>JAFGFF010000201.1 GCA_016931075.1 Pirellulales bacterium | reverse complement strand
GCCACGACGTCGCGCTCGGCTGGGTTTGGTGGTGGGCTCGCGCGTTGCATTGGTTCAATCCGTTGGCCTGGTGGGCCGTCTCGCGGGCCCGGCTCGACGTCGAGTTGGCCTGCGACGAGTTGGTCCTCGCCCGAACGGCCGAGACAGACCGTACGCGATATGGAAACACGCTCGTTCGGGTAGCCGAACTCCTGATCGACGCCCGGCCCCTGCCCGGCACGGTCGGCGCCCTGCTGCGCGAACCGGCGCTGTCGACGCGGGTCAAAACGATTCTCGGCGGCCGTCGCCGCTCGCGCCGTTGGTCGCTCGTCGCGGCGGCGCTGGTCATCAGCCTGGTGTGCGTCGGCCTGACCGGCGCAGTCGAAAAAACGCCGAGCGAGCCCAAGCAGGTTGCCTCCAAGAGCGATGAAGCCACGGCGCCAATGGACAAGACAGCCAACGTCGCGCCGACAGCGAACGATCGCGTCACGCTCCGCATCGCCGGCCCCGTCACGGCCACCGTCGGCGACGAGGTGTCGTTCGAAATCGTCGTCGAAAACCACACTGACGTGGCGGCCTCGGGCCTGGTGATCAGGGACCGGTTCGACGAAGGGCTCGAGCACGCCAACACAAAGAGTCCCATCGAGAAGGAACTGCCCGATCTGCGGCCGGGCCGGTCCCAACGGGTCGGAGTGATCTTCCGCGTCGTCCGGCCGGGCAAGCTGAGCCACCAGGTCGAGCTCACCGGCGAGGGTGGGCTTGCCGCCTCTGCCCAAGCGTCCGTCCAAGTCGCGCCGGCGTCCGACAACAACGGCAAGGTCGCGTCGCTCTCCTCCCCTCCGGCCGCCTGTTTGACATTCCAATGTAGCGTCCCGAGAACCTTCGAGGTCGTCGGGTTGCTGTTCGACGCGGCCTTCGCCGAGGACGAAAAGGGCGTGTGGAACGACTTTCTTGATTCGCTCAAGAACGACCAGGACGGACCGAAAATCGACGTCCGCAAAGAACTGATCGCCAATCTGGACGGTCGCGTCACGCTCATCAGCGACGCCTTCTCGCCAACGCCGAGCGACGTTCCGCCCGTCCTGTGTACCATGAGGCTCATGCCCGAGAAGCCCGACAACGATCGCGGCGACCGTCTGCTCATTCACCAGGACGGTCGCGTCACGCTGAACGTCACCGCCGCACCAGGCATCAAACCCATTCCGTGGATGATGACCGAAACGCCGCGTGTGTTGTTTGCCGTGAAGATCAAGCCGGGCAAGTCCAAGGCGGTGGCCGCCGTCATGAAGCGGCTCTTCGACAAGGACCCCGCGGTCGAGCGGCTTGAATTCGACGGACTGCCGATCTGGAAGCCCGCCAAAAGCAAGGAGGACCTGACCAACGCCTTCTGTTGGCCCAACGGCCCCGTGACCATCGCCCACGACCACCTCTTGATGGCTTCGTCCCACGAGTTCCTGATCGACGTGCTCCGCCAGGCCAAGAAGCCCGACCCGGTGCGGCGGGCTCTGCTGCGGGCGACCGACGGTAAGACGACCGAAAAGAAGACCCCCGGGCGCCGCACTCGTCTGGCGCCACGCGACAACGTACCGATGAAAGTCACCTGGAAGCGCGACGCCGGAAACAATCACTGGATCGGCGTGATCGACTTCGGTGTCAAGGGGACCATCGAAGAGGTTTCGAAAGACGGAGCGATCGAAGAGGTCTCCTTCCTGGCCGATCGCATGGTGATTCGGACCGCAGGGCCGAACCAACTCGATCTATCGCCCGACGCGACGCAGCGTCTGGACGTTCCCTTGGAGCTTTACCTGGAAGGCAACGTTGTCCTTCGCCGGAATCAGGAAGTCGTCCGTGCCGATCGGGTGTATTTCGACGTTCGCCGGAAATCCGTCAGGGTGTCGAGCGGCGAGGACAAGGATAAGCTCTCGCCGTTGTCCGACTATCTGACCAAACCGTGGCTCGAAACCGGGACGTCCGTGGGCGGCCAGTCGCCTACCGAAGCCGGCACGAGCGGGACAACGACTGTCGAGAAGAAGGCCTCGACGAGGACCATGTTGATCCACGTCGTCGGGCCCGACGACCGGCCGGTGGCCGGGGCTACGGTCTATGCCAACTGCTCCTGGGACTACAAGGGAAAACACATCATCAAAAACAGGAGCCTCACGAGCGACGTCCGGGGCCAGGTGACGCTCCCTTTGCCCAAGACCCACACGCTGCTGCGTATCTGGGTCAGCAAAGACGGCTATCCACCCTGGTTTGCGCAGTGGTGGCCCGAGAATCAATCCGACGGCCATCTGCTGCCCAAGGAGTACACGTTCAAGTTCAAAAAGGGAACCGTGATTGGCGGCGTGGTGAAGAACGAAGATGGCCAACCCATTGAAGGCGCAACGGTCGAGGTGGAACTCGACAAGCCTCGATCCGCGGGACTTGGAACCCGGCTCGCGCTGAGCAATTGGCTGGCCCACGGCCGCGGCGACCCGTGCGCTGCCCGAACGACCGACGAAAACGGCCGGTGGACGCTCGACAACGTGCCGCCCGGCGACGACGTCGAGCTGAGCATCAAGCTGAGCCATCCCGACTACATCAAGCTGAGCGATCCGGACTATGTCGCCGATCCGCGTTGGCCCGGGACGCTCCAGCGCAAGCAAGCCATGACGATGCAATCGCTCCGCGACCAGTCGGCCACGATCGTCATGCACCGCGGCATCGTCGTCTCGGGCCGCGTGACCGACCCGTCGGGCCGCCCGGTCGCCGGGGCCGTGGTCGTCCGTGGCGACGATCCCTACATGGAACGAGG
>JAFGFF010000200.1 GCA_016931075.1 Pirellulales bacterium | reverse complement strand
TTCCTATCGGGCGCGGCGCCTTCGCAACGCACCCAGCGCCAACAAAGCTCCTATCATCAGGACGACCAGCGACGGCTCCGGCACGCCGACGCTTTCCACGGGGTCTCCCGTCCAGTTCGCCGCCATGATCGACGCATCCAGATCGTCGACCACATAATCGCCGTTGAGGTCTCCCATTTCCGGAGTCGCGTTCGGCTTGAGCCAGTTGGCAGCGAGAATCCGGGCGTCGGCAGCGCTGACATACCCGTCGCCGTCCACGTCGCCGGGAACCGACCCGACGATCGAGTCGACGCCGGTGGCAATGATTTTGGCGATCTGCGCCTCCGTCAGGACGCCGTCAAACACGGCCAGGTCGTCGAGGTAGCCGCCGTAGCCGGTACTGTAGCTTCCGCCCACAAATCGGCCGCCGATCGTGGCCGTGTTGGGATCGTTGACATTCCAGCCGGAGGTCACCCAATGCGCGGCAATATTGACGCCGTCGACATACATGCCCGTGACATCGCCGTTCTCATCCACGGTGACGGCGAAGTGATGGAAAACAGTCGGATCCAGGTTCAGCCCGCTGCCGCCTCCGTCTCCCAGATAAACACCGTACATGCTGGAGTCGCCGGTAGCACTTCCGTCGGTCACCCGGACGATCATGGCGCCGTCCGAGGCGGCGTATTGCCCGATCGAGAATCCCAGGCCGTCGTCGCCGGGCGTCTCGGGAGTCGGATCGTTCGACCAGTTCATGATGACGCCGCTCTGATCCCAGCCGGACGACTCGGCCAGGTTTTCATCCGGCTTGGTCCAGAAGCAGACGGTGAACGCCTCGCCGTGGCCTGGAAGATTCTCGGCCGTGGCCAGCTCGGCCCGCTCGGGGCCAAATCCGTTGGCGAACTCGACGCAGTTGCTGTTGGCGAACACGCCCGGCCGCGACGCGCTCGAAACATCGCGGACGGCGAAGCCCATCGACACCGGGTCGTAGCCGACCAGAGTCCCATGGTTCGCGTTGGCGCTGGCATCGGTGATTTGCGAACCGGACGCATCGTCCATCGTGTAATGGGCCAGACGCCGGGCGTCCAGGCTGGCGGCGCCTGAGGCGTAGAGGTTGCTCACATCAGTCGCGTCGACCACTCCGCTGATGATGGCGAAGTCGTCCATCACGGGATTATTGCTGCACACGCCGAACGGCCTTGCGTCGAGAACGCGACCGCCGAGGACGAAGCCCTCTCGTTCATTGCCCCAGTAGGAGGCCGTCGATCCGCTGTCGGGCGAATTGGCGTTCGTCCCGTTGATGAAAACGTTCGTGATGCCGGCTGCGCCTTCATACTGCACGACGAAATGGGCGAAGTTACCACCATAGAGATCCGCGCCGTCATAGTCGCAGTTGACGGAATACTCGGCGTTGCCCGCCGCGTCGGCGTCGCCCGACCAGGCCAGAAGCCCTTTGACGTCAGCGCCGTTGTTCAATCCGATCGACCATTCCGATCCGTTGAGATTGTAGGAGGCCAGCAGGCCGTACGAGGCGAAGAACTCGTCGGACTGAAGCCAAAAGGAGACGGCGAAGCTGTCGCCGGCCGCCGGCAGGGCCGTGCTTGCCGGGATGTCAATCATCATCTGATGGTCGGTGCCCCAGATCGAACGCGTACCCAGCCCGATGGCGCTGCCGACGGCGCCGGACGAGGTGACGAGCATCGTATCCTGGGCCGGGAGTTCGCTGAACCGCGTTACTCGCGAGTAGGAGGCGTCGACGGTGTGCGCGCCCGTATCGGCGAACACGGCGCCGGAAGTCTCTTCGAAGTTGTAATGCGCGGCCACGCGTGACAGGGGGATCTGCTGCGCGGCGGCGGTGGCGACGATGACAAGCGACGTCGCCACGAAAAGCACGAAGCCCGAGAATGTCCTCATGATTCCTTCTCCGAAAGCTGCTGTTGTCTGCATGGTCACGAAACGGTTGTCCGTTTCTGTCTTTGCCTCTTCAGTCCTGACAAGTCAGACCGTGGGTGCTCCATTGGATGTCATGATCGGCGGAGGCCGACCGGGCTCGCGACTTGCCGGTACCGCGAACCCGGCGTGGCCTCACGCCAGCTCTTCTCGTTCCGATAAGCACGCCTTCTCAGCGTCGGCCGAATCGTCGACCGGCGACGAGCACGGTTAGCAAGCCCGCCAGCAAAACCAATGCCGACGGTTCGGGAACACTTGCCGCAACCCCGTTCTTCTTGATCATATTGATTTGCTCTGGGGTCAGAACGCCTTTGAACACGGCCAGGTCGTCGACATAGCCGCCGTAGCCCGTGCTGTAGCTTCCGCCCACAAATCGGCCGCCGATCGTGGCCGTATTGATGTCGTTGACATTCCAGCCGGAGTTCACGAAATGCGCGGCAATATTGACGCCATCGACATACATGCCCGTGACATCGCCGTTCTCATCCACGGTGACGGCGAAGTGATGGAAAACAGTCGGATCCAGGTTCAGGCCGTTGCCGCCTCCGTCTCCCAGATAAACACCGTACATGCTGGAGCTGCCGGTAGCGCTTCCGTCGGTCACCCGGACGATCATGGCGCCGTCCGAGGCGACGTGTTGCCCGATCGAAAATCCCAGACCGTCGCCGCCGGGGGTTCCCGGAGTCGGGTCGTTCGACCAGTCCATGATGACACCACTCTGATCCCAGCCGTATAACTCGGCCAGGTTTTCGTCCGGCTTGGCCCAGAAGCAGACGGTAAACGCTTCCCCGTGGCCCGGAAGGTCCCCGGGCGTGATCAGATTGGCATGTTCGGGGCCAAAGCCGTTGGCGAATTCAACGCTGTTGCCGAACACGCCGGGCCGTGACGCGGACGGAACGTCGCGGACGGCGGACCCCATCGTCGATGAAGCATACCCGACGAGGGTTCCGTGGTTGGCATTGGCGCTGGCATCGATGATTTGCGAACCGGACGTGTCGTCCATCGTGTAATGGGCCAGCCGTTGGGCGCCGAAGCCGGCAGCTCCCGAGGTGTACAGGTTGCTCACTTCGGTCGAGTTGAGCACCCCGCTGAGGATGGCGAAATCGTCCATCACGGGATTGTAGTTACACACGGTGTATGGCCTTGCGTCAAGGACACGCGCGCCGATGACGAAACCTTCGCGTTCATTGCCCCAGTAGGTAGTGTCGCTCGAGTCGGCGATCGACGCGCCGTTGACATAGACGTTCGAGATGCCGTTGTCGCCGTTGAACTGGATGATGAAATGGGCAGGCTGGCCGTTGGTGAGATTGGCCCCGGTCGCGCTGCAATCGACGCCGTAGGCCGCGGTGCCCGAGGCGTCCGCGTCGCCCGACCAAATCGCCAGGCCCTTCGGGCCGCTGTTCATGCCGATCGACCACTCCAGGCCGTTCAGGTTGTACGACGTCAAAAGGCCGTAGGAACCGGTGAAGTTGTCGGAATTGAGCCAGAAAGACACGGCGAAATCATCGCCCGCGGCCGGCAGCGCCGCGCTGGCCGGCACCCCGATCATGATCTCGTGATTGACGCCTCCGACATCACGCACGCCCAGACCGACGGCGCCGTTGTCGGCCACGTTCGAGACGTCCACCGACGGGAGTTCGCTGAATCGCGGCCAACGATAGTACGTTGCGCCGTCCCCGTTCGGGCTGGCGTCGGCGAACACCGTGCCCGAGGTGTCTTCGAACGGATAGTACACATAGAGGTCCGACGTGGTAAGCTCGCCGAACGCGGTTGAAACGGCGCCGGCAATGCAGATTGCCGACAGGAACAAGACGAAGCTGCTTCTCATGATGACGAGTCTCCTCCTAGACAAGGTCCGGAAGCGCCGATAAAGAATCGGCTACGTACACGAACAAGTTGTGATACTTCGCTTCGGGCCCGGCAAGGACCGAGACTGGTCACCCTAAATTCAATAAAAACTCCTTTCTGATTTGCCTCTTTTCGTTCATCAATAAGTTCCAGTGCCTTAGTGTTCCGTTCCTTTTCGCTGTTCTTCTCGACCCGTTAGGCCGGATGGAAGAAAATATCTTTTCTTCGAAGGTAATGCCTTCATGATAATGCCACCACGCCGGAGCAAGCACGACCTCAACAGGGAGCATTGGGTTCGGCGTTATCGCGCGGAGATCAGTTGTCATGGTTCGGTGGTGGACAGAATGCGGCTGATATCGATCCAATATTGCTGCCGACCGTTGCCGCCGTGCGGGGAGTCGATAATTACCTGCTTGCCGTCGCGGCTGACGCGGGGGTGGGTGTCGCAACGCCACTCGCCGCCATATTCCTTGGGCGACGCGAACCGGCCCAACGGCACAAACCGGCCGCTAGCCGGATGGACCAGATACACACAACACTCCCGCTTTGCGCCGCGCGGGTACGTGTCGGTAACAATCCACTCGTTGTTCGTGCCGGGGATATAGGTCTGATGACCGTTGGGGGCCTTCCAGAGGGTTGCCTTAGGCTCGCCGGAACCGTCGTCCTTGTAGAGACGATAGGCGCCGCTGGCCCAGATCAGCACATGGTTTGGATCGCGCCACGTCCAGTGCGATGCGGCGCGGGCTGAAAGCAATCGCACGGGGCCGCCCTCGGGGCTGATCGTAAAGACTCGCGTCGGCTGGCCGCCGGTGCCTACCCAGCGATGGAACATCAAAAGGCGTTTTCCGTCGGGACTCCAGGCCAAGTGGTTGACGTAATGTTTGTGCTTGGGATTCGAACCCTCGTAAGGGATCTTGGCCAGATCCGCGAGTGAAACGAGCTTCTTCGTGTCGCCTGTCTCGAGGTCCATGCGCCAGACGCCAATTTCGGACGGCGCTAGCTCGGAGGCATACTTGTCGGGAATGCCCGCGTAGCCGTATCCAGCGCGAATTCTGAAAATGCGGCTAAAATCGGCGCAGGCAGCGAGCTTCCCGTCGGGGCTGATCGCTTCGATCGCCATGGGCAGAGTCCGCAGCTTCCGGGTTTTTACGTCGAGAATCCGGCAGACGAAATGGTCGCCGTCGCGGTCATTCCAAACGACCTCGCGGTCGGAGCCGGGCCGCCACTGCAACATGCAACCCTGCTGCCAAGACCATGCCAGCGACTTGCCCAACTCGATCCAACGGTCGCTGTCGGCCAGATCGACCATGCCGATCTTCACCGCCTCGTCGGGCTTGGGCAGGCGGTGCTCAAAATGCCCTTCCATGCACAGCAAGTACCGCCCGCTCGGGTCGAGTTGATACTTGTCGTAATAACCGAACCAATGAATCTTCGGGCCGTGGGTAACGGCGCGAACTGGCGGCAGAACGGGGTCCAACGCCCGATCCATTTCATTGAATGAGTGGTAAACGGAAAAGCCGACATCGGTGTTCCGCGACGCGGCGGGTTTTGATGAAACGGGTTTCGCGTCAGAGCTTTTCTTGGGGGATGCCTTCGGCTGTCGCCAGGCGGCCAGATATATCTCATGCCGGTACTGGCTCAGTAGTGCGCCGTCGTTGTCTTCGAGCCGCAGGGAGATATCGACGACTTCGGCGTCTTTCGGCACTCCCTCCAACGCCGCGGTCCCAGCTCGGACGGCGCCGAAAGCGGGCACCTCGACACGTTGGGTTCCTTGCACAAGCGTCTTGCCATGGTGCGCCACGGTCCAGCGGATGCGACAGTCGGGATGGGCTTCCGCCAGGTCGTTGGCTACCCACAACTCCATTGCTTGTCCCTGCTTGACGAATCGCGGCAGGGGGACAAGCGGCTGATTGACCTGGGCCATGGCAAAGTAGCCCCGCTTGGGTGTCAGGTCGTGGCTCACGATCGACTTGGGCCAGTTGGCCGGCAGCACGTCGACAAAATGGAACTGGAAATAGCCGGCAATGCGCCGGGGCGAGAGTCGCCATGTTCTGGTTCGTTCGCCCAGTAAGTCGTACTGATAGTTCTGGCTGGCCTCGATATATTGGCCCAGATTCGAGGGTTTGCGGCCTCGAAATCCCACTATTTGCCGGATATCGTGCTTCAGGGCCTGAACATGACCGAAGAGCGTGTCCACCTCTTTCGCCGGCAACGGTCCGTACTCCTTCGGGTAGCGCTGCATGGTTTCATGGCTGTCGAGTGCCTCGCCGCCGTATTCGCCGATGGTCGACAAGCGGTCGGGCGGCAGTGGCGGGCAGGGGATGTCGGTCCATCCACCCTTGAAATACCAGCCCCGATAGGTGTGGAAGTCGTCGATCACGGAAGCCCAAAGGTCGTCCGAAAGTTGGTAGCCCTCTCGTCCCTTTCTGGCCTGAAATGTTGCCACTTTGGGCATGTTTCCACTGAGGGGCAGGAAGATGCGTTCCGGATCGGCGGCCAGCGCCGCGCGCAGCATGTCGGTCGGATCAAAGCGGGTCTCGTTGCAGAACGAGAGCAGAATCACGCCGGGGTTGTTGTAGCAGTGACGCGTGATCGCGGCCGAGGCAGCCAACAGACCGGGGCGAACTTGTTCCCCACGGACAGGATACCAACCGCCGACGTCTTGTTCCGACAGAATACCCAACCGGTCCTGCAACTCCCGCACCTCGGGAAAGGTTACATGCTGACAAGCTCGAACAGCATTGAAATTCGCGGCCTTCAACAGCAGCATGATATCGAGCAGTTTGTCGCGTTCGCCCCAGAACCAGAGGGCGTTGAGCCCTTGAATGTTTGTGCCGCGAACAAACAAAGGTTGGCCGTTGAGCAACAAGGTCCCGGGTTGGCATCCTTGGCGAGGGTGAAGCTCGCTGACCAATTCCACCGTGCGGTTTCCAAACACGACATCACGCACGTCCATCGTCCGGCCCTGGCTGTCCAACAGGCTGACGCGGCAACGATACAGGTACGGCAACTCGGGAGACCAACGGCGCGCGTCGGGCATCGGCACGGTCACCGTCTGTCGGCCGTTGCCGACGCCAGACACGAACGCCGTGGTGTGACGGTAGGCGGCGCCCTCGAAGTTTTCGGGCAGAATCTCCACTTTCACTGTTGCGGGAGGATTGCCGGCAACGTCGGTCTCGACGTGAACCACGGCCTCTCCCCGCGCGGGATAGCCGCGTGCCAGCAACTCCGTGACGATGGCGGGCCCGGTTGTCTCCAGGTAAACGTCGCGATGGATTCCATAGCCGCTACCACAGTGCGTATCGCCATTTTTCAGTCCTGCCAGGGACCGGGCCCGGTCCGGAACGTAATGTTGATCGCTTGCCGGAGGAACCGGGAAGGGGGCCCAGAACGCGGCTGGCTCGCCAAACCGCGGCCCGTCGATCACACGCACGGCCAGTGTGTTCTGCTCGGCAATGAGATCCGTCACGTCAAAGCGGAACGGTTCAAAATAGACGCTGTGACTACCAAGTTTTTTCCCGTTGAGCCATACCTCGGCCTCCCAGTCCACGCCCTCGAAGCAGAGAAAGACCCGCTTACCCTCCGGCGCACGACTGGCCTTGAATGTCTTTCTATACCACAGGATGCACGAGGCGGGTTGTTTCCTCGCCAGCGAGTCGTAACGCCACTCGGGAACGGTGGTCCGCTCCCACGCCGAAAGGTCGATGCCTGCCTCTTCCCACCTCGGTGCGATGGGCCGCGGCGCCATGGTTCTGCTTCGCTTGTCGGACACACGTTTGATCTCAAAACGCATCATCCAATCGTCACCGTTAAGCATCCGTCGACTGCGGAGGTCCGCTTTCGGCGGCAAACTTCGCAGGAACGGAGCGAGATGCCCTCGCAATTCCATGATGCGAGCGCGGACCTCCGAGGGAGTGGCTGGCGCCATGGCTCCAGCCGGCGCGCGCAGTTTCTGCTCGAACGGTTCGGCAGCCGCCTCGTCGACCCGTGCAAGGGTCGCCACAGCCAACACCAGGCCGACCAGGACGGCCGCCTGAAACCGCGGACAACAATACTGCGTCATGAACGACTCCCATATCGATTGGAGTTGGACGAAAAGCTTCCCATCAAGTTGACCAGTGCACCAAGGCTGCACCCCTCTGAAAGGGGTGGTAAAGCGGGTCGTCGGTGAATTCTTGGCACACACGGTCCGCCTAGCGACATGCCCTGAAACGTTTCCTCCACGGCGCAAGCCCCAGCGTCCGATGTCTCCACCATAGTCAACCCTAGGCCGAAAAGAACAGCCCGATATTGCGCAAACAACGTTCACTTTGCGCAGGATATTGACACATTGGTCATCGCGTCGACCGGCGGTAGGCCTGGGGGGTTATGCCTGTGGCTCGGGCAAAGGCGCGGCGGAACTGCAGGGGGTTGTTGAAGCCGCACGCCCGGGCGATTTGGCTGATCTTCGGACGGGTCGGGCAGCCGAGCATTTGCTTGGCCCGGTCGATCCGCTGGCGGCAAAGGTAGGCGTAAGGAGTACAGCCGAGCTGTGCCCGGAATCCTTGTTCGAGACTCCGCCGCGACACGGTCAGTTGCGCGGTGATCAGTTTGACGCCAAAGGGCTTGTGCAGGTTCTCGCGGATGAATCGGACGGCCGCGGCCACATTCGGATCGTCCACGGCCACGATATCGGTCGACTGGCGTTGAACGACACCGTCCGGCGGTATCAGAACGTCGGGCGCGTGACGGATCCCATTCTCCATGAGCCTGGCCAACAGGGCGGCCGCTTGGAAACCGACATGATGATTGCTCCGCGACACGCTGCTCAGAGGAGAGATGCAGAACTCGCAGACCAGTTCGTCGTTGTCGACGCCGAGAATGCCGACGTCGCCTGGAATCTTCAGTCCGAGACGGGCACACGCCTCGCTGACCATCCGGGCACGATGGTCGGTACAGGCGGTCACGCCGATGGGCGTCTCGAGTGCGGCGAGCCACCGCTCCAACTCGTCCTGGCCGTGGTGCCACATCTGCGCGCCGGTCGGGTTGCCGGCGGCGAAGAACGTGACGCATGGAAGCCCCGCCTCCTCGACCCGTCGCGAGAACCCTTCGCAACGCTGCTCGACGTACCAGAGGTTCTCCGTCCCGTAGAAAGCAAAACGCCGGTAGCCGCAGTCCAACAGATGCTCGGCGGCCAGCCGTCCGACCGCCTCGTTGTCAACCGTCACACGGGGAATGCCCGACTCGCGAAGCGCCCCGGAGAGGTTGACCACCGGGACCTTCAGCCGGCGCGCCGCTTGGGCCTCGGCCTCGGTGTCGATCAGAGCAATGACCCCGTCGCCATTCCAGCCTTCCAGACTCGCCAGCGAGGCGCTCGTATCGGGACGCGTCAGTAGCGCCCAACCACCGTGCTGCCGTGCGAAATCGGCAATGCCCTCGGTCGACCGCTCGAAGTGGGTGATCCGCGGCGGGAACATCAACGCGACATGAACGGGCTTACGCGGCGGCATGGCGGCAACCTACTTGCGTGGAGCACGGCAGATAATCAGGCCTGCAAAGAAATCCGGATTTGCCTCGGTCCTGCGCAATATGAGCGTTTTTTGCGCAGAATGGAGCTTGTTTGGCAGGCCTCACCCCTTAGTCTAGAAGTCTGAGGGGGCAGACGCAACGAAAATGCGAGCATTTGGCCGAGAATCACCCCAATATCCAACTCGCAAGGGGGGCTCCTCGTGCAGGCGACTTGCCGGTCGCGATTTCCTGTCCAAACGATAAGCGGACCGTTGTTCTTGCTGCCTCGCTTCGTCTACGGGACAAACGAGGCGGGTGCAATGCGTCCGTGAACCGAGGCACGGTACTGGCAAGTCAGTCATCATAATGGAGCGGAGGCAGAGTTGATGCGGTTGTCGCATCTGGATACGGCCAAACGGGGTCGTCTCTCCAGGCATCTGAAACGCATGATGACCCCGCGGGAGCGCGTTCTCGCCGCGTTGAATCACGCCCAGCCGGATTTCACGCCGTGCGATTACTACGCCACGCGCGAGATCCACGCCCGGTTGATCGCGCACTTCGGGCTGACGGGCGGAGACGAAGCCGACCGACACTTGGACGGCGACAACCAGATCGCTCAGCGGTTGGGGACCGACATCCGCTACGTCAAGCCGCCCTACACGGGCCCTGCCCTGCCGACGTTCGACGACGGGTCGTACATGAACCTCTGGGGAGTGCGTCGCCGGCCGGTTCCAAACGAGTTTGGCGAGTACGACGAACCGGTCGACTCCCCCTACGCCGCGTGGGAAACGGTCGAGCAGGCCGAGACCTTCCCCTGGCCCGATCCCGACTGGTTCGACTACGACGCCGTGCCTGCCCTGTGCGCGCGATACCCCGACATGGCCATCGTCGCGGGCGACTTCCACGTCCAGGATTACATCAACGGGGTCGCTTTCGGCCGGGGCATTGAACGGGTGCTGTTGGACATCGCGCTGGAAGACCCGGTCTATCTCTTCCTGGTCCATAAGCGGCACGATTTCTACATGCGGCACATCGAACGCGTGCTGGAGGCCGGTGGCGGACGGATCGATTTGGTCCTTTGCGGCGACGATTTCGGCAGCCAGCGGGGGCCCCTCATCTCGCCGGCTACGTTCGACAAGCTCTTCGCCGAAAAGAAGAAGGCATTCTTCGACATGGTCCATGACCACGGCGCGAAGATCACGCATCACTGCTGCGGTTCGAGCCGGGCGTTACTTCCCCGGTTCATCGAGTGCGGGATGGACTCGCTCCAGACGGTCCAAGCTCAGGCGGTCGGCATGAATCCCTACGAGCTGAAGGCCGAGTTTGGCGGCCGTCTCACCCTGCACGGCGCGGTCGACGTCCAGGGCTGGCTTCAAAGCGCCATGGTCGAGCAGGTCGTAGCCGAGGTGAATCGGCTCATGGACAAGGTCGGCGCCGGCGGCGGGTTCATCATTGCCCCGAGCCATCACATCCAGCCCGACACGCCCCTGGAAAATGTCCTCGCCTTCTACGACACGGTCCAACGCCGCCGCACGTGAACTCCGGATGCTCAACTCTTGGGAAGGCAGAGCAGGCGTGCTTCATGCCACGGACTGCTCCCGCCCTGAAGAACACGAAGGTCCCGACAGCGCCAGATCTTGTGAAGCGATATGCTATTTCCGGTCGTAGCTGCCCTGCCGCACGGGCGGGGAAAAGATGTAGAGCACCTTTAAATCTTCACCTTCGTCCGCTTCGAGGGAATGCTCGACGTCCTGCCGGGCCAGCATGAAGGTGCCCGGCTCGATCCGCTCGGGCTGGCCGTCGAAGTACATGTTGCCCGTGCCGGAGAGGACGTAGAGGATCTCTTCGGCCGCCTCGTGGACGTGGGCTGGGGCGTGTTGACCGGCAGGAAAGACGGCCACGCCGCCGCACATCTTCTCGCTGTTCATGGTCTCGGGTCGCACAATCATCTTATGGTCCCGGCCGGGCAAGCTCACCGCTTCGACGTCGCGCTCGTGGATCGTGTTTCGGTTCATCGCGTGGGATTCCTCGGAACGTGTATTGAAATTGCGATTGCGGCTTCTTGGGGTGGCACTGGCATCTTGCCAGTGCCGTATTGTACGAGAGCTTTCATGTTAAAAATCACTGGCAAGATGCCAGTGCCACCCATTTTCAAAACACGTTTTCAAGTGGCGGCCAGCAGTTCGACGGCGTTCTCGACGATCTTCTCGGTGGTCAGCCCGGCCGCTTCCAGCAGCAGGCTGTGCTTGCCCGAGTTGGAAAAGACGTCGGGCACGCCCATGATCCGCATCGGCAGCGGGTGCTTCTGTGCGAGCACTTCGGCCACGGCGCTTCCCATCCCTCCGAGGACGTTGTGTTCCTCGACGGACAGGACGCACGGGACGTTGCCGGCGATTTCCAGGAGCGTCTTCTGGTCGATCGGCTTGATTGTGATGACGTCGGCCACGGTGATGTGGATTTTTCTGGCGGCGAGCCGGTCGGCCGCCTCCAGGGCGAGGTGGAGCATGAATCCGTTGACCAGGATGGCCCCGTCGTTGCCTTCACGGTGGATCTGGATCCGCGAGACATCGGCCGGCCCGGTCTCGTCGTAGAGGACCGGTTCGCCGTCGCGCAGGCCGCGGAGATAGACCGGCCCGGGGTGCTCGACCGCCCAACGGACGCACGCCTTGCACGACGGGGCGTCGGCCGGGGCCAGCACGGTCATGTTGGGCAACGGGCGCATGACGCCCAGATCGGCGATGCATTGGTGCGTCGGCCCGTTTTCGGCCGTGCACAAGCCACCGTAGAACCCGACGATCTTGACGTTCAGATTCGTCAGGGCGACCGACGTGCGGACCTGTTCGCACGCCCGCATGGTCGAAAACACGGCCAGGCTCGTGGCGAACGGGATCTTGCCGCACGTGGCCAGCCCGGCCGCCACGGTCGTCATGTTTTGCTCGGCGATGCCGATGTTGAAGAACCGGTCGGGGAAGGCCTCGGCAAACAGGCTGGTCTTGGTGGCCTTCGAGAGGTCGGCGTCCAGGACCACGACGTTCGGGTTCGTGCGACCGACCTCGACCAGCGCCTCACCATAAGCGGTCCGCATCGAAGCCGTCCGGGTCGCGCTGCAGCTCATCGTGCATCTCTTTCACAAAGGAAGTCAGAAGGTCGTTGTCCATCAGGCTGTGCCACAGATAGTCCCCTTCCATGAACGGGACGCCCTTGCCCTTGATCGTGTGCGCCACGACGATGGTGGGCCGTCCGCGGCACTCGTCCGCCTGGCGCAGGGCATCGAGAATCTGGGGGATGTCGTGGCCGTCGATCTCCAGGACGTTCCAGCCGAGGCTTTTCCACCGGCCGCGGACGTCGCCCGGGTTGGAGACTTCGTGCACCGTTCCGTCGAACTGCAGCGCGTTGAAGTCGAGCACGACGATGATCCGGTCAAGCCGGAAATGGGACGCCGAAGCGGCTGATTCCCAGAGTTGGCCCTCGTTCATTTCGCCGTCGCCGATCACGACGAACGCGCGATAGTCGCGCCGGTCGATCCGCCCGGCCATGGCCATCCCCACGGCGGCCGACAACCCTTGGCCGAGACATCCGCTGGTCATGTCCACGCCCGGCGTGCTGATATCGGGGTGGCCATGCAGGAAGCTTCCGATTTTGCGGAGGTTCCTCAATTCGTCGACCGGAAAGTAACCCTTTCTGGCCAACGCGGCGTAGAGGATCGGCGCGCAGTGGCCTTTGGAAAGGATGAACCGGTCGCGATCCAGCCAGTCGGGCTGCTGCGGATCGACCTTCATTTCATGGAAATAGAGACACGTCAGGATCTCCGCCATCGACATGCACCCGCCCGGATGGCCCGAGGCCGCGTTGGAGATCATCCGAAGCGTGTCGTATCTCAGCAGCCGTGCCCATCGGGCAAGCTCCTGGGTGGTGTCCTTGATTCCCGGTTGAGAGACCGTTGTCATCCGATCGTTTCTCCTTGTCAAGCCAGTGTTTGAAACCGGCTGGGCCCTTCTATTTCCGTTGCATCACCCGCGGGTGGCCCGGATAGCTCTGCTATCCGGGGGCCGTTAGGCCCAAGAGGTTTCAGGCTCTGGTTAGCTCTGTTAAAAAACGGTTCAGTACAGCGTACACCGCGCCTCGATACCTCTTGTCGCTTCGCGACCCCGATAGCAGAGCTATCGGGGCTACCCGTTACCCGGTTAGTACCCGTCGTCAACTGGCTGATTTCTATTGTTTCCGTCGCATCACCCGTTGGGCGGCTTCGACGAGGTGCGAGGCGTCCATTCCATAGTGCCGCAACAGGTCGCCGTAAGAACCGCTTTGGGCGAACGTGTCTTGCAGGCCGACGCGCAGCAAGGGCGTGGGGCAGTGCTCGCCGAGTGCCTCGGCGACCGCGCTGCCCAGCCCGCCCAGAACGTTGTGATCTTCGGCCGTGACGACCGCCCCGGTCTTTGTGGCCGAGTCCAGCAGAGCGTCGACGTCCAAGGGCTTGATCGTGTGCATGTCGAGCAGGTCGACTTCGATCCCTTGGGCGGCTAACCGCTCGGCCGCCTCGCGCGCCTGAAAGACCATGTCGCCGACGGCCACGATCGTCACGTCGCCCCCGGTCCGCAGGCGGATGGCCTTGCCGATCTGGAAGTCGACGTTGTCGTCATAGAGGATCGGCATGGCGATGCGGGTCAGACGGAGGTAGACCGGCCCGTCGATTTCGACCGCCGCGCGGACCGCCTTGCGGGTGCTGGGGGCGTCGCACGGCTGGAGGACCGTCATGTTGGGGATCGACCGGACGATGCCGAGGTCCTCGACCGCCTGGTGCGTGACGCCGTCGTCGTAGGCGGTCAGGCCGGCGTGGCTCACGGCGATGTTGACGTTCAATTTCGGATAGGCGACGCTCGTGCGCATCTGCTCGCACGCCCTCATGCTGCCGAACACGGCGTACGTGCTGACGAACGGGATCCGGCCGCAGATCGCAGCGCCGGCCGCCATGCACATCATGTTCTGCTCGGCGACACCGACGTTGAAAAACCGGTCGGGAAACGCCTCGGCGAACCGGTACGTCTGGGTGCTCTTCGAGATGTCCGCCTCGAGCACGACGATCCGGTCGTCTTCCCGCCCCAGCTCGACGAGCGTCTCGCCGTAGGCGTGCCGGGTGGGCAGTTCGCGTTTCGGGGCGGCGGTCGTCATGGTCCAAGCTCCACCAGAGCCGCCTCGAGCTGTTCCGCGTTCGGGGCCACGCCGTGCCAGTCCAACTGGTCTTCCATGAACGAAACGCCCTTGCCTTTGATCGTCTTGGCGATAATGACCGTCGGCCCCTGCTCATGCTCGCGGGCGGCGCGCAGCGCGTCGAGAATGGCCGGCATGTCGTGGCCGTCGATCCGCAGAGCGTTCCAGTTGAAGCTCCGCCACTTGTCTTCGAGCGGTTCCAAGGGCATGATTTCGTCGTTCGTGCCGTCGAGCTGCAGTTGGTTGTAGTCAATGACGGCCGTCAGGTTGGCGACGCGGTATTTCGCGGCGCACATGGCGGCCTCCCAGACCTGGCCCTCGTCGAGTTCTCCGCAGCCGAGCATCACGAACACGCGATAGGCCCTCCGGTCGAGCCGTCCGATCAGGGCCATGCCCAGGCCGACCGAAAGCCCCTGGCCGAGCGACCCGGTCGTCGCGTCCAGACCGGGCGTCTTGTTCATGTCCGGGTGTCCCTGCAAGATCGTGCCGAACTTGCGCAACGTGTCCAGATGTTGCGGATCGAAATAGCCCAGCCGGGCCAGGGCCGCGTAGAGCACCGGGCAACCGTGGCCCTTGGAGAGGACGAACCGGTCGCGGTCGGGCCAGTCGGGCTCTTCTGAGCGGAGGTTCATCTCGTGAAAATAGAGCGCCGTCACCAGGTCGGCCGCCGAAAGCGATCCGCCTGGGTGTCCGCCCCCCGCGAGATGAATCATCCGCAGCGAGTCGATCCGCAACTGCCGGGCGATCTCGCGGAGCGAGTCAACGTCGTGTGCTTGGCCTCGGGCCATGGCCGATCAGGTCCCGCGCAATGCGCATGAAGTCACCGAAATGAACCGCAACGGCGTCTTGCCCTGATTCACCCAGCGGTGCGGCTTGAGCGAATCGAACGTGATCGAATCGTTCTCCTTGAGCTCGAAGAATTGATCCTCGATCTCCAAAACCATTCGGCCCTTGAGCACCAGGGCGCATTCCGTGCCGGGGTGCGCGTCCTGCTTCGGGCCGCTCGATAAGCCGGGCTTCGCCTCGATCATCGTGAACTCGAGCGTCGCCTCGTTCGGGTCGGAAATGAACTCGTGGTGCACCCCGCCCTCCTGGCTGTCCAGCCGGAATCGCTTGTCCGGCGATCGGACCTCCGGATCCGAATCCTGCGACAGAAAAAAATAGAAGACGGGCACGTCCAACACCTGGGCGATCTTCCTCAACGTCGTCAGCGACGGGTCGGCTAGGTCACGCTCGATCTGGGAGATCATCCCGGTCGTGATCCCGACCTCCCGGGCAAGCTGCACCATGCTCAGGCCGCGCTCCTGGCGAAGCTGCTTCAGCCTCGCGCCAATGCCGGACGGGATTCGCCGACGCTCCTTCTTGGACTTTGTCTCTTTCGGTACGGCCATCTTGTCAGTTCCTTGTGACTAGATTGATATCAGCTCAATTCGCAACGCAAGATAATACGGTCTTCCGTGAATGGGTCACTCCGACGAAGGAATACCCTGCTCAGCCTGCGCCTTCATGTCGGGGTTGCGGTCGAAGACCCAGCCGGCCGGCGAAATGATCCACAGGGCCTCGAGCGGCGTCTTGTTCGGATTCTTGATCGAGTGGTAGGTGCCGATCGGAAAGAACACAGCGTCCTTCGGACCGATCGGAATTTCCTTATGGTCGTCGTCGGCGATGACCACCCCGTTGCCGGTCATGCAGAAGAAGATTTCTTCCTGGTCGTCGTGAACGTGGCCCGGTTCGCACGTTCCTCCCGGCTCGACGATCACCATCCCGAACGTCAAGTGCTTCGATCCGACCGTCGTTGGATCGACCATTTTGAAATTCACCCGCTGCGACAACACGATCGGTTTGCAGAGGTTCGGATTGACTTTAACTGCCTGGGTGCTTGCCATGAAAGACTCCTTTCGGGCGCGGTTGACCGGGCCCAGAATAACACAACCTTATTACATCAATATACCCACCCTGAAACCCCAACGCAATAGCCTGACTATAATAGTTCATTGTGATTGAATTGCCATTAAATACCCCCTGACTAAGGGGGGGGGGCTTCGCCTATGGCTTAAATTCGCGGGCGCATTCGACCATGGCGTCGATTTTCTCGGGCTGAATCCCCCGGTTCATGCCTCCGCCGGCCGAGAGGATGAATCCGCCCCCGGCACCGGCCTCCGCAAGACACCGGCGCGAGCTTGCCCGCACGTCGTCCACCGTCCCGTCCTGGAGCACGGCGACCGTGTCGACGTTGCCCATCAGGGCCATCCGCCGCCCGATGGTCTCCTTGGCCAGCGGCAACGACGTGGTCTGGCCGAGCTGGAACACGTCGAAACCGGTGTCGGCGATGGCCTCGAGGATATGGTCGGACCGGGTGTCGTTGTGAAACACGAGAACCAGCTCTGGGTAGCGCTCGCGGATCCGTCGGTGATGCGGCAGCAGGAATTTTCGATACATCGGCTCGCTGACCAGTCCCGACACGTCGTCGGTGATCAGGGCGGCTTGCGCCCCGGGCAGCACTTCAAGCTGGGCGTCCAGCCATCGGAGGATCAGATCGGTCGACACGACCAGCAGCCGCTCGACGAACTCGGGATCGGTGTGAAATCCTTCGACAAGCGTCATCAGGCCCGCGAGATAGGACGCGACTTCGCCTGGCCCCATCGACCAGAGGCAGCCCAACCGGCCCTCGAACTCCTCGCCCCGCTCGGCGAACCGCCGCAACGTCTTCAAATACCAGGGCCACAGCCCGTCGGTCGCCGGATCGGGCATCCGCAGCCCGGCGAGCCGGTCGGTGTTGTCATACCGGTGGTCGCGGGTGGCGCACGTGTCGTTGGGGATCCATTCGGCCCGCATTCCCAAGGCGGTGAAGAAGCCGACGCCGTAGTCGGGCCAGCAGCCGGGCACGAAAGCCACGTCCGGAAACCGGTCGAACGTCGTCTTCTGGGCCTCGATCATCACGCTCGGATCGTAATAAAAATCGGACTGATCCACGCCGGCCACGCCGCTGAAGAATCGGGCCGTGCCGATCAACGCGACCGGCACGTGATCGACCGGTTCCCGCCTCGCCGCCGCTAAAAATCGGTCCCAAGGGCTCGAAAAGGACATCGAATCTCCTTTATATCACGGGCCGAAGGCCCAGCCGTTCTCCCAGCCCAGGGCAACGCCCTGGGAAAGGGAACGTGTTGGTCTCGATTGTTTCGGCCCAACGGGCCAACCGTTTCGCCTTCTGAACCGTTGGGCCGTTGGCCCGAAAAACGTATGCATTACCGGCCCAATTCCCAGGGCGTTGCCCTGGGCTGGGAGAACCAGGCCCCGTTGGGGCGGATGAATATCACCCACCCAAACCGAATACCACCCAAACCGAATACAACCCCACCCGTATCCAATTCTCGGGTGCCATGAGTGGCTTGTCCGCCCTTGCTTGGAACCACAAGGGCGGACAAGCCGCCCATGGCACCCGATGGATCGCTAACCATGCAATACTCACCCATCACTCAAAAAAACAACGACCTCAAACCGCCCCAGAACAAGGGAACGTAGGACACCAGCAGCAACACGCTCCAACTGCCGATCAGAAACGGCAAGGTCGTCTGGAACATCTGGCTGATGTTCGTCTTGCTGATCGTGCAACTGAGGAACAGGGTGCTCCCGATCGGCGGCGACGCCTGACCAATGGCGACGTTCAGGTTGATGAGCACTCCGAAATGAACCAAATCGATGCCGAAACTCTTCGCCAGCGGCGCCAGCACGGGCGTCAGCACGACCAGCATCGCCGAGGATTCCATGAACATGCCCAGCACGAACAACACGACGTTGATTACCAGCAGAAACAGCACTTTGCTGGACGTGACCGACAGCGCGCCGGCCGCCATCCGCTCGGGCAGCCGGTCGACGCTGAACACGTGGTTCAACACACCGGCCACGCAGAACAGCGACACGGGAATCGCCGACAAGAGCGCCGCCCGGACGAAAACCGGCCCGATCTCGCGCCAGGCAAGCTCCCGGTAGACGAACCGGCCGACAATCAGGCCGTAGAGCACGGCGACGGCGGCCGCTTCGGTGGGCGTGAACAGCCCGCTGAAAATGCCGCCCAGGATGACCACCGGCATGAGCACGGCCCAAAAAGCGCTGCCCGCCGCCTGGACCGAAGCCTTCAACCCGGCCGGCGGCTTCACTTCGATCTGGTCCTTCTTGGCTCGCTGGTAGGCCAGGAACATGAAGACCGCGCCGGCCAGGAGACCCGGGGCGATCGATGCGAGGAACAGTTGGCGGATCGACACGCCGGCCAGCACGCCGTAGATGATCAACGTGATGCTCGGCGGGATGACGATGCCCAGCGAGGAGGAAAAGGCCGTCACGGCCGAGGCGAACGCCGGCTTGAAGCGGTTGCGGACCATGTCGGGGATCATGATCGTCCCGACCGCGGCCGCCGTGGCCGCCGATGAACCGGAAATGGCGGCGAACAACATGCAGGCCACCGTGGTCGTCAGGGCGGAACTGCCCGGGATGTGGCCCATCAGGCTGTCGGAGAGCCGGATGATTCGCCGCGAGAGCCCTCCGCGGTTCATCACCTCGCCGGCCAGCATGAACAACGGCACGGCCACGATCGGGTAGATGTTGGCCGAGTAGAACATCCGCTGGACGACGATCAAGAGGCTGATTTCGCCGGTGGCGAGGATGGCCAGGACGCACCCGGTCGCGATGGCGAACAGCAAAGGCGCTCCGAGCGCGGCCAACAACACGGTAACGACGATGGCCAGAAACGAGGTCATGTCAGTCGGCCCCTCCCGGCGCGTCGGACGCTTCTTGTGTTTCCGTTTCGTTGGCCGGCCGTCCCCAGACGATGGCTTCCAGAAGGAACGCCAGCAGACTCAGGCCGCTGAGTGGAAAAACTAAGTAGACCAGGCCGATCGAGAGCCCCAACGCGGGCGAGACGTGTAGCCGCGTTCGCCAGGCGATCACCGCGCCGGCCACCACGAAGACGGCCGCCAGAATCATGCACGTTGCGTCGATCAGGACGCCGAGCCGTCGGCGCGCCGCCGGGCTCAGCACGCCTTCGAGCAGGTCGATCCGCAGATGCAAGCCGCGCCGAACGCCGACGCCGACGCCCAGAAAAACCATCCAGAGGAACGCGTATTGCACCAGCTCCTGGCCCCAGGCGAGCAACTGGACGATCTGCTGGCCTTCTCCGGTTGAATAAGAGAGCCAGAATCGGGCGGCCACTTGAAAATTGACTCCCACGACCAGCACGGCCATCAGCAGGGCCATGAGCAAACAGGTCAGCCGCTCGACGCGGTCCAACACACGGCGGGACGCCGTTTCGAAATGGCTCATGGCTTGCCGGCCTCCTTGCCCTGGCTATGCTGCGGAGCCGGCGTGATCAGCGCCAGCAGCGACTCGGCCCCCAGCTTTTTCGCGTATCGCGCGTGCATGGAGAGAACGCGGTCGCGGAACGGCTGTTGGTCCACCTGCAGGATCGTGACGCCCGCGGCCTCGAGCTCGCGTCGAGCCTGGTCCAGGCGGCCTTGCAGCAGGTGGCGCTGCCGCCGGGCCGACTCACGACACGCTCTTTTTAGAAGCTCCTGATCTTCCGAGGAAAGGGCCTCGAACCGCGCGCGGTGCATGATATGCGGGTAGACGAGCAGGACGTGATTGGTCTCCGAGACGTGTTTGCACGTTTCGTAGAAGCCGGCCTGCTTGATCGAAATCAGATCCGTCTCGGCGCCGGCGATGACGTTTTGCTCGATCGCCGTGTAGACTTCGCCCCAGGACAGCGGGATGGCCATCGCGCCGAACCGGTTCATCATTTCGAGCCAGACGGTGGCCTCGGGCACGCGGATTTTCAGGCCGTGCAGATCGTCGGGCGTGCGGACGTCTCGGAACTTGTTGAAGATCGACCGGCTGGCGTCGGTGTAGTAGCCCAGCACGACCAGGTCTCGCGCCTTGGCCCGCTGGGCCAGCGCCTGACCAAAGGGGCCTTCGAGGTTTTCGGCCGCGTGTCGGGCGTCGGCGAAGAGGTAAGGCAGCTCGAGCAGCGCCATCTCCGGCACGATCGGCGAGAGGGGCGCCTCGCACGTCATGTCGAGGGTGCCCACGGCGGTCGATTCCATGACCATCCGCGAATCGCCCAGCGCGGCCTGGCCGAAGGCGTCGACGTGAATCCGGCCGTTCGATTCGCGCTGGACGATTTCGGCGAACGCCGCCGCCGCGTCGAACAACGGCTTGTCCGGAATGCTACAATGGCCGAGCTTGAGAACGATCTGCCCGTCGTTGTTCGGCCGTCGCCCACAGCCAGCCAGCGGGAGCGCTAGCACACTTACGAGGCTTGCGAGGAATCCGCGGCGTGTTTTCATGCTTCGCGTCATTTTTCTATAGCAGTTGGGTGGCACTGGCGTCTCGCCAGTGTTCTGGCCGCCAGCACTGGCGAGACGCCAGTGCCACCCACAAATCGAACTGCAATGAGTCGCTAGCGACGAGTGGCATAGCCGCAGGACTCGCGAATGATCAGTTCGGGCGGCAGGACGATCCGTTGGGCAGGGTGGTCGGGATTCTGAATCCGTTGGCAGAGCATGTCGACGAGCAACTGCCCGAGCAGTTCCTTGGAATAGCCGACCGTCGTCAGCGGCGATTCGCAGAACCGGCCCAGCTCGATGTTGTCGTAGCCGACCACGGCCAGGTCGTCGGGAATCCGGCGTCCTAACTCTTTCGCCGCGCGGAACGATCCCAGGGCCAACTGATCGTTGTGGAAGGCGATCGCGGTGATCTCGGGATGGGCTTCGAGCAGCCGGCGTGTCGCGTGATAGCCGTCCTCGACGTGATATCCGCAGAACGTCCGGTATTCCGGATGGATCGCCACGTCTGCTTCTTCATGGGCGCGGGTATAGCCGACCAACCGGCCCACCTGCCGCTGCCTGGCGGCTTCTTGAAGGACCATTCCGATGTGTTCGTGGCCCAGGTTCAGCAGATGCCTTGCAACGAGGTAGCTGGCTTTTTCCAGGTCGACCGCGACGAGATCGACGATGCCGGGCGTTTCCGGACCCGCCCGAAACACCATGGGGATTCGATCCTCCAGCAACCTGGCGCAGATCTCGTGATTGGCCTTGAGCACGTTGGCCATCATGATCAGGCCGTCGACCGT
>JAFGFF010000022.1 GCA_016931075.1 Pirellulales bacterium | reverse complement strand
GCCCAGGGCGATTCCGCCGTGGGGCGGGGCCCCGTATTGCAGGGCATCCAACAAGAACCCGAACCGGATTCGGGCCGTCTCCTCATCGATGCCCAGCAGCCGGAACACCTTCTCCTGCAGCATCTGGTCGTGGATACGGATGGTGCCTCCGCCCGCCTCGTAGCCGTTGATCACCAGGTCGTACGCCTGGGCGCGGCAACGGCCGGGATCGGTCTCCAGCAGGCCGAGGTCCTGGCGCCGGGGCGAGGTGAACGGATGGTGCATGGCCACCCAGTGGCCCGTCTCCTCGTCCTTGTCGAACATCGGAAACTCGACGATCCAGGAGAAATGGACCGCCTTCGGATCGTACAGCTTCAACTCGGCCCCGAGTCGCCGGCGCAGGCCGTACAGGGCCTTGCACGTGACCTCGAACTGGTCGGCCACAATCAGGAGCAGGTCGCCCGGTGCGGCGTCGGTCCGCTCGGCAATCTTGGTGAGCATCTCCTCCGAGAAGTTCTTCGCGATCGGCGAGGCCAGCTTGGGTCCGTCTTCGACTTTGAACCAGGCAAGGCCCTTGGCGCCGAAGTCCTGCTGGACGTAGGCGGTCAATTCGTCGATGCCCTTGCGTGAATACCGGTCCGCCGCTCCCTTGGCGTTGATGGCCCGGACGCGGCCGCCGTTCTGGGCGACGTCTTGAAAGACACGGAATTCGGACTTCGCGGCCAGGTCGGTCAGGTCGACCAATTCCATGCCGAATCGCAGGTCGGGCGCGTCGTGCCCAAACCGCTCCATGGCTTCGTCGTAGGTCATCCGCGGAAGCGGCAGGGTCAGTTCTATACCAAGGAGCTCCTTGGCCATCCGGACCATCAGCCCGTCGATCACGCCGATCACGTCCTCCATCTCGATGAAGGCCATCTCGACGTCCAACTGGGTGAACTCCGGCTGCCGGTCGGCTCGAAGATCCTCGTCGCGGAAACACCGGGCGATCTGCACGTACCGGTCGTAGCCGGCGATCATCATGATCTGTTTGTAGAGCTGGGGCGACTGCGGCAGGGCGTAGAACGTGCCCTGCTGGACGCGGCTGGGCACGAGATAGTCGCGGGCGCCCTCCGGCGTGCTGCGACCCAGGATGGGCGTCTCGACGTCGACGAAGTCCAATTCGTCAAAATAGTCGCGGATAAGCTTGACCATCCGATGACGCAGCAGGAGCGTCCGCTGCATCTCCGGCCGACGCAGGTCGAGGTAGCGGTGTTTCAGACGCAGGTCCTCGCCAGGCAGCTCCTTTTGGAAGGGCTGAAACGGCGGCGTCAAGCTCGGATTGAGGATCTTAAGCTGCGTGACGCGGATCTCGATTTCGCCTGTCCTGAGCTTGGGATTGACTGTCCCCTCGGGCCGCGGGGCGACTTTGCCCGTGGCGGCGATGACGAACTCGCTACGGAGCTTGGACGCCTGGCGCAGAAGCTCTTCGCCCCCTTCGGGCGCAAAGACGACCTGGGTCCGGCCGTACCGGTCGCGCAGATCGACAAACTGAACGCCGCCATGACTGCGGCACGTATCGACCCAACCGCACAAGGTCACCTCTTGGCCGACATGGTCCCGGCCCAACTCGCCACAGGTGTGTGTTCGCAACAACGCAGCTATCCTTCCGAAAAAATCGGTCTTTTCTTTGGGCTCGAAATGAAGCCCTGTATTCTATCTTCCCAGCCAAAGGGCGCGAAGGATCTCGGTCGGAAACGAGTGTTCCTAACGGGCTTAACTTTGTAAATCCCGAGTCCCGAGCCCCGCTCCTAATCCCCAATCCCCCTCACCCAAACTCTCCACCCAACATACCTTTCTTGACGCATGGACGAGCCTTAGCGTTCGGCCCCCCCGGCCTCGGCGAGCTGCCCGGCCAGGACCGCCGGGTCGAACCGCCGGGGTACCCCTACCAGGTGGCATTCCTCGATGCCTCGGAACCAGGTGTCTTGACGCTTGGCTAGACGCCGGGTGTGGAGCTTGACCAGCTCGATCGTCTCGTCCAGGCCCCGGGCTCCCTCAAGGTGTTCGATTACTTCGCGGTAACCGACTGCTTGGGCGGCCGTTTTGCTCAAGGGCCGTGGCTCGGCCAGCAGGCTGCGGACCTCGTCGACCAGCCCGGCGGCGAACATCCGGTCGACCCGGTCGTGAATCCTCGCGTGCAACTCGGGCCGGGGCCAGTCGAGCACATAGACACGGGGCGTCGAACCCGGGCGAGGGCGGTCGAACTGCTTTTGGAACTCACTGATCGGTCGGCCGGTCTTTTCAAAAACCTCGATCGCGCGAACCAGGCGTTTCGTGTCGTTGGGGTGCAACCGTTCGGCCGTGACCGGATCGACCTGGGCCAGCCGCGCGTGCAACGCCCCAGGCCCTTCTGCTTCGGCCAATGTATATAACTGCCGGCGAAACTCGATATCGGCGGCCGGGCCTTCGAAGATGCCGCGAAGCAGGCCCTTGAGATACAGCGGCGTGCCCCCGACGAAGAGAACCTCCTTGCCTCGGGCGCGGATTTCTTCCACGCATCGCTGGGCCTCGTCGACATATCGAGCCAGGCTGAACTCTTCGTGGGGTTCGACCAGGTCGATCAGGTGATGGGGCACTGCCTGACGCTCCTCGGCCTTCGGTTTGGCCGTGCCGATGTCCATCCGCCGGTAAAGGGCCATCGAGTCCATCGACACGATCTCCGCCCCGATCCGCCGCGCAAGCTCCACCCCCACCCCCGTCTTGCCCGAGGCGGTCGGTCCGGTCAGATACCAGCAGTCCAGCAGTGAGGTCATGGCATGGTTTCAGGGCGAGGCGATGAAGTCCAGGAATTCAACGACTGTAGGAGGCGACTCCTGTCGCCGAAAGAAGCGCCAACCAGCCAGAATTCGGCGACAGGAGTCGCCTCCTACAGACCAACCACTCCCCTAGCATACCCGGACGCCGGCGGACCAGACAGCCAGGGCGGGCTCGGTGGAGTGTAGGAGGGCTTCGTGCGGATCGGTGGCCTGGGGATCGTCCAAGGGCACGGCGACAAGGTCGGCCTGTTTACCGGGAGTGAGGCTGCCAATAATGTTTTGCAGACCAAGAGCCTTGGCCCCGCCCAGGACGCCCAATTCGAGCAGGGTGGCTGGTCGGACGTTCGGATGACGGGCGGCCGCGTGGCGGATTTCAGCCAGAAGGTCCAAGTCGGGCGACGACGCCCGGGAGTCGGTCCCCAGCGCGACGGTTGTTCCGGCAGCGAGCAGGCGCTGGAGCGGGTAGTCGTCGTGGCCGAAAAACGTGTGTGTCCGAGGGCAGTAGACGACGGCCATCCGATCAGCATGCTGGCCGAGGAACGCAATCTCTTCGTCGTCCAGGTAGTTGCCATGGATCACCAACGCCCGAGCAGCCGAGGCCAACCGGCGGAGAAAATCCAACGGTCGGCGGCCCGGCGGATGGGCATCCGGATCCCACTGCTGCCACTCGACGAGCAGATCCTTCAGCGGTCCATCGGCCGTGGCGAGAAACGGCATCTCTTCATGCGACTCAGCCAAGTGAAACGCCACCGGCACGCCCGATTCGGCCGACAGCCCTACTACCGCGTCGAACAACCGTGGGTGGACGCTGTAAGGCGCATGGGGGCTCAAGCCCGGCCGCCAGCGCATGTCCAGATCTGGAACGGACATGACTTGCTGTGGCGCCGCTTCGATTTTTTGTTCAATCCGTTGGCCGGTCGGGGCGATCAGTTCGAGGAAGATGGTCGCTCGAACGGGGCTTTCTTCAAACGGCCCGCGAGGCCAGCCGGGTTGGGCGATTTCACCCAACGTGGTCACGCCGGAGTGGAGACTCTCGGCCAGCCCTTCGGCAATGGCCGTCGCCGCGTCAACGGGCAGGCCCATCCGATAATTTTCAACCAGCGTGCGAATCCACTCGGTGAACGCCATGCCGGGCGTGCCCAACGGCTGTCGCAACTGGCTGAACTCCAAGTGGGTATGCGCATTGACCAGCCCCGGCAGCAAGGCCACGTCGCCCAGGTCCTCGGCCGGCTGCCCTATTCGTGCCGGTCCCACCTGGCCAATCCGCCCGTTCTCGTCGACCACCACCACCCCGTTCTCGATCGGCGGCCCGACGACGGGAAAGACGTATCGAGCTTTCAACGTGTACGGTTCGATGATGCCACCTCGTACCAAACCAAAACCCTCTCCCTTTGGGAGAGGGTGGCGGCGCAGCCGCCGGGTGAGGGCGGGT
>JAFGFF010000199.1 GCA_016931075.1 Pirellulales bacterium | reverse complement strand
GCGGAAAAGGTGCCAGGCACCTTTTGTGCGAAGCACCCAAAGGGCCGTTCCGGCAAAAGGTGCCTGGCACCTTTTCCGCGGGCTGTCAACGAATCCTCTGATGGAAACAAACATGGCGAAATGTGATCGGGAGTGTCCCCCGGAAATCGGCGTGGTCGGCGACCTAACCGAGCACGAGGCCGATCTGGTCGAAAAGCTGCTCGATATCGAGCCCGGGGGCGAATGCGTCCTCTATTTCGACTCGCTCGGCGGAAGCGCCTACGCGGCTGTGGCCTTGGCGTCGCTGATTCGGCTCCGAGGGCTGCGGGCGGTCGGGGTGGTAACGGGCGAATGCACCTCGGCCGCGCTATGGCCGTTTGCCGCCTGTCGTCGCCGGTTGGTCACACCGTTGAGCGTCCTGTTGTTCCACCCGATGAAATGGCAGAGCGAAGAGAACATCGCGTTGGCCGAGGCGGCCGAGTGGGCCCGGCATTTCGGTACGCTCGAGACCACGATGGACCAGTTCCTAGCCGACCTGTTCGGCGCGTCGCTCGAAAAGATTCAGTCCTGGTCGGCGCCGGGGCGCTATGTCTCGGGCCCCGAGTTGGCCGAAGCAGGCCTGGCCGAACTCGTTCCTTTGGAGAAACTGGCCGTCCTCCGCGGATAGCGAGGGCTTTGCACGAGGGCAGTGACCATGCGGCAAGGCAAACGACGTCGAAGAGTTTTCTTCGCGGCTCTCTTGGGAGCGGCCTTCGGGACCGTGCTGTGCGCCGGATGCAAGGAGAAGGACATACCGGTCGACTCGGAATCGCAGGTCGAATACGGTCGTTTGCCCGGTTTGCGCGGGTCGCCCGACTCGGAGTTGCGTGAAGAGCTGTCGCGAATCGAGGCGGAGCAGGGAACGCCCGAGCAGATGACCAAGCCGGCCGAGATCTCCGACTTGGAGAACGTCGCCGCCGGTCTGCAGGACTTGCTCCGAAGCAGTGAGCTGGACAGCGTCCGCGAAGCGTTGGAGGGCTTTTTTCCAACCGGCAAGTTCGAGTTCAACCTGTTGGTGTTGAACAAGGCGCTCAAGTTCGCCAAAAAGCACGAAGACCGGCGCAACAAGGCCCGACAGGCCCTGACACGGTCGAATTGCGACTTCGGCCTTCGCCACATCGACGGCTGGGTGGCCGACATGAAGTTCGTCGACGTGGCCCGGATCTGCGGGCTGTTGGAAGTCTATCACGCGGCCGAATGCTTGTTCGTCAACCGGAGCGTCGTCGGCGCGATCGAGTCGTTGCAATATCAGTTCCGTCTGGCCGAGTGCCTGGGGGCCGAGAAACGCGTTCTGCCGCGTCTCGAAGCGGCCTCCATTCGGGAGGAAGCCTTGCGCGTGCTTCAGGCGATCCTCGACAGCGGGCTCGTCGATCGGGCGCACCTCGATCAGCTTCGCGAGCTCGTCCATCATCAGTTGAAAAAATGGCCCCCGGACGCCGACATGTGGATCGGCGATCGGGCGCTGGGGATGTACGTCTACGAAGTGGTCCGTGACGGAGGGCTCCTCAGCCTGCTGACCGGCGAAGAGATGGGCGACTTGAACAAGGACGGGCTGCTCGAGGAAATGGTCGAATTGGCGCCCCAGATGGCCGACGTCGACGAGCTTTTCTACCTTCAGACCATGCGCGACGTCATCGAGCAATGCGAGAAGCCCTACCACTCTCGGGCGGACCTGAGCGATAAAGTGGAGGCCGCTCTCGCCGAACGCCGAACCAAGCCCGACTATCCGGTCATCGCCGACCGGCTCCTCCTGCGCGACCTGGGCGTTGCCCTGGAAAAGCAGGCCGAAGACCGCGTTCGGATGGAAGCTTGGGCCGTGGCGTTGGATCTAGCGACAGGGCATCAGTCGTCGAACTATGTGAACACCATGACCGGCAAACCATTCCGCATCGAGCGCAAGCCGGACAAGATTTCCGTCTGGTTGGATGCCTCGACCAACGAAAAGGCCCCCCCCGACATCGTCGTGCCCGTCCCCGGAAGTTAGCTACCCGCCGTGCCCAAACGCTCCAGCCGCCGTGATTTTCTCAAGGGCAAGTCGGCCGCCGACGCGTTGGCCGCCCGGGCCGGCTCGCTCACGCCGGGCGACAAGACGCCACCTCGCCCCACGAACGACGACCCCTGCCTTCTCCAGGTCAGTCGCGAGGCGATGGCCTGCACGTTCGAAGTGTTCCTCAACGCGGGCCAGTACGAGCAAGGCACCGAAGCGGCCCTGGCCGCGCTGGATCAGGTTGACCGGGTCGAACAACAGCTCTCCGTCTTCCGCGAGTCGAGCGATATCAGTCGGATCAACCGGCTGGCGGCCGAGGAGCCGGTCGAAATTGACGACGAGCTGTTCACCCTGCTCGAAGAGACTGTCCGACTTCACGATCAGACCGATGGTGCGTTCGACGTCACGGCCGGACCGTTGAGCGACGTCTGGGGTTTTTCCAGACGCAGCGGCCGGGTGCCGACTCCCGACGAACTTGCCGAGGCCTCCGCCCGAGTCGGCACGCGACGGCTCGAACTGGACGCTCGGCAACGGACAGTCCGCTTCGCCGTGCCTGGCATGAAGCTCAACCTGGGCTCGATCGGCAAGGGCTACGCCCTGGACCGCTGCGCCGAGGCCCTGCTGGACGCCGGCGTGGCCGATTTCATGATCCACGGTGGACAGAGCAGTGTGATCGCCCAAGGCAATCTGGGCCACACTCTTCGCACGGGTATGGAACAACATCACAAGAAAGACGAGTCCATCCAGGAACCGTGCCTGGGCTGGGCCGTGGGCGTGCCGCATCCGCTGGGCCAACGGCCACGCCTGGCCGAGGTCCGGCTGCGCGATCGGGCATTGGCCACGTCGGGCTCGCAGCGTCAATTCTTCTATCACCAGGGCCGGCGGCTGAGCCATCTGCTCGATCCGCGGACCGGCTGGCCCGCCGAATCGAGGATTCTCTCGACCACCGTCCTGGCGCCCACGGCCATGGAGGCCGACGCCCTGGCTACCGCGATGTTTGTCCTGGGCCCCGAACCTGCCCTGGAGTTCTGCCGCCGGCGCGCCGATCTTTGCCTTTTATTGGTCCTGTCCACCAAGACAACCGCCGTCGAGATCCTCACCTGTGGCCTGACACCGGACGACCTCGAAATCCCGTAGGACAGGCTGCGCCTGACACGGATAGCCAATCAACACCCTGTAGGGAACGCCCTCTGTGGCGTTCCGATTTTGAAGGCAACAATCCTGCAGAAACCGTAGGAACGCCACAGAGGGCGTTCCCTACAGGGTGTGGGTTGCTGCAGGGCGCCTATGCCCAGACGCTATTATGACGGGAAATAAATTGGCAAATTGCATTCACCAACCCAGGCACAGCCTGATCTACACACCTTACCCTCCCGTGAGGGGTGCGTTGGTTTGTGCGAGGTTTCTCGCCCAAGAGAAAGAGAGCCAGAGGCGTCTTGTCCACGTCGAAGGCCCACAAATTACTACTAGAACCCCGGAATCCCCAAGCCGACCTACCTTTAACGGCCGATTCATGTAAAATAGGGAAGTTTCCGCCGCGTTGTTGACGTTCCGAATCCGCTCATGACCGAGTTTCTGCTTGCCCACGGTTCCTACCTGGCAATCATCATCGTCTTGATCCTCACCGGCGCGGGCTTGCCCGTGCCGGAGGAAGTGCCGATCGTGGCTGCCGGGCTGCTCAGCGCGCACGGGAAGTTGGACCCGTGGCTGGCGATGGGGGCATGTCTGTTCGGGGCCCTGGCCGGCGACGTGGTGATGTACTGGATCGGCCGCCATTTCGGCCGCGCCGTGCTCCGCGAGCGGCACTGGTGGGCACGGCTTGTCAGCCCGGAACGCGAAGCGCAAGTCGAGCAGATGCTGCAAAATCATGGGCTGAAAGTGTTCTTCCTAGCCCGATTCCTGGTGGGGCTCCGCTCGCCGGTCTATCTGTCGGCCGGCATCCTGCGAGTTCCGTTCCGTCGGTTCTTCTTGATCGATCTGTTCTGCGCGACGGCCGTCATCGGGACTTTCTTCGGCCTGAGCTACTACTACGGAGCCACCATCACGCACTGGATCCGCCGAGCCGAAGTCGTGTTGACGATCGTTGTCGTGCTGACCATCATCGCGGTCGGTATCTACTTCTGGCGTCGTCACCACCGCGATCAGAACGGCGGCCAATCGGGAGACGGCCTGGTCCAGGACAATCCCGCACCGAGCGAAGGCGAGGTGGACCACGTCGTCGAGCCCGAAACCCGGCCCTGGAATGCCGCGTCCGGTTGCGACGCTCCCTGCGTGGCCAGCCCGAAAAATCTGGCGTGAACAACCCTCCGTGGCGGGGGCTGTCCCGTCTCAGCGATCTTGTTCACAGCGGTTCTGTTTTCCGAGCCGGCGACGTCCAAGTATAATGTAATTTCCTGAAAACGTATTGAATCGGGTAGCCCCGATAGCTCCGCTATCGGGGTCGCGAAGCGACAAGAGGTATTCAGACACAGGGCACGTTGTCTTTGACCGTTGTCAACAGTACAAACCAAAGCCCGAAACCTCTAGGGCCTGACGGCCCCCGGATAGCCGAGCTATCCGGGCCACCCGCGATGAATCTCATTTCAAGCAAGCATCTTTCCGACGAGGGGATCGACGTGGATCATCGAAGACTTCGCCGGGCAATCATTGCTATCGTGCTTGGTTTGTGTGCAGCCGGATGGGGATCCCAACCTGCCCAAGCTCAACTGCGACTGCAACTGAATCCCTTTGCCCGACCACCTGCCGCGGCGCCCGCGGCCGTCGCCCCGCTGAGTTCGGTCCTGGCCCACCATGCGCAGCGCTACTTCACCTTGCAGATTTCCGACGGCCGGATCGTGGCCAATGCCTTGCGGCGTTCGAGCTTCAGCACCTCCAATACGAGTATTGGAACCCGTGAGCAGTTGAGCATCCAGAACCGCGGCAACACGCCAGGGATGCAGTTGAGCTACAACCGCACGACCGCAACGGACCGGCTGGACATCCAGATCGGCCCAGGCAGTCTTCAGATCAAACACGACATGCTCGAAAAGGACGCCAAAACCCCCAGCGTCGATTTCGTTCAGGTGGGGCGGGAGCCGATGACGTTGACCCTACGTCAGGGAGAGAAAAAGGTCGTCTACCGCGCGGCGACGATCTGGCACCTCATGTTCGCCCACGGCGACATCTGCCAGCAGTATTTGAATCCCTATCTGAAAACGCTTCAGCCGAATTGGGACCTGACCAAGCAAGTCAAGGAGATCGAAGCGGCTCTGCTCGCGGCCGCGAGGTCGAACATCCCACCCAACCGCGATCGCTGGGCCGAACTCGTCGCTCAATTGGGCGACAGCGCCTACGGCCAGCGCGAAGCGGCCGACCGAGAATTGCGCAAGGCGGGTCGTCGCGTGGTCCACTTCCTCGAAAACCTTAACCCCGACGACCTCGACGCCGAGCAGCAGATGCGCATCCGCCGGATCATCAATTCCCTGTCCAGACAGGAAGGCGACGACTCGCCGCGAGACGTGGCCCTCGAAATGCTGGACGATCCGATGATCTGGCTCGCTCTGCTCGGACGCGAGGACCAGTCCACTCGCGAGACGGCCGCCAAACGCCTGCGAACCCTCCTCAATCGCGACATTGCATTCGACCCGGCCGCCGATGCGCCCACCCGTGCCAAGCAGATCGCCGAGCTTCGCAAGCAACTCGGCCATCCTAGTGATACCGCCTCGGCGAGCCAATGAGCCGGGGCGGCGCTCCGTGACAATGAGCGAGACGGCTATCGACCATCTCTGATGCTCTGTTCCGAGCACGGCGCCGTGGCTTGTATCATCCTCGTAATAGCCATGCGGCCAACCCTCGCCGTGGAAACTGGCGTGAAGGTCCACATGACCCGATCTCGTTTCCCGTCAGCATTGCTAGACGCAAAAGTCTCAGATTAGTAACAAACTCCGTCAGTGTGCAAAAATGTGCGAATGCACGTTCACACTGTGCCATGAATCCAGCGGGAAAAGGAGACTGATTTCTAAGGACAATAGGATTTCCTCAATGTGCCCAAATTCAAAAGCGAGCAAATGTCGATAGGAAAGACCGGACATGCATGTGGTTGGCAATCCCGGGTCGCCTAATCAGTGTGGGCTCAAAAGACCTTCAGGGGGGGCTCGGACTCATTTATTACTTTACCTCCGGGCCATAGTCAGCTAGGATGAAACTGCGGTTTGGCAACCGCGCGGAACAGTGCGAGAGATCGCTCCCTGTCACGCGGATGGATCTTGCCATGAAATCTCTCTCTTCCCACAGCAAGGGTTTCACGCTCGTGGAACTCCTTGTGGTCATCGCCATCATTGGAATTCTCATTGCGTTGCTGTTGCCCGCCATCCAAGCGGCGCGCGAGGCTGCCCGGAGAACGCAGTGCGCAAACAATGTAAAGCAGATGTGTCTTGCCATGGCGGCGTTCGAGTCGGCCAACAAGCACTATCCCAGTGGCGGCTGGGGCTATAAATGGGCGCCGCATCCGGGACGCGGCGACGGACTGGAACAACCCGGCAGTTGGGCCTACGTCCTGCTGTCCTACATCGAACAGAGACCTTTACGCGAACTGGGAAAAGGAGTAAACCCCGCCACCGATTCTGCCGCATGTCGGGCAGCCAACAAGTCGCTCTACGAAACGCCCTGTACGTTCTACTCGTGTCCGACCCGACGTAATGCGAGCCTCTATCCGATGAAATCGGGCATATGGTTCGTCAAAGAACCGATCCTTTGTGACCCGCTCAGCGAGATTCCTTTGTCCGATTACGCCGCCAACGGAGGGTATACTCCACTGTTGTACGGGGATGGCCCTGATAGTCTGAGTGACGGCGACAATGGCGTGTACCCGTGGCTTAACGAGAAATCGGACTACCCATTCTCGGGCGTTATCACGTCTCACTACTTCGTTCGTCTACGGGATATCACGGACGGGACATCAAATACGTATTGCATCGGCGAGAAGCGCGTGTGTACGAAAGAGTACTACCAGGCTGGCCCGGAGGATCTGGGCGACGATCAAGGCCCGTATAACTCCGATGAGCGCGACACGGTTCGCTATACCCTTGATCCGCCTGAACGGGACACGGAAGAGATCGATGGGCTCAAATTCTCCTGCATTTTCGGCAGTGCCCATCCCAACACGCTAAACATGGGCATGTGCGACGGGTCGGTTCGCCAAATCGATTATGACGTCAGCAAAATGATCCACAAATACTACGGCATGCGCGACGATGGCGCCACGATGGAATTCAACTAGAGCCCGCAAGCGGGGCGCCAACCAACAGGTTCCACGTGTGCTGGAAGTGACCTACGCTTCCGTCCGCTTCAGCATCTCTTCGAGATGGACGGTCACGCTCTGGGCGACCGCCTCGGGGTCGTAGCCCCCTTCGAGAACACTGATGAGTCGACCGCCGGCGTACGCTTGGGCCGCGTCCAGGGCCAGGTTGGTCAGAGCGGCGAAGTCCTCGGTGCGCAGGCCCAACGAGCCGATCGGGTCGCGGTAGTGGGTGTCAAAACCCGCGCTGACGAAAACCAGTTGTGGCTTGATCTTCGCAGCGAACCGTTCGAGCGAATCGCTCAGGTGGTGGAGATAATCCTGCCGCGAGATGCCGTAGGTGACCGGCAAATTGAGCGTGGCGCCCAACCCAGGGCCTCCGCCCGTCTCATCCTCGGCGCCGGAGCCGGGAAAGAACGGCCACCGGTGAATCGAGAGGAACCCGACGCGAGGGTCTTCCCAAAACGTGTCCTGCGTGCCATTGCCGTGGTGGATGTCCCAATCGAGGATCAGGACACTGTCCAGGCCGAGTTCGTTGACGGCGGCCCGGGCGGCAATCGCCACGTTGTTGAACAGGCAGAACCCCATGGCCCGATGGGCCAGCGCGTGATGGCCCGGCGGCCGGACCAGGCACAGGGCCTGGGTGTCCTCGCCCGCCACGATCCGATCTAGCGCGTCGCAGACACACCCGGCGGCCAACAGAGCCACGTCGTAGGAGCATGGGCTGACGATCGTGTCGGCATCCAGGTCCCCCCCCCCCGACTTAGCCAGAGACCAAACCTGGTCGACATAGCTAGGCGAATGGACAGCCGTAAGTCTGGCCCGGGCCACGGTGTCCCACTTCGGGCGAGTACACCGCACGTCGAGGCCGGCCTCGGCCAGGTGGTCGGGAATCCGCCGGATCCGATCCGCCCGTTCGGGGTGGGCACCCGTCTCGTGCTGCAAGAAACAGGATTCGTTGTAAAGCAAAGTCATAGCGTGCAATCTTACGTGCGTATTGGGGGCCTGTCAAAGGCTCGCGGCCTCCCACGCCGGTAGGGTTTGACCAGTTGATCCAGGTTGACACTAACCCCAGCCCATTGGTACTCTAGTACTTAGAGTTTCTCCTTCCCGCTCGGCACCGGAACACACTGGATTCATGCCTCAGTCCCGAAATACTTGCTGCGCGATCGCCGCAAACCAGCTCTTCTGGGCGGCGTGCTTTGCACTCACGTTGGTGATTGTTGCCCTGTCACCCCAAGTCCAGGCACAGCCCGCCGGTTCGGGGGGTTATGAGGTCATGCCGCTGGACAAAAGTTTTGCCCGGCCACAAACACAGCGGAAGATTCGGGAGTTGCTTGCAAACGGTGTTCCGGCAGCGGCCAAGCAACAGTTCGAGGACTACTTCGTCAAGTATGAGATTGCCCGGTGGACCCACAAGGAAAACTTCCCTCAGCTTCCGAAGCTTCGCCGCGACCTTCACATGGACTTGCAGACCACACGGGGTGGCCCGGCCCATAAAACGCTGCTGGATTTGATCCAGAAGCAGATGCTCCAAATCATCCAAGGCAATTACGCGCCGCCGGCCCGGTTTAACGCCATGCTGATGTTGGGCGAGTTGGACGTCACTCCGGCCAAGACGATCCGCAGCGCCAAGCCGTTGCCCGCGATGATTCCCATCATGCTGGGCGCGCTGGACGATCCGAAACTGATCGACGCCGTGCGGGTGGCCGCACTCAAGGGCTTGTTGCGTCACGCGGAGCTTGGAATCGCCCCTCAGGATCGAGATAACGTCACGAAAGCCATGCTGAAGCTGGCCACGACAACGGTCGGCCCCTCCCAACGCAATCCCCGAGGGCATGACTGGATGCGTTGTCAGGCGCTCGAATGCCTCGGCAAGCTCGGGTCGGCCGGTCCGAATGGTCAAGTGGCCAAGACGCTCCTCAACGTGCTGGACGAGGCCGGCGCCTCGCTGGCGGTTCGCTGTGCGGCGGCCCAGGCAATTGGAGATCTGAAACTCAAGGTCAGCGACGGTTTCAAGCAGGCCGACGTGGCCGACATGGTAGCCCGGCTGACGCGGCTTGCCCGCGACGTCCATAAGGAAGAGCTGCAAAAGACCAAGGATGATAATCGGGCGTTGAATCCGGCCGTTTTGAAAAGTCAGTTCGCGGACATCCACATCGCGTTGACGGGCACAGACAGGGTAACGTCACACAATATCACCGGAGGCATCACTCCGCTTGCGACCGCGTTGAAGGCCGAAGAGCCCGTCAACAAACTCCGCGAGAAAATCAAGACATGGCTGAGCCTGCTGGACGACAAGACGTTGACCCCCGAGTTGGGTCGTGATCCTGGCATGGGCCCTGAGTTTGGCCCGATGGGTATGCCGCCGATGGGCATGCCCCCGGGTGGCATGGCCGAGGGCGCCGAAACGCCTGCCCAGGTTGCCTCGAAGAAGATCCTCGACGAGATCGGCAAGGACCTGGTCGATCTCCTGGCCGCCACGGCGTCGACGAAGCCCCCGGCCGCGCCTGCCGAACCGGCGGAACCAGCCACACAGGAGCCCAAAGCTCCCTAACGCGTACGAGGAACCGGCCGCAAGGAGGCCGGTCGAATACCTAACGGATTGCTGATCTCCTCGACGGCAAAAGGATTTGCCTGACGTGTTGATTCTTGTGCGTCTATTGATTCATGTAACTCGCCGGGTGGCACTGGCGTCTCGCCAGTGGTGCTTCACGGGCAAGATGCCCGTGCCACCTCGATACCGCCTTTTAGCGACTTGTGTGTCGGCGTCTCTCATTGCGCCCATTCTCTTGGCTGGGTGCCAGGGCTGGCCCCGCAAACCGGCCGAGGCGGTCAGCCGGGTTACCGCGTCCTCCACTCCTTCCTCGGAGTCTTCGGCGGCAAAACCTGCGTCCGCCGCCCTGGCCATACCGAACGGTTGGGCCCTCACGCCTCGCAACACCCAGGACGAAGGCGAGCCCGAGTGGCGCTGGCGACACCCGGGCATCGACGACTATCTCGCGGCCTACAAGCCGGATAAGAGCATGTTGCAGGCCGCTGCCCAGGATCCTCAAGCGGACCCGGTCCTGGCGACCAACGCGGCCATTACCCTGGCTCGACTGGGCGATAACACCGGCCAGACGCAACTCGTTGCGGCTGTTGGCAATCGGGCGTTCGGCGACCCGACCCGTTGCGCCGCGGCCGAGGCCCTGGGCCGGCTCGAGGGGCCCACGGTCGGCGACGCGCTTCGCACGTTGATCGACCAGTTCGGCGACGTGAGCCTGCGCGGTCGGGCCGCGTATCGGGCCGTCCTGCATCGCGAGCTGATCGCCGGGCTGGCGCGGCACGTCGATCCGGCCGACGAGCCGCGAATGACGGCCGCCCTGAAAAGCCCCGAAACGGAAGTCCGACGCGAGGCGGTCCTGGCCTGGGCGTCGGGCAAGAAGGGAAGTCTGCCCGAGGCGGTGGCCGACATGACGGTCGATCCCGACGCGCCCGTTCGCGCGGCGGCCATGACGGCCGTGGGCCGGCGGCGTCACCCGGAGGCCGTGCGGTTGCTCGCCAGCGGCGCACGCGACATGGACATCGCCGTGCGCCGCGCGGCCATCGCGGCGTTGGGACAATACGGCGGGCCCGAGGCGCTCAAGCTGCTCGAAGGCCTGTTGGCCAATCGGTCCGAGGCGATCCGTGCGGCGGCCGTCTCGGCGCTGGCCGCGGCCGGGGTCGAAGATCCGGTCGTCAAGGCGGTCGAGGACGAGGCCTGGCAAGTCCGCGCGGCGGCTGCCCGAGCGTTGGGCAAGTTCGCCGTCCCTCGCGGCGAGCAGCTCGCCCGACGCTTGCTCGACGACCGCAGCCCGCTGGTCAAGGACGCGGTGGTCGAAATGACCGACGCCTGGCCGGTGCCCCAGGCCGGTCCGATCCTCCTGACCGCGATGGGCAACCCGTCGCCGGCCCTGCGGCGCAAGGCGGCCGAGCGTTTGGCCTCGCGGTGGCCGCCCGGCGAGACGTTCTCCTGGCGCGCGCCGCCCGAGCGGCGTGCCGAGGGGCTCGTCCAACTGACCGAGCTGTTCAACCAGCAGTTCGGCATCGCGGCCCCAGGCGATCCGCAACAAGCGGCGGCAGCCCTGGTGACGGCTCCTACGAAAGCCGATCCGGCCCAAGTGGCTCAGGTCGATCGGGCGCTCGGCGTGATGGCCGATCCGCGCTCGGCGTCGGCCGACGTCCAACGGGCCAAGCAGTCGCTCATCGCGTTGGGCCCGGCGCTGGCCCCGGCGTTGGACCAACTCCGCACGGACAAGGCCCAGCCGCTGCCGGACGTGATCTATTCGGACGTCCTGCCGAAGGTCGATCCGGCGTTCGGCGCGTTGAGCCGGTTCGGGATGGAGGACCGCAACGAGCGACGCCGGGCAGCGTCCGAGTTAGCTCGGCTGGCGACCGACCGCCCCTTGAGCCACTTGGCGATCGTCCGGTTGGCCGAGTGGATGACCAAGGAAACCGATCCGTTGATCTGGCTCTACGCCTTTCACGCGGTGGCATCGGACGCGAGCGAGCCGTCGTTGCGGCTTGCCCGACTGGCGATCGGCCACCCGTCGGCCGAGGTCCGCTGTCGGGCGTGCGCTCACCTGGCGGCCCATCCCAGCCCGGCCCACGCCCCGGTGCTATTGCCGGCGTTGGAAGATCCCGACCAGGACGTCGTCCAGGCGGCCGTCAAGGCCCTGGTGGCCGGCGGGCGGCTGGAGAACAAGGAACCGCTGGTCCGGCTGCTTCGCACGGCCAGCCCTCACGTCCGTGTCGACGTCGCCGCCGCTTTGGCCGGGTTCGGCGACCGCTCGGGCGTCGACGAACTCATCCGCCTTGCCCACCACTCCGACGCCCGCATCCGCCACCGCACGGCCGAAGCCATGGGCCGCCTGGCCGACCCTCGCTTCACCCCCTCCCTGATCGGTTTGTTGGACGACCACCAAACCATCCGCCGCGTCGTTCTGCAGGCCCTGCCCACCGTCACCGGCCACCAACTCCCTCCCTCCCATTCCGGCACTCCCCGCAGCACCACCGAACAAGCCACCGCCTGGAAAGAGTGGTATCGGCGACGGTGAGAGCGACATTGGGCGGGCGCCCAGGCCCGGCGGAATTCTGGCCGATGGGGACTTTTAGGGGCACTACCCGGGGCAAAGAGATGCTTGACTTGGGATAAAATCCCGAAGTCTAGGGGGGCCCTTCAAGGCGAGGTGTCCATGCCCCGTCGAGTGGCATTGAAAGGCTTAGTCAAACAACGGCATCGGCTTAGGCTTCTTCCGTCGCATTTTTGTGGGCTTCTCTTTCAACGGCACACCGTTGATCTTTGGGCCTGGCAGCAAGATAGTCGGTCTCAGTATGACCGATTTTTTACTTTCCATTTCCTCAAGCAGTGCTGCGATTTCTTCAACATCTTTATCTTCCATGAATCGGATAGCTGATAGAGCAGCGTAATCCCGGTTAAGTTCCATCGAAATCCACTTTCGCCCCAATCCTTCGGCAACATAACCCGTTGTGTTTGAGCCGGAGAAAATGTCAACAACCAGATCGCCGGGATCTGTGAGGAACTCAATGAAGAAACGAGGAACGTCAGCCGGAAATCGGGCCGGGTGTCTTTCCCTTTTCAGAGCCTTGCAGGTTCTCATATAGAAGGAATTGCTGTCAGTGTTTGGTATCTGCAACAAATTCGGCGGTATCGCTCCTTTGTTTTCTTTGTCTCCAAATCTGTCTGCAATATCATGCCCTGACGGTCGCTTTGCTGGTGTGTAGAACTTGGATGGATTTTCAAGCAGTTTCTTCATGCGTTCAGAGTATGGAGCATACACTTTACGAACATCAGCCTTTGGACGTTCTGTTTTTGAGAACCACCAAATCGTGTTGACAGAATCCTTAACCCTCTCTTTCGCCTTGTTAACCCATTCAATGGGCGATGGAAGCTTGGCCGGGTTATGCCAATAAAAATCTTCCGCAAGAAAGTAGCCTATCGTGTCACAGAAGTCCAAGAGTACACGAAAATTATATAGTGACCTAACTGGATGGCCTTTAACGTATGCCCCGCCTAGATCAAGCACAAAGCTGCCCGCTGGCTTCAGTGCTGGATACACGGCTTGTCCAAATTCACGGAGCCATGCAATGTACTCGGCTTGCTCTTTGTTGCCATACTTTTTTTTCCGCAGAAGGGCAAACGGTGGACTGGTAACGATTAGGTCTACAGATTCATCCGGCAATTCTGCTATCAACTCACGACTGTCTCCGCAGAGTTGTCTACCGTATTCTGTTGTGTATACTACTTGATTAGCCTTCGTCATGTTCAAGCATCCTGCTACATATCACATGGGAAACGTGCAGATGGCCTAAGCTCCCAATGCTTGGCAATCCAGCTATCCAAGAATGACCAAATGAGAGTTACCGCATAGTGTAGTTCCGGGCTGTGCCGTTGAAGCTCTGCTATTGCTGTGTTTACTTGTTCGCGCGGTAGATGGCTAACAAGCCAGACAACCCATCCATTCGGTTCATCGGCTTTAAGACGGTTGAGCAAGCCATCAATAATAGGCCGAGGTAGTCTCTCTTGTTGTCGCAGAGCCTCTGCGCAACCAGCAACAATATCCTTGTCCTGACTGTTCAAGCCCCGCATGAGATTGTCGCAGGAGGAACAGCCAACTCCCACAAGATTTTCAAGGGCTTCATATCGGAGAGAATCGTCAACACTTGCGAACGCGTGAACGAGTTCGTCGTTCGCCTTGGTGGATCCGATATGACCGAGAGACCATGCCGCAGCACTCATCAGGAAATAGGGGTTCTCTCCTGATGATATGATGTTGGAAAGCAACGCAACGGAGTCCGGCGTTCCCGCATCACCCAATGCAATGACCGCTTCAAGTTGTGTTTGCGGGTCGCCGCTATCGATATAGGGGCGAAAGGTTGGTTCTGCGGGAGTTGCACAACAGCTTACAAGATACGACGCGGCTTCTAGTCTAACGTAAACATCTTCTTCGGCGTCATTTGCTAACTCTTGTGCCGCAGATTCGTGATCGGTGAGTTTTAGAATGCGGGCTAACTTGATGCCTGTAAATCGCTGCGTTCGTTCTCGGGATGAAAGCAACGCATCAATGTGCTTGTCCGGCAATACATTCGGGCAGGCAAGATCATCCCGATGAAGAGGAGGTACGGAAGCTGCGATTATCTGCCTTTCCTTTACGGTGTCCCCCTCCAAAACAAATAGCTTGCAGTGTTTTGGTATGCTCCATGTATGCGGGCGGCTTCCATCTTCAAGCCCAATCTTCACCTTTCGGCTAGCTTCATCGACTGATAACACTGGACCGCATCGAGAAGAAAACGTTGCGTCCCAACTGACGAAGTTCTCTGAACCTTCCGTTACTCCCTTCGTTCGGCTGCGCGTGTGTAGGCAGGAACGAAATCCATCAACAGAAAAGTAGTTGATGTATCCGCTAACCTGCCATTGCACCCAGTCTCGCTCATGCCAATAGGAAATTGAATCGGCTAAACGGCCCACCGTGTGTTCTGCTTCGTTGATGGCTTTGCATACGGGAAAAGCAATCCAGTCTTGCGGAACCATCCCATAATCCCACGTCCGCTCAGCTTGTTCGCTGTGCGACATGGCCAGTTCATTCTTCGTTTTCGCGCGACATTCAATACGCTGTCCACACCGCAGACAAACAAGGTCGGGGATGCGAACGCGTTTTCGCTTTACGTCCTTCCAGAGCTTCGAATCCGTTGAACCTCGTTCAAGCTCAACGAATTCGTGGCCGAGGAGCGCCATGTCATCACAGACCGCCCTCGCTCCAACAGCACCGACAACAATCTTGCGGAAGAAACTCGAATCGGGTTTCAGTGAAAGCCTGGGCATGGTGGCTCATTCCTCGCAGGGAGAACGAAGCTGCATCGTAGTATACAGGATATTCGATGATTACAAAATGGCTGCCAACTATGGATCTCACTGAAACACACTGGGATAACCTTCTGCCTATTGATCCCGCCACAATGTAGTTATGCTTTGGGCAACGGTGACGGAAAATTGCCAGCGTTGGAGACGATCGGTATACCCATCAGCAGGACGGGGGGGTGAGCAGGCCAGGGTGGTGGTGCAGGGCCAGTGGCTTTGGATACTCACCAGGAATCACGATCAAGCCTCAAAGTAATACTATGGCGGATCTCTAATGGATCCAAGCCTATCCTACTTCGCTGCTCCCTCGGCGTACTCGACGACAATCACCGAATCAACTGGATCAGGTGCTTCCTTGGGCAAGGAGACGCGAAATCCGTCATCGAGTTGATCCATCTCCAGCGGAGTCGCGGTTTTGTCGGCCAGCAGGTGGGCATTCTTGATCTTCCTGTTAATTCCCGCAACGGTTACGGGGCGGGTCGCCATGCCACTCCAGATAGCACCAGCCGGTCGCCAGAAGTACCAGGCTTTGCAGGAAGAGCAAGAAGGTGTTCTTCCTGCAGAGGTGAGAGAAACCTCTGCCGGCACGAATGTTGGGTATTCTTGCCCCCACGACTCCTGTCTTACCGATTCGCACTCGGCAACCGCGTGAGGTTCTCGGCCAGGAAGACCCAATAGGTCAACCGGCCCAGGGCGATGGCCTTCAGGCGGTTGCGCAAGTTGGGCGGCTTCGAGTCGTGGATGAGTTGGATCAGATCGGCCAGCACCGTGTCGTTGTCGCCGTAGTAGGAGTGGCCCAACAGGCTGGTGTCCAGGCCGGAGACGTCGATCGTTTCGATGCCCGGCACGACGACGATGTTCTCGCCCGACTCGCCGGCGCGGGGATAGCCGTGGATCTTTTTCGAGGCGACCAGGGCTTCGTCGTTCGACGAGGCATAGAGGGTCACCCGCTGAGCCGTCTTGACGATGACCGGGGCGATGTCGCGGCGGAAAATTTCGGCGTCGATGTCCGGCGCGGTCAGGACCAGTTCCTGGAACATCCGTGCCCGATTCTCCTTCAACTCGCTGACCAGGCCGGTCAACGCCGAGGTCAACGCCCGATTGCCCATGCTGTGGGCGATCAGATGCACCCGCTGGGCGCCCGTCTTTTCGACCACCGCCATTAAGAACTCCTTCAGGTGCGGCACGGTCCAGACGACGTTCGTCTCGTCGACTGCATATTGGAGCAGGCCGCCCTGCGAGGGCCAACTGTAGAAGATCGGCGCGCCGTCGAACTCCAGGTCGTGGGCGAGCTGCGCGGTGCGCCGGGCCGCCTTTTCGAACGTCACGTTGAAGCCGTGGACGAAGACGAACGCCTCGCGCCGCTGACTCTTGCCCACCCGATTGCTCAACTCGCGATAGAAGGCGTTGGGTTCGCACTGCTCGACGTGCGTCAGGACGACGTGACGGGTGGGGTCTTCGTTGAACTCGAGTTTCAGAATCGAAGGGCTTTCCAGTTCGCCCACCTCGTGGCTGTCGGGAATAGTCACCTCGCAGGTGCCGACCTGCAGGGTTCCTCGCTCGTTGCCGTAGGTCAAAAGCGGCTGCACCCAAATTGGTTTTGTGTCACGGGGGATCTTGGCCGCCATGACGCCCAGTCCGACGGTGGCCAATAGTGCGAAGACCGTAATGCCCCCGGACACGCGTCCTCGGCCCGACACACACCAGACCAGGCCCGACACGAGCGTCACGCCGCCAAAGGCCAGCGCCATTTCGAGCCAGGGGAGCCGGCCCCAGGGGTTTTGATCGCTGGAGGGCGCAATGGCTCGATCGGTGCCGTAGAAGACCTTCACGACCTTGTAGCCGCTTTTGGCCGGAGTGACCAACGGAGGTTCGTCCCCAGTCGCCGGCATTTCACTCCGCAGGACCAGAGCGCCGCTGGTTTCAGGAGCGGGTGGCGGGGCCATCTCCGGTAGCTCGGCCGCCCGATTGGCCGGCGCGACCAGAAGAGGCTGCTCCGCGCTCTTGAAGTGCGTCTCCGAACTGCGGGCAACGGTCGAGCTGCCGGACGGCGGCGGAGCCATCTCGGGCCGCTCCGCCCCCTTGAAGTGCATCTCTAAATTGCGGGCAATGGCCGAATTATTGGACGGCTGCGGAGCAGACGGGGCGGGCCGCGCGGTTGTGGTCTTCGACGGCGTGAGTCTTTGGATCGGCGGATCCAGTCGCGGTTCCTGGGCCACTGTGGTTTTTTTTACCGAGGAGGTCGGCTTCTTCGTCGACTTTGGGGCCTTGACCAGACTGGTCGTATTCCCCCCTTTGTTCGGTAACGCCGCCACTTTTTTCGTCGGCGACTTCTTGTTCTTGCCCTGGGCCGTCGGCGACTTGGACGCCTCGCCGGCACACCCGGCCAGGCAGGCCACCAGCAAGACGACAATCCCTCGTGCGATCCAATGACGACGTAGCTCGTTCATGCGAAGGCCTCCTGCGCGTATTTATCCTCCTGCCGGGCCCAGTATTCGGGCTCGTTGCTGGCGTTACAACACCGTGCGGGAGATTAACACAACTGGGCCGTTTGGCCCAAGAGCGGTTTGTTCGCCAGGGGGGTGGGGAAAACTTCCCAGTCCCCGACACGAAGCTTATGATAGGGGTGGTGCATGATTGCGGAGCGTTTCCCGTCCGCCTTTCTTTTGGAGCGACGATGGGCATCCGATTCTTCTGTCCCAACGGCCACAAGCTGAACGTCAAGACCTTCCAGGCGGGCAAACGGGGGATATGCCCTCATTGTGGAGCCAAATTCACGATCCCTCTGACCAGCACCCGGCCCAGCTCCCGCAGCCGCTCGACCACGCCGGGCAAGGAGTTCGACGAGCCCGACGAGCAGGACCTGGTCGAACCGATCGAGCCGGCGGCCCAGCCCGACCCAGCGCCCACCCCTTCCCCTGCACCGGCCCCGCCGACACCACCCCCTATTTCGGGTGAATGCCCACTGGCCGAGGCCCCAAATGCCCAATGGTATGTGTCCCCCTCGGGCGGGGGCCAATTCGGGCCGGCGTCGGCCGACGTGATGCGAACTTGGATAGACGAGGGTCGGGTGGCGGCCGATTCACTTGTCTGGCGTGAGGGCTGGGAGGACTGGCGACCGGCCGAGGATGTATTTGAAGAGATAGGGGGCCCGGTTGGGGGATTCAGCATCCAAGGGGCCGCTGCGCCTGCCATGGCTGCCACAGAAGCCGGTCTGGAGGACAACCCCATCGCAGGCACGGTCGGGCCGAGCACCACGACGAAACCGGGGATCCGGACCGTCGACCATCCCAATCGGATGCGGAAACGGCGTCATAAGCCGATCAATCCGATCCTGATGATCGGCCTCATGCTAGGCTTGATAGTCATCCTGGCCGTCGTCCTGATCATGGTGCTCACAAGATGAAGATCCAACCGTTCCTGGAACACCACGGCATCTCGACGAATCCCTTCGCCGACGAGGACGCCCGAACGGACCTGGTCTTCAAGGGATTCTGCATCACCCACACCTACCACCCGAGTTGGGATAAGGTCTACGGCAACCCGGCCGAGCCGGCCACGGCGATCGTGTTCGGCGAGAAGGGCTCGGGCAAGACGGCCTTGCGGTTGCAGATCGCCCGGCACTTGGGCAACTACAACGCCGACCACCCGGGGGCCCGGTCGCTGGTCGTTGAATACGACGATTTCAACCCGTATCTGGACAGGATTCGCGAGCGGTTTCGCGGTCGGGGTCGCCGGCCCGAGCGGGTGTTGAAACAGTGGAAGCTCTGGGACCACATGGACGCGATCCTCTCGTTGGGCGTGACCCAACTGGTCGATCGGATCCTCGACGTCAAGCAGGCCAACCATCCGGCCGCGTGCGACACGACGCCCTTGCCGGTCGAATCGCTCAGCCGCGCGCAAGCCCGGGACCTGATGCTCCTGGCTGCCTGTTACGACCAGTCGACCGCCCAGAGCGGGCTGGACCGATGGAAACAACTTCGCCGCCGGGTCCGTTTTTCGACCTGGCGGACCAAATGGGACCTGGCCCTGCCGGTGTTGGTGGCCGTGGCGACGGCCGCCGTGGTGATCGGCTGGAAGCGTTGGGAATGGCTCGAAAGCCCTTGGCTTTACGTCCCAGTGGCCGCGTCGGCGTTGCCTCGGATGTGGCGGTGTCTGAAATCGTGCTGGAGGGCGTGGAAGGTCGCCAGGCATACACGCGTGCTCAATCAGAACCGGGGCCGGATCCGCCGGATCTTCAAGCGGTTTTCCGAAGGCCAGCTTGCCGGCCAGCCGTTGCCGCAGTACCAGCGGACCGATGACCGTTACGAGATGCTCGGCAAGCTGCAAGGCGTGCTGACCGCACTGGGGCTGCCCGGCATGGTCGTGCTGGTCGATCGGGTCGACGAGCCCTACCTGATCAACGGCTCGGCCGAGTTGATGCGGGCCTTGGTCTGGCCCCTGCTGGACAATAAACTCCTAAAACACCCGGGCTTGGGGCTGAAACTGCTCCTGCCGGCCGAGTTGCTCGATTTCGTCGACCACGAAGAACCGGCCTTCCACCAGCGAGCACGGCTCGACAAGCAAAACCTGACCCGGTCGCTCGAATGGACGGGCGAATCGCTCTACGACCTGGCCAATTCGCGGCTGCAAGCTTGCGCCGCCGACGGCCGGACGCCCGTGTTGACCGATCTGTTCGAGGAAAGCGTCTCCGAGCGTCGTCTGATCGACGCGATCCGCTCGCTTCGCGTGCCGCGGCACCTGTTCAAGTTCCTCTACCGCGTGCTGGTCGCCCACACGAACGCCCACACCGACGCGGAACCCCGCTGGAAGATCTCCGGCGAGACGTTCGAGTCGACCCTGGCGTTGTACCAACGCGACCGCGACGCCTTCCAACGCGGCCACGGCGCGGTCTAGTGTCACCGGCGGGAGATGGGCTCCGGACCGATTTCCACCATCTCTAACGCCCTGTCATGCAAACCGGGTAGACCATGGCAGCCAAACACTATCTCCAAGTCACCTACGACCACTTCGCTGACGCGCTGCAAAATCCGGTGCAGCAAGCGCACGCAACCCCTCGCAAGAAAACACAGCAACCCTTGAAAACACCGAGCATTTCCAAGGGTTGCGTATGTGTACACAATTCCATGTGGGCGATACGGGACTCGAACCTGTGACCCCTAGCTTGTCGATTCCCACTTCCACCACTGCCGTTTTTTCTCAAACCCCTGTTAACACAAGTGGTTAAAAACAGGGCACTAGGGTCTGCAAATCGTGCAAACCATGACGAATGATAACGAGTTGTGATGGTATTGGCAGGGTTTCGTGGTACTACCACAAAACTCGACACGAGCGGCTGACCTTGGAGGATCGCCTCGAATCGGCTGTTGCCAGGTGAGCGATGTGGCACAAGGGGGCGCACCCAGACCTTTGAGAAACGGCTTCGCAAGATCAGGCACTCGCACTGTTCGCCTTAGGTGGTCCATTAAGACTTACGAGCGATTGAGCTATGTCGGTGCAAGGCCCCAGCCACCCGGAGGTGTTCTTCAACAGGCTGCTAGGGAGTGGTGAATTCGTATATCAGGATGCTGCCCTGGCCAAGTGGTTCCGTGGTCACCTGCCAGTCAGCCGAGGTTCTCCCGGTTTGGCCGAGATGACCATCCATGTCATATGTTTTGACCTCATATTCTCCAGAAGTCGAAGGCAGCCAGGGTTTCAAATCGGCCTTGATCGAAAGCGATTTGTTGTGCCCCCAACTGAAGGCTATCAGCAACATCTTCTTTGGCAGCACATAGGCGGTGATATGCGAGCCAGGGCACGGCTCGGTCAGGACGCACTCACCGATCATGGTCCCCTCGAGGAAGTAAGGCAGGAACTGGCGGCGCAGTTTCGCGCACTGTTTCAGGGCTTTGCTCAGGGCGGGGTAATCGGCAATCGCGGCCGATCCGTTTACGTCTCCCGGCCGGTTGGGCATCACATTCAGATAGTAGTTGTCCATGAACGAAAGGTGGACGGCGGTGGGATCTTGATTGATATTGACATTTAATCGCGGCGTCGCAAACGCGCTGCCAAAGGCCCGCCGATCGCCCCAGGTCATCCAATTCCATGTGTAGTCGATGTGAGCGGCTTCAAATTCCAGGTTCGAACAGGCCTCGGCCGCAAAAACCGCTTGCGGATCCTTCTGAGCAGCCACTTTCCGGATACGCACGGTCAGATCATATACATTCGGAGAAATCCTCTTGTCTTGCTCGCAGCCATACACGTCCCAGACCAGCGAGGGCACTCCCAGATCAATCATCCTCGACCAGAGATTGAAAACGTCATCCTGCCAACGCAGATCCGCCTGATTTACCGGAGCTGTCTCATGGGCGTCGGCGTATTTCGGATTCATCATGGGAATCAAATCACGATGGTAGGTCCACCCTGAAAAGGTCCCCCCCTTTATGATGCGGAGACCGTAATGCTCCGCCGACGGGTTGGCCAATACTTGACAGGAGATGAAGGGCGAAACATTGACCCCTAGTTCGCGACATTCGCGAACCGCTGCGGCGAACGATTCATCCGTTCCCAATAGCGGCAGCGTATGAAACGGGACTTGGAAGTACGGGCACCAGAACCAGGGCACCATTTCGTCCAGCCCGTGGGCCTTGGCCTCGGCG
>JAFGFF010000198.1 GCA_016931075.1 Pirellulales bacterium | reverse complement strand
GAAACGGTATGCCCGTCGTGCCCGGGTGACGTATGCCCGATCCCACCCCAGCCGCCCACACAAACGGCACCGACCGTCGGAACGCGGCCAGCCGCGCCGTCGTGCAGTGGGTCGTCTTGCCAACCGCGGATCTTTTTGAGGAGGAGGTGGTGACGATGACAGCGGCGCGAATCGAGGCCATCGACTATGTGCTGGACCGTTCGTGGACCTGCCGCCGGTGGCGCCGCCACACGTGCCGGCTGGCGGGCGAGGCGTTCGAGTTCCTCCAGCGTCAAAGCGCACAGCCCGAACACGCCCAGGAGTGGCGCAGCCGGGTCGCCTCGCATCTTGCCGAGTGCGTCCGGCACGATCGGTATGGCAACCCGGTCGTGATCTGGATCTTGCTCAACGTGGTCGTGCCCGTCGTGGTCCGGCTAGTGATTGAGTGGTGGGTTCATCGGAAGGAGGCGTGAGATGGCCGACGTGATTCAACTCTGGTCGCCCCTGATCCAGGGCGGCTTCGCCGTGTTCGCCCTGCTTCTGTTGGGCGTGAACGTCTGGCTGGTCAAGCAACTATTAAAAGTTCTCAAGGACAACAGCCAGGTGATCGCCGGGAACACGCGGGCCATCGAGTCGGTCGCCACAATCGCTTCGGACACGAAGGGCCTGATGCAGCAGTTGCGTGACGAACTCCTAAAGCGGCCGTGCCTGTTGGACGAGTGCGGCCTTGACGAGCAGGAATAACCATAACGTGGGCGGGTTGCCCACGGACATCAAAAGGAGTCATCGATGACAGTGTTATTTGTGCAGGACGGCAACTCGATCGACTACACGCCCAGCGCCGACGTGGCGGGCGGCTCGGTCTTGGTGATCAACGACCGTGTCCTGGTTGCCAAGCTGGACATCCCAGCCAACGTGCAGGGCTGCCTGTACCGGCACGGTATCTGGGACGTCCCGGCGGTCGGCGGCGTCATCGCCGACGGCGCGGCCGTCTACTGGGACGAAGACGGCGACCCCTACGGTGGCGTGGCCGGCTCCGGTGCGTTCACGACCAACCCCGCGGGCGGTGCCAACAAGTTCTTCGGCTACGCCGTGGGCGGCAAGGGCGCGACGGATGCCCGCCTGATTGTCGAAGGGGTCAACGTCCTGGGAACCAACACGACGGTCCATGAGACCCTGAGCAACCCGATTGTCGACTCGGGTGATCGAGCAGAACCAGGGCGTCGTCCTGGCCATCGTCAAGCTGATCGGCGCGGTCGGCGCGGCGGGGGCCGGCCTAATCGTCCTGGGCCTTGGGGCCAAGCTACTTGCCCCGGCGTTTGCGATCGCCGCCGCGGCCGTCTCGGGCCTGAGTACAGTACTCGGCCTGCTGATGGCCGCGCTGCCGGCGTTGTTGTCCCCGATGGGCCTGATCGCTGCCGGGCTGGGCATCATTGCGACCAGCTTTTGGTCCGTGGGCGATACGGCCGACAAGCTGGTCGGCTGGCTCAGTGGCGTCTGGGCCAGTCTGGTGGCCGACGCCCGGGTGGCCTTCGGTGGCATCCGCGACGCCCTGGCCGCGGGCGACCTGACGCTGGCCGCCAAGATTCTGTGGGCCGCGCTGAAACTCCAGTGGCACAAGGGTGTAAACGCACTCAAAGAGGTCTGGCATGGGTTCCAGTCCTGGTGGAGCGAAATCGCCTACGGAATCTCGTCCATCGCCATCGACGCCTGGGCCAAGATCAAAAGCGCCTGGGCCTCCGTGATCGGCTTCCTAAAGAAGACGTGGGAGAGTTTTAAGACGAGCAGCTTCACCGAAGGCCTGGCCAACTTGTTGGCGCCGGTCATCGCGCGGATCGAAGGGGCCGACGTCGACGAGACCCGCAAGGCCCTCAAACAGGATTTTTCGCGGGCCCGCAAGAAGCTGCCCGATCGCCAGGCCCAGATCGACGCCGAAACGGCCGCCGACCAGGCCCAGATCGAGAAGGATCGGAAGGCCCAGCAGGACGTCCTTGCCACGAACAAGGCGAAGGACGACAAGGACCTGGCCGCGGCGATCGCCCAAGACCAGGCCGACCTGGCCGCCGCCAAGAAAGACCTGGCCGACAGCGTCGAAGCGGCTCGAAAGAAGCGGGCCGAGGCCGAGTCCAAGAAGCCGGGCGAGGCGCCGACCGCGCCCAAGAAGCCCGAGTTACCGCCGTTGCCCGACCCCAAAAAATTCGGCCAGGGCCTGGGGGCCGGCCTGGCGACGGCCAAGGCCAGCGTCTCGGGCACGTTCTCCGCCTTCGCTGCCGGCGGGCTCGGGGCCGGTGATACCCGCCGAATCGCCCGGGCCACCGAAGAGACGGCCCGCCAGGTCAAGATCGTCGCCAAGCGTCTCCCCAAAGGGCCGTGGGGCCTGGCCCAGTTCGACACCTAGCTGGAACTCCAAACAATGGCCATCCAAATCGACGAACGCTTCCTCTCGCGGTCCCAGTCCGAAGGCGAAAGCCGCTCGGCCGAGTTGGTCTTCCTGGCGCGGGCCACGGCCGGCGAGAACGAGCTCGAAGTCAAATGGGCCGTGATCAACTACGCCCCGCTCGTCTACGACGGCATGGTCGCCCAGGGAGCCAACCTCGACCAGATCAATGCGACCATGTACGAGGTGGCCGTTCAGTACGGCGAACGCAAGCGGCTCGAGATCGGCGACGTCGAAATCACGTTCGACACGACCGGCGCGACCCAGCACGTGACCCAGTCGAAAGCGACCGTCGGCAACTACGCCTCCCCCGGCGTGACGCCGCCCGACTTCCGTGGTGCGATCGGCGTGACCAAGAAGACGGTCGAGGGGGTGGACATCCCGGCCCGGGCCTGGAAGTGGAACGAACGCCACGTCGTGCCCGAACTGGCCGTCAACGACGGCTACCGCCACGTCCTGGGTCTCTTGACGGGCACGGTCAACAACGTCCCCTTCCGCGGCAAGGCCCCGGGCGAAGTCCTCTTTCTTGGCTCGACGGATAGTCCGCGCGATCAGGACAAAAGGGAGGTCCTCTTTCAGTTCGCCTTCTCGCCCAACGCCTACAACCTCCAGATCGGCGACATCGTCGTCCCCTTCAAACGCGGCTGGGACTACCTCTGGGTCCGCTACGCCGATGACGAGGACGGCGACGCCAAGATGCCCGTCAAACGCCCGTTGAGCGTCCACATCGAGCAGGTCCACGACTACACGAACTTCGCTCAACTGGGGATCGGCCTGTGACCCTCCGCCGCGTCCATCCTGGCGAGCCATTAAAACTTTCGGCGGCCGCGCACAACGCGTGGTGCGACGCGGCCGAAGCGCACCAGGCCCGCCAACTCACCCAGGTCCCCGGCCCGGCCGACGACGACCACGACACGGTTTTGATCCGCAACGACAGCGGGGCCGATCGGAACCAGTTTGAGATCCTGGGCATCGGCGGTTTTTTGTTTTTGCCGAGCCAAAACCTGGCTGGATTCAAAGCTCGGCCGTCGCTTGTCGGGGTCGTACCGAGTGCGGGGCACGCCGGCCGGTTCGCCGTCCTGCTGGAGCCCATCCCGGCCGGCCGGATCGGCGAGGCGGCCGTCTTCGGGGCCGTCCCGTGCCAGGTCACGATGAACGACACCTCGCACAAGTTCGCCGACGCCGCGCCGGGCGATCCGACCGCGCTGGCCAGCGCCGAGGACGGCCCGGCGACGATCCTGGCCGTCGAATCGGGAACGGGCCCCCAATGGGCTTACGTCCGTCTGGGCGGCGGGAGCGTGGGCGAGGGCAGTACGGCCGCCTTCGGCCGTCGCGCGACCCTGGCCGGAGACCTGGCCGCCGGCGGGTCGGCCCAGGCCACGCTCTACGTCGGCGGTCAGTCCATCCTGGTCTACGACTGGCTCCTGCCCAGCGGGTCGCTTGTCGAGGGGACTCGGGTGTCCGTGGTCCAGGATGTGGATGGGGTGTGGTTCGTGGTGTCGTGGTCGCCCGAGGTTCATTCACTCGTTACCGACGTGGCCATCGACGAAGGCCACCGGACGTTCCTCAAAAAAACCCGCGACTTCTTCCTGACGCCGGCCGGCGTCGAGTCGGACTGGACCGTCTACCACACGGGCGGGCCCTGCTAAAACCGGAGGTTTTTCTTGTGTCTGTACGATTTCGGGACGGCAAGGTCCTCTTCAGCGCGTCGCCGGCGTACAAGGTTGGCCCAGAGGGGTAGAGCACAACGTTGCCAACGTCCTTGTCCTGGGGTCCGTTGTCGCGGTGGTATTCGCACAAGTGGTTTTCAGCAT
>JAFGFF010000197.1 GCA_016931075.1 Pirellulales bacterium | reverse complement strand
ATGCTGAAAACCACTTGTGCGAATACCACCGCGACAACGGACCCCAGGACAAGGACGTTGGCAACGTTGTGCTCTACCCCTCTGGGCTATCCCGCCCTGGCGATCAGAAGATTATGAGGCCCCTGCTCCGAGCGTCGGGCATACTGGACGCCGACGATGAGAGCAACGGTTTCCTAAACCACCGCTCGCAGGTTTGGCGCTGGCGTGTTTGCCAGGGCGGCCGGTGGGTTTGTAGACGGGCCGCCAGCTTGGAGTGAAGCGTGCCGCGAGGGGAGAATTCTACCCCGATTTCGTCTCAGTTATGGGGCTACAGGCTCCACGCCCTCGCCTTCATCGCCTCGACGACTTCGCTCGGGTGCAGATGGCGGATGTACCGATCGGTGGTCGCTACCGACGCATGGCCCAATTGAGCCTGAATCAGATGGATCGGCGTCCCCTCGCTCGCCAATTCGTAGGCGTGCGTGTGGCGTAGCGCGTGCGGGTGGACTCGCTTCTCGATGCCAGCCTTCCGGGCGAGCCTGGGGAGCAACGTGCGAACGTAGGCGGCCTTCACGGGCTTGCCCTGGAGTGTGCTGAATACGCGGCAGTGGCCGTTGATCCCCAGGGCCGCCCGTCGATCCAGCCAGAGTTGAAGAATGGCCCATGCCCCGGCATCCAGGCCCACCGTGCGCGCTTGGTCGCCTTTGCCGTGGAGGATGCGAATCGTCCCGTTGGCCGGGTCCAAGTCCTTCGGCAAGAGCGCCAGAGCCTCGCTGATGCGAAGACCGGCCCGATAGAGCGTCACGATCAACGCGCGGTTGCGAACGCCCGTGGCGGCCCGTGGCGAGCAAGCCCGAATCAGTGCCTTCACTTCATCGGGGTTGAGCGGTTCAGCCGGGAACTTCCGGCCCTTGTTGGCGGGCGTGGTGCCGGGCGCTGGCGCTTGAGCGTGGGAAATCATCGTTGCGAGCCTCAAAGTTGCCTTGGATTGCGCTTCCTCCGAGAAGCGCCCTCCTATTGCCACTCTGATTAGCGACACCCGAAGAGTCAAGCAAAAGCGCAACCGTCTTCGCAAGATGGGCACACTTCGGAAACGAGGCAAAACACCCAAGAACCAGCCGCTCACACGCTCCCGGAAGAGGCAAGTCCGCGCCAGATGAATCCTGTGACGCACAGCAAGCGTGAGAGGGGGGGGTGGGGTCAAATCCCGATCAGAAATGAGCATCCCCCCACCGGGGTGCCGCCCGGCCGTATCGAGCGTATTGACCAACTCGCGGGAGGTCTACCGCGTCTTCCACCCGCCAGGACTCGAACCTTGAACGAAGGAACCAAAATCCCTTCTGTTACCCATTACACCACCGGGTAGATCGCCATGACACCGTAACTTGTCGATCGGCATGGTCGTCATGTTGCCCGCCGCATCGCGGGCCGGCGTGGTTGAACTCCTGCCGCTGGTGCCCTCGATTCGGTTGGCCAGGATGTACGTCCGTGTGAACGTGCTCGTGTTGTAGCCGACCCAGTTGCCCAGCGCGTCGAGCAACCAGTCCTCCTCCCACGCAGGCGTATTAGCGATGGCCGCCTTGCCGGCGTTGAGGTCGCCCCAGTCGAGGTTCGTGAGGCGACGGAGGCCGTCTTAGGCGTAGTGCTCGTCGAGCACCTGGCTGTTGGTCGCGGCGACAAAGTCCTCGCGGTAGGTCCGGTTGCCGGCCAAGTCGTAGCCATCAACCCCGTCTACTCACTTCACTTTCTCCAGATTTGGTGCCTGGCACCTTTTTCATGGCCCGGGTAATCGCCTCCTTCGCCATCTACTGTAATAAATCAGGAGGCAGTTGTCTCGCCAATGTTGGCACAGAGAGAATTTCTCAGTTCTCCCCCGGTCTAGCACACCAGGCGTCGGATATATCGAGCCTACCGAGCAAGACGGGAAGTTCTTCCACCCTCCTTTCGACAAGAGCCAGATGGCGCGGCAAATCGCGCTCTACCTGCCTCGCCAACTCGTGTTCGGATTCATGTGCAAGCAACGTGACTGCGTCACGCAGCTTTTCTACCACGAACTCACGAGATAGCACCCCGTGCAGAAAGTCTGTGTTTTCTTTCATCCAACCAGAGTCAACAATCCTACTGTCGTGAGCAAGCAATGGTGGCTCCCCACCCCCATGCTCCGGAGTCCAAGCGGGAAATAATACGTTGTGGCCCGGTGGGTAGACAAGACCTGAGATATATTGAATTGCCGCTACTGCTCGTCCCGGAGTTTCAAGGGTCCACCATGATTCCCAAAGTAGATCAATCCTTGGCATAACGATTCCAAGAGAATTAAATCGGCACATCCAACCGTAAGCCGGGGTCTTACTGCCAAGGTAGATGAACCCTCGTTCCTGATCGAGTCTTGTGATAAAGGCATCTTTGAAGAACTGAAACACCTTGTCTTTCTGGCCAGCTTTCAGCATCTTGTCAAATACTTTTCCCTGGTGAACCGCATAGTGAAATTCGGCGTCTCCGGAAGCACAACTCACATTCTTTGTAAGAGTGTCTTGCCATGCCATCAGACAAACAGGAAAGAGATAGGAAAATACCTCCGGCTGGAGTTCCACATACGCCAAATCATGGTAATAGAACCAAAGGTCGGCGAAGTCGATTTCTTGCCATGCAGTGCTGCAAAGACGTTGTAGCTCATCGTTGAAAAAATCGAACTGTTTTTCCCAAACCTCTCGTGGGGGAGCCGAGTTGTGAAAGATGCTACGTGCTTGTTTCCATGCAGGATTCATCGTTCGTTGCTTTTTGTCCAAAAGTACTGGCATACGCCTCTGGTAAACACGAGGATGACCAAGTCTCGCGATAACCTCATCTGATCGCTAGAATGCACTGCTCCGCAAGAGCCAAACGTAAACGAATCATGTACACGCAACCAGCGAGAGTTATTCAGCGAACAGTCCCTGCATGGCAATAGCTTCCCGCCGCACTGGATCACGCCGGAAACATATTTAAGATCAGTACACGACAAAGTAGTCGCCGTTACCCTCCGAGGCAACTGCTATCATTGGCGGCGGCGGCAGCTTTGGCTTTCCACCGCAATTCCACCAGTCATATTTGTACCAACACGTCTCGGCGTGGTACCACTCCATTGCCCGTTGGTGACGATGGCCGGCATTTCCTCCACGAAAACACTTCGTATCCAAATCCTTTCTGGCCTTAGCACAACCTTCGTGCAATTTAGCTGCTCTACTCAACTCGTCACAACTCCATAATAATGTGTTTCCAGTACACACAGGAAGCGGGGTACCGCCATATTTAGCGCAGCGGACCATTACTCTATCGCGCAGTCGATTATACTCACCCCATGTACAATCACCTGGCGGATCGTTCATATTGTCACCTGGATGGGGAGGCTGACCCGGCTGTCCCGGCTGGGGGGCTGGAATCGGACGCCGTGCCGGTTCAGGTATGTCACGGCCCGGCGGAATAGGCACTACTGGAACGGGAGGCTTTGGCCCTAGAATCGGCTGGACGGGTGCTACTGGCCGGGCAAATGTCGGCGGTGCCGGACGTACTGGCGCTATCGGACGTAACATCGGTGTTGGCCGAAGAGGGCAAGTCACTGTTACCGACATCGTAGTACCGTTTGGGTCAACATGCACTACAGGTGAATCACCCACATACACATACAAGTTCCATTTGCTCCCCTCATAGCCAATTGGATCATCAGGGAATCCCGACGCGAGTTCCAACGACGCTCCGTCCCAACCCCAACGCCTCTTGGATGTTAGGCGGCCTCCAACCTGAAACATGCCACCTTCAAGGAACTTTTCGCCCCGACGCGAGTTCTCGACAAGAACTGCGGTTGGCGCTCGGTGCGATTGGCGGCTTGGGTTCATGGCCGGCATTATACCACGCCCCGCCGGTCAAGGGGAGTCCGAGGAGCGAGGCTTGAGCCGGGCGGGATGGGTCAGCGTATGGATTTCTTTCAGCCGGCGGATGGAGACTTGGCGAACGCGAGTTGCAGTGTCAACCAGCGAAAGATTCACCTTCGGTTTTTAGATTCTCCCGGACCTCGACCCGTTGCCAATCGTTCATTGCCAATAACTGAACTGTGGCACGCCCGATCGGCGTGCGACCGACGATGAGCGTTCCTTCCCAGGCGAAATGATCCGCCCAACGGTCCCGGCGCGGATGGAACAAGGGCACAAGCTCGCCGGTTTCGGGATCAAGGCTGGCGATGTTCGGCCCCTTGTGGAAATTGCAGAAGTGACAGGCCAGCGCCAGATTGTCCGGTTCCGTTGGGCCAGCATGTTGGCGAGCAATGATATGCTCGATGTGAAAAGAAACGAACTGCGATGCAGCTTGGGGCAGCCGGCAGTATTCACAAACATCGCCCGCACGACGGCGGACGAGAGACCGCAGGGCGTTATCCATCACGACGATCTACGAAGAAGGGAACGTGCTTTGACCTGCAACACAGCGATCACGTCGATGGCGTGCAGATAGCCTGCGTATTCTTCTCGTTCCTGATCCGTCAACAGCCCTTCGCTGGCTCGTTCGGCCAGATAGTCGATGCGCTCTTGTGTTGCGGCGTCCGCTCGCAGATCGGCGACCTTAGCCGCGACATCCACCGTGAGGCAGTCGGCCAGCGGTTCCAGCAAACGGTCAAGATGAATGGCGGCAGTGCTCATGGGTAGACTCCGAGAAAACGACCACAACGCCTTTCTATATTCTACCCCCTTTGGCAGGGCTTGCCAAGGGGAAAGAGGGCTATCGGACCATCGAATGTACCCCACTTGCAGTACATTCCCGCCAGCCATAAGATAGAGGCACAATTTGACTTGACGCCATTGGCGTCAAACTGCTTCACACCAAATTGCAACCCTGAGTCTCTCCCGACTCTTGTACGGACGAAGCAGTACGAGAAGCCCGTTCCCGTGAAAGGGAACGCCGGCCTTGTGCTGTTCGTCCGGCCCTGTTGCAAGGGTGGTGTGAGCGGTGCGATGTGTCGGCGTTCCCTTTTTCATTGCGCGAATACGCGAAACTACAGGCGTCTGCCCCGGCTCCGCGCTGGCCTTGGCTCCCTGCCCCGGCCTTGTGTCGGTGGTGGAGTCCGGGAGCAGACGCCGATTTCTGGAGCGGGCATGATGGACGATGAGAAGGCGAAACAGGCCAAGATGATGGCCGAATATCATAGGCTGCGGAAGCTGGCGCACGAATTGGACGTTCAGTCGGCCACGGTTCATCAGCGGTTGGCCGAGATCGAGCGCCAGTTGCCGGACGACGATGGTGGCTATGACGACGCCACGGCCGAATAGCTGGGCGGCCTGGAGTCGTTAGACAACAACCGGGCCGTCCACAAAGGCATTCTGCCCGCTGTCGACCAGGCACGTTGACAAACGGCTGCCGAAGAGCGAAAGTCGTCTCCCCATGACGGATTTGATTCTCACCGCGCCATCGGAGGGTGCCCAGTGTGACAAGGAGCCTTCTCGATGCCGGACATCTTGCTCAATCCCGACTTCGACGATCAGAAGCTATTGGCCCAGGTTGTCGAATACTATCATCGCACGTTCAAGGAGACGGCCGAGGGGCTGGACTACTTGCGGGGTCGGGGTGTGACGGTGGGTGAGGCGATCGACCGTTTTCGGATTGGATACGCCAATCGGACGTTGGGTCTCAAACTACCGTCGATGGACTCCAAGGCGGGCCGGGACATGCGCGGCCGGTTGCAGCAAGTCGGGCTGTTCCGAAACAGTGGCCACGAACACATGAACGGTTGCGTTGTGTTCCCGATTCATGCGGCCGATGGCAGCGGGCGAATCGTGGACCTCTACGGGCGGAAGACGCGAAACGACCTCCGCAGGGGTACGCCGCTTCACATGCACCTGTCAGAGGAACGGCGTGGCGTGTGGAATGTCGAGGCGTTTTGCGCCGGCAACGAGATTATCGTGTGCTCCAGTCTGTTGGACGCCCTGACCTTCTGGAACGCGGGCTACCGCAACGTCACCTGCACGTTTAGCGCTGACGCCCTGACCGACGATCACATGACGGCGTTTTGTGAGTTCGGCATCCGTCGCGTGCTGGTCACGGCGGAGGAAATCGCGCCGCGTCTGCTGGCCGCCGGCATCGACTGTTTTCATATTCTCTTGCCGCCCGACACGGACGTGAACGCCTATGCCTTGCGGGCCGACGATCCGTCAGAAGCTCTTGGCGCTCTCATTCGTCGGGCAGCATGGCTGGGGAAAGGCCAGGAAGCCGTGCCGGCAACGGTGCCGACCATGCCTGCATCCAAGATTGAACACGATGAAATCGAAGACCCGGGCGAACTGAGCGACGAAGAGCAGGACGATCTTGACGACGATTGGGAGGAACTGGAAGAGGTCGAGAGTGTGGCCAGTGACGAACCAGAACCGCCAGCCCATTCCAGTCCGATCCTCACGGCCTCACCCGTGCCACCAGCACCGCCGGAAATCGACGCTGACATGGACAGCGACGAAGTGACAATGCACTTGGGCCATCGGCGCTACCGGATTCGGGGCCTGTCAAAGAACCTGGCGTTCGACCAGTTGAAGGTCAATGTGCTGGCCTCCACGGAAACGGGCATGTTCGTGGACACGTTCGACCTCTACATCGCCCGGCACCGGCGGCAATTCGTGTCCCAGGCCGCCGTCGAATTGGGCGTCGAGGAACAGACGGTCAAGAAAGACCTTGGGCGTGTGTTGTTGAAGCTGGAGGAGCTGCAAGACGAACAAATCACCAGCATGTTGCAGCCGAACGAGCCGGCTCCGCCCATGACGCCCGAGGAGAAGGAAGCCGCCTTGGGGTTCCTGCGATCACCGAACCTGTTGGACCGGATCGTGGCCGATTTCGACGTGGTGGGCGAGACGACCAACAAGCTGGTCGGGTATCTCGCGGCCGTTTCGCGCAAGCTGGACCAGCCTTTGGCCGTCATCATTCAATCTACGTCGGCCGCCGGCAAGACCGCGCTGATGGACGGCATTCTATCCTTCGTTCCACCGGAGGATCGGGTCCAGTATTCGGCCATGACCGGCCAGTCGCTCTTCTACATGGGCGAAACCGACCTGAAACACAAGATTCTGGCCATTGTCGAAGAAGAAGGAGCCGAACGGGCAAGCTACGCGCTCAAGTTGCTGCAAAGCGAAGGATCGCTCACGATCGCCAGCACGGGAAAGGACTCCACTACGGGACGGATGACGACACAGGAATACCGTGTGCAAGGCCCCGTGGCGCTCTGTCTGACCACCACGTCCGTCACCATCGACGAAGAGCTATTAAACCGCTGCCTCGTTCTGACGGTCGACGAAAACCGCGAGCAAACCAGGGCAATTCACCAGTTTCAACGAAGGCGTCAGACGCTCGAAGGACTGCTGGCCAACCAGGGCCGCAAGGACACGCTGACGCTCCATCGCAACGCCCAGCGGCTCTTGCGGCCGTTGCTGGTCGCCAACCCGTTTGCCGAATCTCTGACCTTCCTTGACGACAAGACGCGAACCAGACGCGACCACCTGAAATACCTGACACTGATCCGGGCCATTGCCTTGCTTCACCAGTATCAGCGGCCGGTCAAGACGACCGTGCATCAGGACCAGACCGTCGAATACATCGAAGTCGCCTTGGACGACATCGCCGTGGCTAACCGTTTGGCCTGTGAAGTCCTGGGCCGGTCGGTCGACGAACTCCCGCCCCAGACACGCCGGCTGTTGGGCCTGGTCGACGAAATGGTCACGGCCGCCTGTCAACAGAAGGGTATCGACCGGGCCGACTACCGATTCAGCCGGCGAGACGTCCGCGAGTTCACCGGCTGGGGCAATACGCAACTCAAGGTCCACCTGAAACGCCTCCAGGAACTCGAATACCTCCTGGTGCATCGCGGCGGCCGTGGCCAGTCGTTCGTCTACGAACTCCTGTACGAGTCGCCGCCCGACGCCCAACAGAAGTTTCTGGCCCGGCTGATTGACGTGGACCAGTTGAAGGCCAAGTACGACGACACTGGTCGGGCCACACCCTGCAACGCGAGGGGTAACAAGTCGGGTGGTGGTCGGGGCCGGGTCGGCGTCAAGTCGGCCCCAAGTCGGGGACGGGATATTGACGCAAGTGCCGACGACGAAAGCACCTTGCCGTCTTCCATCGCCGAAGTGGACCGGAACGCGAATCTGGACGCAAAAAGTCTTGTCACGTCGTAGTCGTGATCGGAGGCCCAACACATGCCACGCAAAATCGAGCCGATCATCGGCGATCCCAACGACCCACGGGGCATGATCGCCATGCTGGAGCAATACCTGGAGTGGAGGCGGATCAAGAACTATGCGGAGAAGACCATCGAGCTACACCGCGCCTACCTCCGCTACTTTATCAACTGGTGCGCCGTGCGCGGCGTCACGCAACCGGCCGAAGTCACCAAGCCGATCATCGAACGCTACCAGCGTTATATGTATCATTACCGCAAACAGAATGGCGACCCCTTGAGTTTCATCAGCCAAAGTGGGCGGCTCGTGCCGATCCGGGGCTGGTTCCGCTGGATGGTCCGCCAGAACTTGCTCTTGTACAATCCGGCCGCCGACATTGACATGCCCCGGCTGGAACACCGACTGCCCAAATGCGTCCTGACGCCCGGCGAAGTCGATCAGGTCATCAACCAGTGCAACGTCAACAACCTGCTCGGGCTGCGCGATCGCGCCATTCTGGAGACCTTCTACAGCACGGGCATCCGCCGGCTCGAAATGATAAATCTGCGGCCCTACGACCTCGACGCCGAGCGCGGCGTTCTCATGGTTCGCCAGGGCAAAGGCAAGAAAGACCGCGTGGTCCCCATCGGCCAACGGGCCGTAGCCTGGGTAGATCGCTACCTGATCGAAGTCCGCCCCAGCCTGCTGATCGGCGATCTATCGGGGGAGGCCCTCTTCCTGAACAATCACGGCTGCCCATTTTCACGCGAGGCCATGACCCAACTCTGCCGCGAATACATCAACGCCGCCGACCTCGGCAAGAAAGGAGCCTGCCACCTGTTCCGCCACCGGAACGTGTACTGGCCGCTCGAATAGAGTTCGAAGATGCGGGCAAGCGTCTGCGACCGTTCCGGGTGCGGAATGACTGGTTCGTTT
>JAFGFF010000196.1 GCA_016931075.1 Pirellulales bacterium | reverse complement strand
TAATCTCCTGAACAAGTCCATGTCCAGAAGATCATATACCAAAATCACTTACGTCTCGCCATGTCACTTGGGACAGTAGAACTAGAACGCGGCGGGACGCCGCGTCTACGGAGCCAAGCCGGGTGCCATGCCCAGACGCCGCTCAGTTGGTCTGTCCATTTTCAACAAGCTTTTAGCGGCGGATGGGCATGTTGTCGATTTTCAAGTAGGGAACGTCCAACACATGTCCATCCGCCGCTGAAGCGGCGTCTGGACATGGCACCCTGCGCAGTCTGACCTACACACTGCTGGACAAGCCAGCAGTGGCGCCCGGTGCAAGCAGGGCTCCCGTACTACTGCGCCAAGCTGACCTTGACGGGCGGCTGGTGGAGTTCACTCGTAGGCGGCATCTTGGGGATGGGGATCAGTTCGATATCGTTCCAAGCATCCGGGATGAACGGATTGCCCCACCACTGGGCGTTGTAGGCCTGCAGGGTCCGGATCCGCTGGTTCCACTGCGTGGCCTGGCCGATTGCGTCTTCCGACGAGACGCCGGAGATGTCGTTGATGTCGGCGCGGAGCTGCTCGATGGCCGGGACGGCCCCGACCAAGGCGATCTCGTAGCTGATCCGGATGATCAGCGCCGGCACGCACAACAGGCCGATCGCCACGGCGATGGCCATCATGTTGCGAAAGGTATCGCGCGGGGAGGTTTTGTTTTCAGTCATGGTACTTTGGGGAGTTTTTTGTTAGGGGAGCCGCGTGGGGGAACACGCAGGCAACACGCAACACACCGCTTCGGCGGCTTGCCAGTTGCCCATCACTCCACGGTAAGGGGATCTCGCTTCTTCAATTCGATCGAGACGATGTGATCATATCGGACCAGGATGACGCCCCAGTCATAGACGTCGGCGCAGTCGAGGAACACGCGGTGGTCGCTGCTTTCGCCTTCCGGGGCGTCCTTTTCGATGCGCAGGTTCGACAGCCGGAGGAACTTGCGGTCATACTGACCCAATTCGATCTCGTCGAAGATCTTCTTGTCGATCGTGCCGATCAAGTACTCGTTGTCTTCTCCGTCGGGAGACGAAAGAGTGACGCCGATCCACACGACTTCATGATCGTTGGCCTTTTCCTGGGCTGGAATCTGCCCGACGAAGAAAAGCCCAGCAACCACAACCACCATTGCACACAACAGAATTCGGAACATTTCTCTACTCCTGAAGAAAAGGGGAACTTGAAAGCGAAGTTCACAAAAAGGGGGAAAGGGAAGCGTTATACTTCCGAGGACGGGGTAACGGCGCTGGTGGGGATGCCCAGCCAGCGGGTGGATTCGGGAAGGGTCTCGCCCTTCATCAATAGCGACAGGGGACCGACCGTGGCGGCCCGTTTCATTTCCGTGTCGTAGAGCACGACGGCCATGTTGCCGACCGTGCATTCGTCGCCGACGCGGAGGTAGTCGGATTTCATGATCCGGTCTTCGAACAGGTGGTTCTGGACGACCGCGCCGAGGTTGATCGCCGCGTGGTCGCCAATATCGACCAGATCGAACTCGGAGAACAAGGGGCTCTCCATGAAGACGTGTTTGCCGATCTTGCAGCCCATCAGGCGCAAGTACCAGTTGATAAACGGCGTGCCCAACAGCGGGGCCAGGGCTGGCGTGGCGATTGTTTCATAGGCGCCGTTGATGACTTCATTCCACCATATATAGGTGCACCAGAGCGGCTTGATGACCGGCTTGAACGGAGCCATCAGCAGTCGCTTCAGCACAACCACACTCAGGGCCACGCCCACGGCCAGGACCAGCGCGATCGGCGGCGTGAAGACCATCGTGAACCAGAGGGGCAGACCCGTGTAGGACACGTTCATCAGGAAGAGGAACACGATGCCCGCGGCGGCCAGGATGTAGTACGGGATCAGGATCCGCAGCCCGTCGATCACAAACCGCAGGAAATAGAGCCAGGCGGTCGGCTTGTACGTCTCGGCCTCCTGGAACCCGCCGACCTTCACACGGTGCGGCAGCCGGAATGAGGGCGAGCCGAGCCATTCGGTGCCGTCGGGCGTTGTTTTTTCATCGGCCGGCGGGGCCGACAGCACGCCCAGCAGGCAGTTCTCGCCCAGCCCGGAGCCCAAGGGCAGAATCGCGTTGTTCCCGACGAAACTACGCCGGCCGATCCGGTTCGCGGCAAAATGGGCGTGGCCGCGGTAGAAATGGCGTCCGCCGATCATCGACCCGTCGGCGAAAAAGCTCTCGTCTTCGATCACAATCAGGTCGGGCGTGACTTGGGTGACGGTTGAAATCTCGGCCCGAACGCCGATCTTGGCCCCGAGCAACCGCAGCCACGTCGGCAGATAGATCGTCGTATAGAGCGGATGCAGGAACGTCCGGCTGGTGGCCAGGAGGACGTCGACCGTCCATTTCCGCAGGTAGAGCACGCTTTCGACCGGAAAAACGCCCGGCGTCATGCGGCCCAGGATCAGGGCCTTCAGCCCGGCGATGCACAGGCAGTACCAGACGACGTGGACCGGCACGGCCAGTAGCATGGCCATCGCGCCCCAGAGCGGGCCGCCCAGGAACATCGGGAAGGCGACGATCAGCACCGAGGGAATCGCCGTGACCAGCAGGGCCATTTCCAATACGGCCACGAGGAAGACGTGGATCAGGCCGAAAAGGATCGGATGTCGCCGAGCGGCTCGGGCCTCGGCGACCTCGGGCAGGTCGACCTTGGCCGGTTGGGCGGGCGAGCCGCGCCGGGACTGGCCGGCGGGAATCACGCCACCGTCGGGCAACAGCGACAGGTCGTCCAGCCGCGTGTCGTCCTCCATCCGCGTGTTAAGGCCCAGGCTGCTGTGGATGCCGACGAAGCACCGGCTGCCGATCTCGATCGTGCCGAGGATCAGCATTCCATCTTCAACCCGGTAGCCCAGCAGTTGGGTTTCGGAGCAAACGCACGTATCGTCGCCGATCGCGACCAGGTCGAACGCGCCGCACAGGGCCGTGTCGAGCACGCAGTTGCGGCCGACCTTCGCGCCCATCAGTCGGTAGTAGAGGCTCATCACAGGCGTGCCGGCGAAGAGGCCCATGCCGCTGAGGGCTTGAACCCGCGTGGCCAGCCACCATCGGAAGTAATAGAGCCCCCAGAGCGGATACTTGCCCGGCCGGTAACGCCCGATGACCAGCCATTTCACGAGGACGCTCGTAAGGACAATGAGGGGGAACGCCCCGAACGTCAGCATGCCGACCACGGCGATGGCCGGCTCGGCGGCCAGGTTGCCCCGCACGACGTTCATGACGATGCCCGCCAGGATGACGACCGGCAGGGTGAGGAAGCCGTAGATCAGCAACATCGAAAGAGCTTGGAGCCCGTGGCAGCACCAGCGGGTTAAGAACAATTGGCTCCGAAAAACCTCGCGGCTCGTCTTTCGGGTCTGAGGTTGTGGCGCCGCGGACTCGTCGGTCTCGGCCGCTTCTTCTTCGGCCGTCCGGTCGACGTGCTCGGCCAGGCGGCGGATCGTCGTGTGTTCGTAGATGTCGCGGATGGCCACTTCGAGGTCGGATTTTGCCCGCAGACGCGAGACGGTCTGTGCCGCCAAGAGCGAATAACCACCCAGATCGAGGAAGAAATCGTCGTCGATCGAGACAGGAGAGACTTCGAAGATCTCTTCCCAGACGGCCGCGATCTTGGCTTCGGTCTCGGTGGTCGGGAGGACGGCTTCTCGGCGGGTCCGCACCAGGGGCGACTTCGGCTCGGGCAGACTCTTGCGGTCGATCTTCCCGCTGGTTAACGACGGCAACTGGACCAGCGTGTCGAGATAGGCCGGAATCATGTAGGCCGGCAGCCGTGCGTGGAGCAGTTCGTAGACGCCGTCCTGTTGGAACGAGTCGACTGAGTCCTTGGGCACGACGTAGCTGGCCAGGTCCTGCGACCCGTCGCGGTCGACGACTTTGACGGCCGCCGCGCGAATCCGGGGATGTTCGAGCAGGACCGCCTCGATCTCGGAAAGCTCGACCCGATAGCCGCGGACCTTGACCTGGGTGTCGATCCGCCCGAGGAACTCGAGATCACCCTCCTCGTTCCTGCGGACCAGGTCGCCCGTCCGATAGAGACGCGAATTCCCGGACGAACCGTTAAACGGGTGGTCGACGAACTGCTTGGCGGTCAGCTCGGGTTGCTTGAAATAGCCTCGGGCAACGCCCACCCCGCCGACGAACAGCTCGCCCGGTTGGCCGTCGGGCACCGGCTGAAGCTTTTCATCAAGAATGAGTGTTTCGTAATCCGGAAGCGGCCGGCCAATCGTCACCTTGCGGCCCGGGGCGCACTCGGCGGCCGTCGAGTTCACTGTGGCCTCGGTCGGCCCGTAGACGTTGAGCATCCGCCGCTCGGACGTGGCCCATTTCGAGACCAGCTCGGGCGGGCACGGCTCGGCGCTGACCACCAACAGGCGTACCGTCGGCAGATCCTCCTCGATCATCGACAGGAACGTCGGCACGGTCGAGAGGTAGGTGACCTGTTGCCGGGTCAAGAGCCGGGCAACCTCGTTGCCGAACCGGACGATCTCGCCCGTCCCGACGACCAACGCGGCTCCGTTGGAGAACGCCATCCACATTTCTTCGACCGACCCGTCGAAGGCCAACGAAAAACCTTGGTAGATCCGATCCGCCGGGCCCATCTGGCAGACGTCGTTGAATGCGGCGACAAACCGGACCGCGTTGCGGTGTTCGGTCATCACGCCCTTGGGCCGGCCGGTCGTCCCGGAGGTGAAGATAACGTAGCACAGGTCGCTGGGCGCGACGCCCGTCTCTTCTCGGCCGAGGCGCTCGGCAGACTGGTCGG
>JAFGFF010000195.1 GCA_016931075.1 Pirellulales bacterium | reverse complement strand
GGCGGGGGATTTAGGGATTAGGGATTAGGGATTAGGGATTGGGGATTGGGGATTGGGGATTGGGGATTGGGGATTGGGGATTGGGGAGTGGGGATTGGGGATTGGGGATTGGGGATTGGGGGCCGAGCGGGGGACGTTAGTCCCCTGTTCTGTTGCGGGCTCGGGACGGTGTGCTTTTTATTGTCGCGATGTGTGGGCGGAAGGCAAGCTATTCGTCGGCGGGCAGGACGAGCGATTCGGCTTCTTCAGGGGCGAGGCGGTGGCGGGGTTCTTCGAGGCGTAAGGACAGGACGCCGCCCAGGAGGGTCAGAGCGATGACGGTCGAAAAGACGATCCGGAAGCCGATCAGGTCGACCAGTTCCCCCACCAACGGGGACACGAGATAGGGCACGGCCGAGCCGAGCGCGACGGTGCTGAGGTAGCGGGTGTGTTGGGCCGGCTCGCAGATTTCCAGCGTGTAGTTGGCCGTCGCTCGAAAGCCCATCGGGGCGATGCCGAACGCCGCGAACACAAGGAAGTAGAGCCGTCCGCCCCACGGTTGTCCCCACTGGGCCAGGCCCATCGACAAGGCCGGAGCCAACGTCGAGCCGACCACGAGCAATTGCAGCGTCACGCGGTAGCCACGCGAGTCGGCCAACAGACCGACCAGGAGGCTGATGATGCCGACACTGATGCTCTGGGCGATGACCCAGAACGTCAGGTTGCCGCCACCGATCCCCAATTCCTCTCGGGCCAGGGCCTGGTAGTGCGGCATGAGGAGCAGGCTGCTGCTGCCGAGCATCACGACGAGTAGAAGGCGTCGCAGATTGGCGTCTGCCCGAACGGTCCGTACCACGTCGGCCAGGCTGCTAAGCCATGGAATCTTCGGCCGGTCGTCGGTCGAGGGCGGCTCGAACGTCAACAGGCCGATCAGGCCTGCGATGAAAAACCCGCCGGCCACGAACAGGAACGTCGGCCCGAACGCGGGCGTGGCCCGACCGAGCCAGCCGGGCATCAGCCACAGCGAGATGGCCACCGCGGGAATCGTGCCCCAGAACGTTCCCAGCAACAGGAGCCGGCCGCGCCGTGTCGGGCGGATCACCCGGCCTTGCAGCGTGTTGAACGCGAGAAAGTACAGACCGGTCAAGATAAAGAACACGGTGTAGAGCCCCAAGAACACCCAGGGCATCCACGATGGCTTCGTGCCTGCGGTGAGGGCCAAGATCCCGGCCATCAGCGCAAACGGCGCGCTCATCAACACGCCCAACACGCCCAGCGCGACTTTCTTCCGCGGGATGCGGCGAAGCGGCTCCGCGAAAAAGACCGGCGGCACGTGCAGGCCAAACCGGCTCAAGACGGGCAAACACCCGCGTATCCAACCGGCCCCGGCCACCGAATCCAAAAACGCTGGAATCACGACGCTCTCGGTCTTGAACATCCACGCGATCCGAAACACCACCTGGTGCACGACCAGCACCAGGAGATTGCGCGGCTCCCGGGCCTCCAGCTCGGGATGGCTGGGCCAGTGCGACGAACGAGGCGGGGCGTCAGGCGGGGACTCGGTGGCGGGAAGACTCATTTCTTCCAAGTATACCCTCCTGACGCCGGCCTGACGAGATGACGGGCGCTATGCTCCACGCTTGCGTGGGCATGCTTTACTGAAATTCCGCAGCCTTATCATGTCCACACGAGCATGGCTATGGCGCCTGTGGATGGGCTACGTTACAGGTATTAGATCACTTCCGCACCCCGCGCCGACGAGACACACGCCGGGCTTCCTGCGGCGGAGGCGCGGGGATTTCTTCGACGGCCGGACGCTTGGGCAGAAATTCCAGGGGCGGATCGTCCGAGTCCGGGCACGACGAGCCTTGCTCCCGGTTCCGGACGGCTGTCATCAGGTCTTCGTCGATCCACATGCCCCGGTCGTCCAGACGCATGACGCCCAGGTCGAACGCCAGGTTCATCCGCAGGATCTCGTAGCTGACCCAGACGTCAAGAAAATCGTTCTGTTCGCGGAACAGATTGTTCAGGGCGTCGACGACGTCCCGGGCCGTGGTCGAACCGAACGACCGGCCGCCGCCGGCTTGGGGCGGTTGGTTCAAGAGGTCGAACTGCTTCAAGTCGACCTGTCGAGCGGCGACCAGGACGGCCGCGCGGCGCTGCTCGAAGTTGATCTGCGCCAGCCGCACGTCGCGCAGCGTCCGGCGGAGCGACTGGCTCACCCGATCTTCGTAGGCGTAGTAGGACCGGCGCGCCTGCTGGTAGCTGATCAGGGCCTCGCGGTAGGTGTTTCGTTCGGCCAGACGGGTCAGCGGAGCGTCCCAGGCCAGACCGACGCGGAGCCGGCCGTTGGTCCCCCGGAACCGCAGCGGGTGCTCGCCCGTGGTGCCCAAGTCGCCGCTGAACGTGAGGTCCAGGTCGCTTTCCAGGTCGTTGGCCGTGACCTCGACCTGACGCCACTGGTCGACCAGGGCCGATCGAGCGTTCTTCCAGTCGCGGCGGTTGGCCCGGGCGATTTGGAACGCGTCGTCCGAGTTCAACTCGAGCGGGGCCAGCGTGATCGACTCGAGCCGCGCCTTGGCCTGGGTCAACGAGAGTTCGAGCAACTGGCCGGACAGCGCCAGCAGGTCTCCTTCGAGCGCCAGGACGTTGTCCTCGGTGGCCTTGGCGTCGGGCCCCTGCGCGATCCGCTGCTCCCACGCGGCTAGCTTATCGAGCGTCGCTTCGAGCGTGCATTCCAGATCGGCGTAGTCAACGTGGATCTTCGCCACCCGCTTATCCAGTCGCGTGACGTCGCAAATCGACGCCGCCACGTCGCCGCGGCGGAACTCGTCGCGCTGGGCCAACTGTTCGAGGGCCTTACGCCGGGCCGGTAGGGCCGTGTCGAGTGTGGTCAGGTCCCGGGCGACGCGGCGATACTGTGTCCGCGACACCTTGGCCAACGCTTGCATAGCCGGGATCCGCTCGACCAGCGAATCGCCCGGCTTGGCGTTGCGGACCTTTTCCAGAAGGAGTGTGGCCGCATTTTGGGCGTCGGTCAGTTCGGGCGCGATCAGATCGAATTGGTTCAACAACGGATCGGCGATCCGCACATCCAGGGTCGGCGGCAGCCCAAGCTGGATCTTGTAGGCGTCTAGCGTGTCCTCATAAAGGGCCTCGCGGTTGAGCAGGTCGATTTGGGCCTGATAGAGTTGAAGCCGGGTCTGCTCGACCTGGAAGAAGTCGATCCAGTTGGCCTGGAAAAAGGCTTCGAGTTGTTGAAGGCTTTCGTTCAACGAGACAATGTTGGCCCGCTGATTACGGATGACGACCTGCTGTCGCAGGAGTCCCATCAGTCCGCTGGTTCCAGCCCCGCCGCCTGGATTGAGGCCCCCAAGCGACGGCCCGCCGCGCGACGGTCCCGGCCCGGGATCGCTGCCGGCGACGACCTGGGTGTAGAACCCGCGTCGAAACCGTTCCATCTGACGGATGTTGGCCAGCAGGGCCCGTTCGGCGTCGGTGAGTTCTTCCAGCGCGACGGCCCGGCCACCGGCTCGCAGGAGCGGCTGGACCAGCGAGAAATCCAAGAGCGTGGTGCCGGCGTAGTCGTCCGGCCCGGCGAACTGCCAGACGAGTGAATTTGCCATGCCGACGACCAATTCGCCGCCGGAGGCATAGAGCTTGCGCATTTCGAGTTCGGTGTCGGTCTGGAGCGTGCTGCTGGCGGCGCCTCCGCCGAACACGCGGCCCTGGGCGTCGTAGAAGGTCGAGTTGCCGCCGAAGAATTGGGCATCGAACCGGAACCGCTGGAACGTCACGTCCAGAGCCGAGACGTAAAGGTTCTCGAGTTGCTGCTGGTAGTCCCGCGAGTTGACCAGGGCCAACTGGACGGCCCCTTCGCGGTCGAGAACGACCACGCCGTTTTCATCTCGCGGCAGGTACGATTCCCAGTCGGGGTTTTCGACCAGCGGCGTTTTGCCGTAGCAGTCCCAGCCGGGCCAACCGTGCTTGCCGTCGACGCACCGCATCAGCCGGGCGGCGGCCGGGTCGTCGGGCGGCATGGGAGGACAGTCAGGGCAGTCGGGATCGAACATCCGCGACGCCGGATTGGGTCGGATCGAGTAGTCGGTCCGATCCGAATCGGCCTGGGTCGCCGCGCAGGCGACCACGTCGTGGACCTCCCGGTCGGCCTGGCGCCGGTAGTAGGCCCGATTGCATCCGGCACCGGCCATCAGGAGCATGCCCAGCATCAGCACAAACGCTGGCCAGACCGGTGGGCACGGACCATGCCCCAGGGCGTCCCAGGCCAAGGTTTTCTGTTCCGTCCGTGAATGCGGCACGAGGATTCCACCCATAAGGAGTAGTTTCAGCGCACTATGCCCCCGCAAATGACTAATCGGTCTGACGATGGTGTCGTCTTTAACGATCATGTAGAATAGGAGGCCCTGGAAGCCTGCGGAAAAGGTGCCAGGCACCTTTTGCCGGAACGGCCCTTCGGGTGCTTCGCATAAAAGGTGCCTGGCACCTTTTCCGCAGGCGGTTTTGGGGATAGGTGGCTGGTTGGCCGTGGCAGATGAATAATCGGGCTGCTCGGCCAGATCGGACCGGCCTCAGGGCAGTCGGACCGGTTGTGCCGGATCGGCGCAGCCTGCCCAAGGGTGAAAGCTTGACACCCCCCTAAGCCCCGACTAGTATCGGAGTTATCACCGCTTGCCCTCCCCGGGGGCGCGCCGCCGGTGCGCCGCTGATACGGAACTGAGACTCTGGCCGCGTGGGCTGATCACGTATGAGCATTTGGAACAAGGTCCTCGTCGGTCTGATCATCGTTGCCTCCGGGGCCTTCCTCTGGCTGGCGATAGACGTGCTGGGTACCCAAGAGTATTGGCGTTCCCGCGCCAAGGACTACGAGAAGAAGATCGCTCCGCTGCCTGCCGAGATCGAAAAGGATCAATACGGTGATTTTCAGAAGGGCTGCGAAGGGGGCGTCTTCTATCTGCAGACCGAGATAAACAAGTTGACTCTCGGACGCGGCCGAGTCTGGTACGGCTGTACGCCTGGCCGATTAGTCGATGCAGCCAAGGGCAACCTCACCGTTAACGTACCCCAGGTCATAGGCGATGAGCCTGGGGGTGGTGCGGCCGCGAGTCCACCGCCCATCGCCGTCTCAACGGTGGTTTACATCTTCGAGCAGTCACCTCAGGAAGGCCCAGGCCATTTCCTGGGAGAGTATCGCGTGACCCAGGTCGGCCAAGGTCAGGTCGTTCTCGAAGCGACCTTGACGATGACTCCGGAGTTGCAGAAATACTTGAAGAATAGTGTCGCGGCCAAGCAGACGTGGACTCTCTGTGAACAATTGCCCAAGGACAGTCACGAGATTTTTGCCGGCAAAACGCGGGACGATTTGGCGAAGATCCTGCCAGCGAGTGTCGTCGACGAGTACGCCAAGGACGGCAAGAAAGGCTTCGAGCGACAACTGCGCGACTATCATTTTCTGCTGAAGTCGTACGACCGGCAGTGGGCCGTTCTGGCCGAGGAGAAACAACGGTCCACTCGCGAGTTGAAAGAGCTTCAGAGCACGGTCGAGGTCGCTAAGCGTCAACTCCAGACGCTCCAGGACATACAGGTCGTGTTGGAAGGCGAGCGGGCCGAGGCACGGCGCCAGTTCAAGCTGGTCCAGGACCATCTGAAGACGGTTGAAGCCATGAAGGCCGAGCGGGAGGCCGAGGTCAAACGACTGGCGGCCGAAAATCAGACCATGGCCGACCAGATCGCCAAGATGTGGGAAGCGGCTGCTCAATACATCCAGCAGAAGACGGCCATCGCCGGTCAGTAGGCCGCTGGTTCACCGTCCATTCTCTTTCATTTATTCCGGCCAGTCTCCCAGCGCTGGCAGGCCGAGGAATTTCTCTGTCGGATCACCACTCCGCCTCCCCCTGGAGAGTGGAACGCCCGTGACGGTTCTTTCCCCGTGGGGAATGACCTAGGCTTCTTGGTCAGACTTGTGCACAATACGCGGGCGGTGTCGCTGCAAGTTCCCCCTGGCCGTGGGGCCAGCCGAACGGAGAGGTGCATGGGTATCCAAGACCGAGACTATTACGGACCGGAACAGCCGGGCATCCGTCTGCGCGGGCCGAGCACCATCATCGGTTGGCTTATTCTGATCAATGTGGTCATCGCCCTGGCCGACGCACTCCTGACACCCGGACAAGGAATCGGGGGCCTCGCCGAGTTCATGGCGGTGCAGCCCCAAACGGTTGTTCAGCCATGGAATTGGTGGAAATTCCTCACGTATGGTTTTGCCCACGCGTCCGACCCGAGGCATGTCATTTTCAACATGCTGGGTCTGTTCTTCCTAGGCAGAGATGTCGAAGCGACATACGGCCGACGGGAGTTTCTACGACTCTATCTCGTAATGATCGTGCTGGGCGGCATAAGTTGGTCGCTCTGGAATTGGCTAGCCAAGATCCCCCCACAGACACCACTCGTCGGGGCCTCCGGCGCGGTGACCGGCGTTGTGATTCTCTTTGTCCTGCTCTTCCCACGCCGGATGCTCCTGCTGATGTTTGTCCTGCCGGTGCCGGCCTGGGTGGTTGGAATACTCTTTGTTGTCGCCGACTTGTATGGATTCATCGGCCCTTCCGGAGCGGGAGACGCACAGGTCGCCTACGGTGTTCACCTGGCCGGAGCCGGGTTCGCGTTGGCTTACTTCAAATTGGGCTGGAATCTGACCCGGCTGACCAACGGGCTGGCCTCGTCCGAGTGGTTCAAACGGAAGCCACGGCTGCGCGTCCACGATCCCGATCGGGACGACGACTCCGACCGGTTGGCACGCGAAGTCGACCGGATCCTGGAGAAGATGCAGCGGCTCGGTGAGGCAAGCCTGACGAAGAAAGAACGCCGCACCTTGGAAGAAGCCAGCCGCCACTACCGCAATCGCCGCGGCGACGGATAGATATCGCTCGAACTAGCGCGACACGGAGGTCCGCGTGAAGAAGTCTGAACAGCTTGGGCTGGGCGTGATGATCCTGCTGGGGGTCGGCCTGGGCGTCGTCGCATGGCAATGGCTCCCCGCGGCGCGGAGGCCCACCGCGTCGATCGGGGCTTCCGAGCGGGGCTTCGACGGGATGGTCCGTATCCCAGGCGGGACGTTTCGGATGGGCAACGATTTCTCGGACCGGTCCGAGATTCGACCCGCCCATGACGTCACGCTTGACTCGTTCTGGATCGACCGGGACGAGGTGACCAACCGGCAGTTCGCCGCATTCGTCCAGGCGACCGGCTACATCACGACGGCCCAACGTCGCGGCTGGTCCCACGTTTTTGACCGTCAAAAAAAACGTTGGGTCGAGTGCGCGGGGGCCGATTGGCTTCACCCTGGCGGGCCCGACACGTCGCTGGACAATCGGGACGACCATCCCGTGGTCCACATCTCGTGGTTCGACGCGTCGGCCTACGCCCGATGGGCCGGCAAGCGATTGCCGACCGAGGCCCAATGGGAATGTGCCGCCCGGGGCGGTCTGCGCGACGCCGACTATCCCTGGGGCACGAACCGTCAGCCCGACGGACGTCCCCGGTCCAACACGTGGCAAGGGTGGTTTCCGGATGAGGACACGGGCGAGGACGGCCACCGCGGGCCGGCGCCGGTCGGCGCGTTTGGGCCCAGCGGCTACGGCCTGAATGACACGGTCGGCAACGTCTGGGAATGGTGCGCCGACTGGTACGCCGCGGATTATTACGACCGCAGCCCGATCGAGGAACCGCCCGGTCCCGACAAAAGCGACTCCCGCGTCTGCCGAGGCGGCGCCTGGACGACCCCGCCGACGGGCAGCCATGACGCGACGGTTTGGGCCCGTGCCGGTCGCGAGCCTGACTTCACGCGTGAAGACTTGGGATTCCGCTGCGTCCACTCCGAGTGAGTTGGCTACTCGTCTGCCAGGGATTGCTCACAGGAACGTCTGCCGTCACCTTCTAAGATGACTTTCTTTTTTACGAGTCAGTCGGGCGAGCGTGCAGAGGAAGCGGTCGCGGACAATCGGCTTGGACAGATAGTCGTCACACCCGGCTTCACGGCACTTGACATCGTCGCCGGCCATCGCATTGGCGGTCAAGGCGACGATTGAGCCGGTGTAGCCATTGCGACGGAGGTGACGGGTAGCGTCGTAGCCGTCCATGACGGGCATTTGTATGTCCATCAGGATGACGTCGAACGGCTCACCCTCGTGCTTCGCAGCTAGCGCCATTTCACATGCGATCTGCCCGTTTTCCGCCACCGCCACCTCGGCCCCCGCCTTCTTCAACATGTAGCAGATCAACCGTTGGTTATCCGGCCCGTCCTCGGCCAGCAGAACGCGACAGGCCAACTCGGGACCAGATTCATGAGCCGCCTCGGCACAGGGCAAAGGCGTTTCGTCGCGGCGTGCGAATTCTTCGGCCGGGTTGTCGAGCATCGGCACGTCGTCCACGGGGCCTGTTTCGACAGCCAAGCTGAACGTGCTCCCTTGCCCGAGTTCGCTACGGACGGCAATATTTCCTCCGAGCATGGCGGCCAGCCGTTTACTGATCGCCAGACCCAATCCAGTCCCGCCAAAACGTCGCGTGGTCGACGAGTCGCCCTGGGAAAAAGGCTGAAAGAGATGCGACGTTTGCTCCGGCGTCATCCCGATGCCCGTGTCGATCACGTCGAACCGCAGACAGGGCATTCCTTCCGGCGATTCGACCATTTGGGTGACGATTCGAACGCTCCCCGTCTCAGTGAACTTGATCGCGTTTCCGACCATATTGATGAGGATCTGCCGGAGCCGGGTAGGATCGCTCTTTATCCTCTGAGGGATAGCGCCGACAAACTCGACCTCCAAAGGCAGACCCTTTGAATCGGCACGAACCTGCATCAGCGAGACGACGTCGGCCACGATCCGAACGGGCTTGCAACAGATTCTCTCGACTTGGAGCTTGCCGGCTTCGATCTTCGACAGGTCAAGAATGTCGTTGATAAGCGTCAACAAATAGTCGCCGTTGCGTTTGATCGTGTTGACCGCCCAGATGTTCTCTTCAAGTTGCAGATTGTCCAGCAGCACATCGGAGAATCCGAGGATGGCCGTCATCGGGGCACGGATCTCGTGGCTCATGTTGGCCAGGAATTCGCTCTTGGCCCTGGTCGCCGCATTGGCCTGCTCGTGTGCAAAAACCAGCGCCAAGTGCGTTTCCACGGCGTTCTTGAAGTTACTAACGAGCTTCTCGTAACGATCGCCCCAAGGGTTTTCCTTGGTGTCGATGATGCAGAGTGTCCCGAAGATCGATCCTTCAGGCCAAAGCAATGGATAGCCGAGGTAGGCGTAGATACCTGCCTTGGCCGTTGGTGAAATGCTCCATCGTGGATCGTTTCGGGCGTCGCTGACCCGCAACGAGCGCCGTGTGCGAGCGGTCGTTTCACAATAGACGCCCAACAACGGCATCCGGGTGCCCGAAGGGAAGGGATTCTTCTCGCCGACGTTCGAGCGAAAGATCTCCAGCTCAGGCGGATCGATCCGGTTGATCATCACGCTCGGTACGTCGATGAACTCGGCGATCGTGTTGACAAACTCCTGCCAACGCTCGACGACCTCGTCCGGAATGACCGTGTTACGAACCTGCCACTCCACTGTTTCATCCTCGAATGCCCCGGGGCCCGGTTCCGCGCGCAGCCCCACGGGCGTACGCTCCCGAACCGGGTACTCCTCGTCTCAAAGATGGCTTACGGCTGTCGCCTCGTAACCTCCTCGGAGTAAGAAACGGCCGAATCGACGACGGCCGGCAAACTTTACCGATCCAACGGCGAAAGACAAACAGCCACGAGCGCTGACCACCGATCGAGACAGGCACACAGGGAACGTCTATAATACCCTGATTCGGTGGGAGCCCGGAGGCTGTGCGATTTTCAGGATTTGCATAAGAGTAACTTTCCGAATTGAGGTCATCGCCGTCACTGTAGGGAACGCCCTCCGTGGCGTTCCTGCGGGACCATTGCAGTCCCCAAACAGGAACGGCACGGAGGCCGTTCCCTACAGAATAAAGACAGTGTCTAAGCTGTTATCCTATGACAAGAAACGATGGATCGATGAATATGCCCCGTGAACCCAATGCGAGGGAGACGCTTCCTGGGAAGATCGTCTCGGGCGGTCAAACCGGCGTGGATCGGGCCGCGTTGGACGTGGCTCTGGCGGGCGGCATCCCACACGGCGGATGGTGCCCCCGAGGTCGGCTGGCCGAGGACGGACCGATTCCCGCGCGGTATGAATTGCGGGAAACCTCTTCAGCCGAATATGCTGTACGGACTGAACGGAATGTCTTGGATTCCGACGGGACGTTGATCCTCCACGCCGGTCCGCTCCGTGGCGGCACGCTCTTGACCTGCCAACTTGCCGAACGTCATGAAAAGCCCTACCTGACGATCGACTTGGCCGAATCACTCAATCCGTCCGAGGTGGTTCGATGGCTCCTTGCGCACAAGATCGACGTCCTTAACATCGCCGGCCCTCGGGCAAGCCAATCACCCGGCATCGCCCAACGGGCCGAAGCGTTCCTGAAGCAAGTTTTCGGAATTGCATAGGGTGCCATGCCCAGACCTCGCTTCAGCAAGGGATGAGCATGGCACTCGACTTGCCTTGTATGATCTGTAGGGAACGCCCTCTGTGGCGTTCCTCGGCAGGTGCGGCGTTTGCGCGTGGTTGTTGATCCAGAATCGGAACGCCACAGAGGGCGTTCCCTACAGGTAAATTCCGCGGCTGAGTGCCACAGAAGCGGACAATCCGTCCATAGTGCCTGCTCAAACAGCGGTCAAACGGGACTCAAAGTAGCGAGCGTTGTGATTCTACGGCATTTCATCCGGGAAGATCATCGCGTCGGCAAACGCCGTTTGGAAGTCCGGATCGCGGGAGAGGTCGACGTGGCGAGTGCGTCGGGCCAATGCCTCCGCATGACGACGGGCCGTGGTCGACAGGGCCAACAAACGAGCGCCGGCCAGCGACGTGTTGCCCTGATAGCGGATCCGCTTGTGAGGAATCTCCGGCGGCAAAAGGCCGATTCGCTGGGCGTTGCTGCGGCGGATGAAGTTGCCGAAACCTCCGGCCAAAAGTACGCGATCGAGCGCCTCGGGCCGAACACCGGCCTGACGCAACAGCAGAACCACGCCGGCTCGGATGGCCCCGGTCGCCAGTTGCAGCTCGCGGAAATCGCGTTGCGTGACCACGATGGGCCGGTCCAGCGACGTCTCCGTCTCGTCGGCCAGGAGCAGCGCCGGGCGGCCGTCCTGGTCGATCACGCGCCGGCGGAGGTCGGGCAACAGGTCCTTGGGCAACTGGTCGCCCGTGCGGACTTGACCCTCGGGCGATAAAACACCGTGCCGGAGCAGCTCGGCAGCCAGGTCGATCAGGGCCGATCCACACAGGCCGATCGGCCGGACGTTGTTGATCACGTTGATCCGCAGCCGGCCGTCGACAACCACTTTTTCGATGGCCCCGGCGCTGCCGCGCATGCCTTGCGAGATCCGCGCGCCTTCGAAGGCCGGCCCGGCGGCGGTCGACGCGGCTCGGAGCTGTCCGTCGGCCCAGAGGACAATCTCGCCGTTGGTCCCGATGTCAATCAGCAGGGTCGGTCCGTCGTCCTCGGTCAGGCCGGTGGCCAGGATGCCCGAGACCGTGTCACCACCGACAAACCCGCCGATGACCGGCATGACGTGAACCCGTCCGCCCGGATGAATGGCTAGGCCGAGTCGATCGGCGGCGATGTTCAACCGGCCGGTCGTGATGGGGACGAACGGCACCTCGCCCAATTGCCGCGTGTCCAGACAGCAAAAGAGCTGCTGCATGGTCGTATTGCCCGAGATGGTGACCGCACAGACGCGCTGCCGCCCAACGCCGATCTGGCCGACCAGTTCGCCGATCATCGCGTCGACCGCCTCGATCACGACGCGGTGCAGTTCGTGCAGGCCGTGGGCGTTCTCTCGGGCGTGGAGGATTCGTGAAAGAACGTCGTCGCCAAAGGCCGTTTGTGGATTGAGCCGCGCGGTGACGGCCCGTTGGCTGCCCGTGGCCAGATCGACCAGCGCGGCAGCCAGAGTCGTCGTGCCCAGGTCGACCGCCACGGCGTACGCTTCACCGGTCGTATCGCCCGGTTCGAGCCCAATCAAACGCGATTCGTCCAGCACGGCCGTGACGCGGAAGTCGTGCTCGCGGAGCATCGTGGGCAGCACCCGAAGCAAGTCGAGGTCGAGGTCTACCGGCCCCACGGCCTTTTCGAGCCGGCTCAGGTCGGCTGCGTCGTCGCCTCGTTCGGGCGG
>JAFGFF010000021.1 GCA_016931075.1 Pirellulales bacterium | reverse complement strand
GCAGCGGACGGCCAGCCCAGGTCCGGGGAACGGATGCCGCCAGACAATGTCCTCCGGAAGGCCCAACTGCAACCCCAGACGGCGTACTTCATCCTTAAAGAGGTCGCGGAGCGGCTCGATCAGCTCGAAGCTCAAATCCTCGGGCAGGCCGCCGACGTTATGGTGCAGCTTGATCGTGGCCGCCGGGCCGTCTTTCAAACCGCCGCTCTCAATGACGTCGGGGTAGAGCGTGCCCTGTGCCAGGAATCGGGCGTCCTCGATCTTGGCCGCCTCGTCGGCGAAACACTCGATGAACGTGTGGCCGATCTTGCGGCGCTTTTCTTGCGGATTTGTCTCGCCGGCCAGGGCCTTCAGGAACCGGTCTTCCGCCCGAACGACATGCAAGTCTGTTTTAAAATGGTCGGAGAACTCCTTGATGACCGACTCGGCCTCGCCCAGGCGCAAGAGGCCGTTGTCCACGAGGATGCAGGATAACTGCGGTCCGATCGCCCGGGCCAGTAGGGCCGCCACGACCGACGAATCGACCCCGCCCGACAGCCCGCAGATCACCCGGCTCTTGCCCACCCGCTCGCGGAGCCCGGTGATGGCCTCTTCGGCGAAATCGCCCAGCCGCCACGTGCCGCCGCACCCGCAGGCCGAGCGGAGGAAGTTGCCCAGGATCGTCGAGCCCTGGGGCGTGTGAGTCACCTCGGGATGGAATTGCAGCCCGTAGATGGGCAGCGTCCGGTGCTTGACCGCGGCGAAGGGGCAGGTGTCGGTCGCGGCCAGGGGAAGAAAATCGTCCGACACCTGGTCCACCTGGTCGCCGTGGCTCATCCAGACCTGAAGGTCGGTCGGCACGTCGGCGAACAGCGGATCGTCGGCCGTCACCCGGCACCGGGCCCGACCGTATTCCCGCGACGGCGTGTGGGCCACCTTGCCGCCCAGGGCCTCGCAGGCCAGTTGCATGCCGTAGCAGATGCCCAGCACGGGCAGCCCGAGCTGGAAGATCGCGGGGTCGCACTTCGGCGCCCCGTCCTCATACACACTGGCCGGCCCGCCCGAGAGGATGATCCCCATCGGGCCCAACTCCCGGATCCGCTCGGCCGGCAGGTCGTGCCGCACGATCTCGCAATAGACCTGCTCCTGCCGCACCCGCCGCGCGATCAACTGGGCGTACTGCGACCCGAAATCCAGCACCAATACCTTCTCGTCCGCAATCCGTCTCACAACCGGCCTCCTCGGGGGAAACCCTGTAGTATAGGGAGGCGGGGCCAGAGGGTGAAGGGGGTGAGACAAAGACGGGGGGTACGGGGCAAGCCGGTTGGCTCGGCGACAAATTCACGGGAAATGCGACAAGATTCGACTGTGGAACGCGAATGGCGAACGGGGATCCGTACCGGGTGAGAAACTCGGGAGAGGATCGCAAGGCTGGAAATGACGGCCGTCTTCAAACAAGCGAGGGCAATAACGATGAAGCTGAAGAGAACCTGGGCTGGATTCGTTCTCTTGGCCGTTGGGCTGGTCGTGCTGGGCGGAGCCAAGAAGCCGATCAAGGACCTTCCGGCGTTCGCGGCCGAGATCGAGTCGATCACCGTCTACGACCTGGAGGGTCTCAAGGCCGCCAAGTATGCCGAGGAAGACCTCCAAAAGGCCACGAAGGCGACCTTGGATCCCGAGCTGTTCCGCCGCCTTGCCCCGAAGGCCCAATACCGCAACGAATGGGTCCTCTGGAAGGGCAGCCGGTTGGCGGTCGTTCGGATGAAGGACGATTCCGAACGCCAACTCGCCTTGAGCTACTACGGCGGTTTCTTCTCGATCCTCGACAACGACGGCTATTTTGTTTTCGAAGGCGAATCGCGCAAGCAGTGGGAACAGGCCTTTTCAAAGTCGATCGTCCACGAGACTTTCATCCCCAAGCGGATCGAGCGGAACAAGAACCGGGAAGCCGCGCCATGAACACGGCTTGATGCTGATCGCCTGTCAATGAGCATCTCGCGACCGATCAGGGATGTGTCGCCGTGTGCCATGTTCCTTTCGCGGAGTGGCGCCAATTCCTCAAGCCAGGCTTCGCCGCCTACGTCGAGTTGGGCCATTCTTACGGAATGAAAGTCGCCCATCATTCGTGCGGCTCGATCAAACCGCTCATCCCCGACCTGATCGACTGCAGCCTGGACATCCTCAACCCGTTGCAGCCGGACGTCACGAACATGGACCACGCCGACCTCAAAAAGACGTTCGGCGACCGGCTCTGTTTTCACGGCTCTATGTCCATCCAAAAAACCCTCCCCTTCGGCACGCCCGATGACGTCACCGCCGAAGTTGCCCTCCGCTTCAAAACCCTCGCCCCCTCCGGCGGCTTCATCTACTGCACGGCCCACAACATCCAAGCCGACACGCCGATTGAAAATATCGAGGCTCTGTTCGAGGCCTATCAGACGCTGGGACGGTATGGGTGGAGGAGCAACGTCCTCACTTGCCGTGCATAAACATCGGCAGTAGGATCATGCATGGGGGCTTGCTGATGGCGATGATTGCGTTCCATCGACTTATGATGTAACTCGATGTCTTCGATGCGGATACAGATGCACAGCTTCATCCCGATTATTCTATATATCGTTGCTTGCTTCACCATGTGGGGAATGGTGGAACTCATGGCTCGACGGGGATGGAAAGTATCTAGTACTGCCCCCCGCATGAAGCAGGCATCTCGTGCCGACTCACGCCAATGGGTCTGCTGCTGTTTGTGATGGCCTTCGGGGCACCTTCTCTCTACGTTGTATGCCGTGTGTTGACCTGCCCCAGCATGATTGGTTCGGAAGCTGATGTATTCCTGGCAATACTGATCGGAGCGAGCCTTGGGCTTCTCGCTTCCCTGCGGATGGAAAAAGCCCCGGCAGTGAAGGCAGCACTCCTTGTTCCTTCCGAGGGAGAAGTAGACGATTCCAGGAGTTTATTCTTTTTCGGTTCTCTTGTCATGATAGTCATAGCGCGCATCTGTCTACTTCTTGCACACTGTGGCATTTTCCCAGAGGTCTTCTGACGAAACCGGCAGCCGGGTGCTATGCTTCCTGGGCCTGACGGCCCCACGATAGCGGAGCTATCGTGGCCACCCCGTTTAGAAGGCGCAAACGACCCTCTTCCTGATCAGGTCAGGTCTCTCAACATCCCGTTGCAGATAGAACGTTCTTCGTTAGAACAGGCCGTTTCTATCGGCGTCGCCAGACCCGCCAGCCGAGGCAGAGGAGGCCGGCGAGGAGCATGCCGAGGGTGGATGGTTCGGGGAAGATGAAGGTTCCGACCGTGCCCACGCTTCCCAACAGGAGCGGACCCTCTGCGTCGTCGGGGAGGTCGATCTCGAAGAAGACGTCGAAGAAACTGTCGGGCGGCGTGGTGCGACCAATTGCAGGTTGCCTCGTTCGTCACAAGTGGCATGCAGTTTGTTGGAATC
>JAFGFF010000194.1 GCA_016931075.1 Pirellulales bacterium | reverse complement strand
GTCACTCTCGTGGCCAAGGTTGGCAACGATTCGTTCGGTCAGGAGTCGATCGAGCGTTTCATCCAAGAGGGCATTCGAACCGACTTCATCCACCGTGACGAAACCAGCGCGACCGGCACGGCCTTGATTCTCGTCGACGGCAACGGCCAAAACGCCATCTCGGTCGCTCCCGGCGCCAATTTCAACTTAACGCCCGACGAGGTCGAAACAGCCTTGCGTCAAATCGGATCGTTCGACGCCCTTTTACTGCAGCTAGAAATCCCCTTACTGTCGGTCCATCGGGCCGCGGCGATCGGGGCGGAAGTCGGGGCGCGTGTGATTCTCGACCCGGCCCCCGCCGTGCCCCTGGATCATGGGTTGCTCACTCAGATCGACTGGCTCACACCCAACCAAACGGAGGCTGAAATCCTCACCGGGATCGAGGTCCTGGATCGGATCACTGCCCGGGTGGCTGCTGAGCGACTTCTAGCCGAAGGCACCAGAATGGCCGTTCTCACCTTGGGCAGCAACGGGGCCTTGTTGCACGACGGCCTGCGGGCTGAACTGGTCCCCGCGCCCTCGGTCGACGCCTGCGACGTCACGGCCGGCGGCGACGCCTTCAATGCCGCGCTGGCTTGTGCTCTGGCCGAAGGCAAATCCCCCTCGGACGCGGTCGGCATGGCCTGCATTGCCGGCGCCCTGGCCGTTACCAAGCCAGGCGCCCAACCATCGCTTCCCACCGCCGAGGACATCAAGCAGTTCGTCGCCGGATAAGCGCGTCTTCCCTGCTGGCCAGTAACGAAAGGCACACGATGATTGACAACCTGGGCGGCATCGCTGGTTGTCTGATCATTTTCCTGCTCTGCGCCGGGACCGTATGGGCAATCGCCACGCGGCTCCAAGCCCACTTCAAATCCGGAACCGCCGTTGACAGCACACTCAGTGAAGTTGACCGAGACAATGCCCCCGGCCTGTTCTGGCTTCAAATAGTCAAACTCGCGATCTTCCTCGTCATCACAGCTTTGATCGGGCTTGGCGCGCTCTTCATGCTCTTCCAACAACTGGCCGGCGGATCGTGATGCGTGAATTTGCGAGAACGGGTAGCCCGGATAGCTCGTCTCGTCTATCCGGGGGCCGTCAGGCCCAAGAGGTTATGGACTCTGGTTGGTACTGTCGACAACGGTCAAGGCCAGTGTGCCTTGCGTCTTGATGCCTCTTGCCGCTTCGCGACCCCGATAGCGGAGCTATCGGGGCTACCCGGTGGCCGTCCGGGACACTACGTGACCGCCGAGCCGGGTTGGTCGGAGGGGATGGATAGTCGGGCGGCGATCGATTCCAACTCTTGGAGCAAGCCCTCTAGCTGCACGGTTTGGCGCTGCTTGGCGCCGACTTCAAGGTGTCGAGCCGGTTCGGTAAACGCAGCGAAACCGGCCGTGCCGCCGGCCCCTTTTAGCCAATGGGCCAGGGCGGACAGTTCGTCGAGGTTCTGGGCGTTCGCTGCCCGCCGCATCTCATCAAGCTTCTCGTGAACACATTTGATGAATTCCTCGACGATCTCGCGGAAGACCGGATCGTCCATCGGCAAGGTCGAAACGAGCTTATCGTCCGACTGATCCGAGGTTGCTTCGTATGCTGTCGCATCGACGTCGACGTCTTCACCTTGGATCGCCCGGGCGATCGTCGTCACGAGCGTGTCGGGGTCGACCGGTTTGGTCAGGTAGCCAGAGCAGCCTGCCGACCGGCACGTTTCCCGATCGCCCTTCATGGCCTGGGCTGTCAGGGCAATGATCGGGATGATGACCCCTTTGCGACGAAGCCGGGTGGTGGCCGTGAACCCGTCCATAATCGGCATCTGCATGTCCATCAGGATCAGGTCATAAGGATGCTCGAGGGCCATGTCGACGCCCACTTGGCCATTTTCGGCGCAGTCCACATCGGCCCCCGCCCGCTGGAGCATCAACCGAATCAGTTTCCGGTTGGTCAAACCGTCCTCGACGAGCAGGATTTTATTTCCGGAAAGGCTCACGGCTTCGTCCTCTTTCTGTCTGAGCACGGTTTTCATGCCGTCGGTCGGTACGGAGTCGAGTATTTTGACTCCCTCGAGGGAACCGGCTTCCACGATAACGGTGAATTGACTGCCTCTGCCCAAATCACTTTCAACGCTGATGTGTCCACCCAACGCTTCGGCGATGCGACGGCATATAGGTAAGCCCAGGCCGGTGCCGCCGAACTCGCGAGTGATCGAGTTGTCGGCTTGGGAAAACGGATCGAAGATCCGTTCGAACTTGTCTCGGGCGATCCCGATCCCCGTGTCGATGACGCGGATCTCCATCTTTGGTTCCGACTCGGCGTCGATCAACCGGACAAGGATTTGGACTTGACCGTGCTTTGTGAACTTGACGGCGTTGCCGACCAGATTCATCATCAGTTCGCGGAGTCGATCCGGATCGGTCTGGATGGTCTCCGGCACGCCTCCCGTCCAGCCATATTCAAGATGGAGCCCTTTCTCCTGGGCGCGCACTCGCAGGACCGAAACGATTTCGGCAATGATCTCGTGGGGCGAGCAGCGGACCTTCTGGATTTCGAGCTTGCCCGCCTCGATCTTCGAGAGGTCCAGGATATCGTTGATCAATCCGAGCAGGTGTTTGCCGCTTTTATGAATCGTGGCGAGGTAGTCTTGCCGCTCGGCTTCGTCTCCCTGGTCGGCCCCTTTGCGCAACAAGGCGGTGAAGCCGAGGATGGCGTTCATCGGGGTGCGGATTTCGTGGCTCATGTTGGCCAGAAACTGGCTCTTGGCCAGGTTGGCCGCTTCGGCCGCGTCGCGCGAGCGTTCCAGATCGGTCTGTATCTTTTCGCGCCGGCCGATCTCTTCTTCCAGTTCCCGAGTGCGAATTCGGACGCGTTCTTCCAACTGTTCGTTGGCTTCGTGCAGGGCCATTTCCGAGAGTTCGACCTGGCCGACCATTCGGTTGAACGCCCTACACAGGGTCCCCAGCTCGTCGTCCGACTTCGGCTCGACTCGAATCGAGAAATCGTTTTGCGCCGTAATGCGCTCTGATGCTTCGACCAAATCGCGCAAGGGACTGGAAATGGCTCGCTGCATTCCAATGGAAAGGAGGATCGAAATAGCCAGCGAGCAAATGGTCACAACCGCGGCGATCCGGGCATATTCCCAGAGCTGGGTGTTCAAGTCGTCCATGTTTGCCAGTACGTAGAGCGTTCCGACCGGTTCGCCCTGGTCGAGCACCTGCTGGAAGAGTTCCAGTTGCCCGCGTTCGTTGAAGCGGTGACCTCGCGCTTGGGGCGCGGGCAGACGGTGGGCCTCCTGGCCGTCTTTAATATAGGTGGCCAGCACCTGCCCCGTGCTGTTATAAAGACATGCCACGTCGACCGACGGCTGGAGTCGCAGCGAATCGAGCAAGTGTTCGGCCGCGGCTGAATCTTCGAACGTCAACACGGCCGTGCTGTTGAATGCCAGGACTTCCGTCCGCGTGCGCAGCTCCCGAATCGTCGCCGCCCGAAAGGCTTGGAGGTCGTTGATCACGAAACCGGCGCAGCAAAGCGACAACGCGATCCCACACGACGCCGTGACCAAGAAGATCAGCTTGGCTCGTATTGAAAAGGCGTTGAAGAACCGCATTAGGGCGCCTCGTGGGGCGTGGATTTATTGGGAAAGATTCCGGTTTTGCGACGTGGTCTTGGCGTTTGGATCCTCGACAATGGCAGCCAATTTCAGCAATTTCGCATTGATCGTCAATCGCTGCCGCCGCACGGTGTTGACGTTGATCTCGAAACGGACCGTCTCCACGTCGACGAAGAAACTCAGGGTGCCTCCTCGACTGGCAAAGTCGGGCGCGTCGCCGGCCAACAGGACTGGTCGGTCGCCCAGCCGGCGAATCACCTCCATTTGCTCTTCCAGAGAGACGGTCCTGGAAATGAACAGGATGTGGCAAGATTCGTATTCGGAGAGCGACTTCCAGCGGCGAACGACGATCGGCCGGTTTTGGATCCGCTTCGTCTGGGCGATCCGGTCCAACGCGCCGGCAAACGGGTCCTCGCCAAGCACCCCGAGCACAAAAGGGCTGTCCGGTCCGGCAAACGCCCCCCGGGGCCACTGGACGTAACGCCCAAAACTGTACAGGTAGGCCGCCTTGACATTGTACTCGTGTCGCGGATTGATCTCGACCTGGGCCGATGCGACTGACGACCAGCACACCAGAACACCCAGCCCGACGACCACCAACCAGAACCCACCGCGCGGCAGTCCCGCCGAGCGAGTCGTCGCTCGCCGCCCGCCATGTCGGTTTGGGGTCATGCCAGTTTTCAAACCGAACCCTCGTTGTCAGCGGCACTGCCTTCCGCTGGGGAAGGGCGCGGATCCTCCTCGTTGCCCAAATACACAATGGGCCTTCCTCTTGTATCGGCGGCTCTGAGAATACCGATTGACGGCGACTTGGGCCCGGCGGTGCTTGGGCCAGCCAGAAGAACGTCACCGGGCGGGTTGTCTCGGTTGCGGAAACTGTTCCGGCCAGGCAGGCCGGAGGAGAAATGAGCCCAGGCCCGGTTTTCAATACCGCCAGGTCGCCATCCCGTAGACTTCGCTCTGGACATCCGAGGGAGTGATGCTGCGGTCGACGAACTCCGGGTGCGCCGAGTCGAGCAGGTTGCGGCCGACCACGGCAATCTCGAGATTCCTCCGTGGCGTCCAGGCCAGCCGAACGTCCATCACGACGTAACTGGGGACATGCCATGCGGGAAGGCTGTCGACATAGCGACCCATCACGTCCAGCTTCACGTTCCCACCCAGATCCCACCCCGACTGGAGGTAAACCTGATTCTGCGGACTGGCCCCTTCGATATCTTCAGCCGAGTTGGCCACCGCGTCAGGTCGAGCTTGCAGGCACATCCGCAGGTAGCTGTACCCTGCCTGGAGTCTCCAGTTCGGGCTCATTTGATAGGTGCTGGCCAATTCAAAGCCGTAGGTTTCGCCCCGCATCGCATTCGCGCTAATCATTTGCCAGAAGGACGGCGGCAACGTCGGGGCAGGCGGCGCCGGCGTCAACGGGATCGAAGCCACCAGTTGATCGTACTTGTTGAAGAAAACGGCCAGGTCCCACCAGAACCTGTCGGACGGTTGTGCCCGCATTCCTATCTCATAAGCCAACAGGGCCTCGGACCCGACGTCGCGGCTCCCCTCGAACCGCATGAACGTCGCCCCAGGCGGAACGAACGACATGGCCACCGGCGGGCCCAAGACACGGATATCCTGGTCGGTTCGCGACGGCGTCCGCACGGCCCGCGATATCGACGCCCAGATGGTTCTCCGCTCGCTGGGCGTCCAAAGCAACCGGGCGGTCGGCTGGTATTCGAAACCGGAAAAATCGTTGTGTTCGAACTTCGAGCCCAGTGTCAAATAGAGCAAATCTTCCTTCAGCGTGATCCGATCTTGGAGGAACCAACTAATCAAGGCGAAGTCGCGGTCCAACGGGTCGAACGACACGATGTAAGTCGGCGTGCTCGTGTTGTTCGTGTTGCGGTATCGAAATCCCCAGATCAGCGATTGTCGCGGCGCGAGTGGAAAACGGTGTTGGAAATCCAGATCGAACGTGTCGCAACTCTGCGAAAAGCCGATCGCATTTCCGACTCGCTTCATTTGGTCGTAGTAGAGCTGCAGCGCCCAGTCCGACTCCTCGCTCTTTTTGCGCGACATGCGGAACAGGACGTCGCCGCCGGTCGGCTCTTCCTGCCGGCTTGTGCCGACTTGCCAAAACGGCGGCGTCGGGAGTCCACCATCGAAGCATTGGCCCGACGAACCCTTGTAATAGTCCCCCTGCAAGGTCACGGTCGTACACTGGCACGGCTCCCAGTCCGCCCGAAAACCGACCTGGCCCCGGCGCCACTCGTCCTGGGCGTTGGTCGGGTTGTAGCCGCCGCCACGCTCGAATGCTTTTCCGTAAATGCGATAAGAAAGGGCTTCGCCCGCCTTCCGGCCGACGCGAAACTCGCCGAATCCTCGCTCTTCGCTCCCCGATCCTCCTTGAACAAGGACACCCTGCGTGTCGCTGGCCTTTTTCGTGATGATGTTGATCACGCCGTTGACCGCGTTGGCGCCCCAGACGCTGGCCCCGGGGCCGCGGATCACCTCGATCCGCTCGACGTCCTCGAGCATCACGTCGTTCTGGTCCCAGAAGACGCCCGAGAACATGGGGGTATAGATGCTCCTCCCGTCGATCTGGACGAGCAGTTTGTTCGCGTACAGCCCGTTGAAGCCGCGGATGCTCACGGCCCACTGATTCGCATTGATCCGGGCGACGTTCACGCCCGGGGCCATCCGCAGGACGTCGGGGATCGTTCGGGCCCCGCTGCGACGGATCATTTCGTTCGTGATGACGAAAACGGCCGCCGCGCTGCGCCCGACCGTGCTCGTCTCGCGCGAAACGGTCGAAACGGTGGCCTCCATCGCCGGGGCCATCACGTTCACCTTGGCCAACTGGGTGACGTCCCGCTCGGCCGCATTGAGCAGGCTGTCCAGATTGCCCGGGTCGGGAGTGGGTGCTGGCGCTAGTGTGCCGCTTGCCCCTTCTTCCGCGCCGCCAGGCGGCGCTGCCACGGCCGACAACGGATGCCCCAGCATGAAGAGGCAGAGCAACGCAAACACCCAAGCCCCCACCGCCCAGCACCGCCGAGCCGAATCCGATCCGCCCATGGACTTCCCCCCACCCAGGATGATTCCCCAGGATCCGTCGCTAGCGCCGATCCTCGAAGCGCTCAGCGCACTCCAAACTGATACCCTGGATCCTACACCGTCCTGCTCCTTTCATCGGACATCCGGAATATGCCGATTGACGCGGAAGAAACGAAGCTCCCGCCTGGAGGGCCAAGAAGGGCGGCCGCCTTCCGGTTGTTCCGGTTAGAGAAACCTTGCGGCCCACCCGGCCCGTAGGAACAACGAGGAGACGTATTCAAGCGATTTAACGCCTGCGGCGCCGAGACAAGGGTATTAGCAAGATTATCGCCAACAGCAGGGTTGCCTCCCCCGGTTCGGGCACGACACCGACGGTGAGCACCGTATGACCGTGCAAGTCGCTGTTGAGATCCTCAACGAAGGTGAGTGTGAAATCACGGCCGGGTGTCGCAGCCGAGATAGGAGCCCAGTCGGACGCGTCGGCATCCCAGTATCGGATGTCATCCGTCCCTTGCACCAGCGCCAGGAAGGCATCCAACGACTGGTCGGCTTCACCTTGCAACGCAAGCATTCCGCCTTCCGACATGTTGACGTGACTGTCGCCGTCTTCATTGTCGTCAATGGTCAGAATGCCGCCGACGCGAAGCAGCCCTTTGTCGACGATGGAAAGCGTTCCGGCGCCATACTTGCCGACGGCGAGATCGCCGCTGTTGATCCACATCGAATGATTGCCGCTGATCGTCACCTCGCCAGACGATTCGTCGTAGTAACCGAGGCGCCCTGTGTGACTGCGGACGGTTCCACCGTCGTCGACAAGCAGCGTTCCTTCGGACTCATTGCCGATCGTCAAGTCGCCGTCGTTCGTCCAGGACGAGCCGTTCCCGCTGACGGCCACGGCGCCTTTTGCATAAGTCGGATAGTAGGCGCCGACGGATCCACAGGCACTGTTCACTGAACCGCCGGCGGTGATCAAGAGGGCGCCTTCGCTGAAGTATCCAACGGAGAGGCAATTGCTGTTGGTCCACGTCGAGCCGTTTCCGCTGACGGTTGCCTCGCCCGTGGAACCGAACTCATTGCCCAGATAGCCATAGTGATTGCTGACCGATCCGCCCGCGAGGATATTCAATTTACCGGTCCCCAAGAAACCAACGCTGAGATCACCGTCGTTGGTCCACGTCGAACCGCTTCCACTGACCGTTGCCTCGCCCTTGGAGCCTTCAATGGAGGCAATCTTGCCTTCGTGATTGCTGACCTCCCCGCCTGCAAGAATGTGCAATTCACCCGTTCCCTGGTAGCCGACGTGGAGTTCTCCGTCGCTGGTCCATCTTGTCAACGCCGAGCCCGTTCCGTCCACGGTGACAACTCCCTTGACACCGCTTCCGAAACCGACGTAGCACTTCTGCGACATGAGATGGCTGCCGAGGCTGACGGTCATGTCGCCGTAGCCCGTAACGCCCACATAGCCGTCCGTGTAGCTTGTCCACCAAGTCAAGTCGCTTGGCAGGATGCTTCCTGTTGAGTCAATCGTCGCATGCGCTCTATCCGCGTGCCACAGAACAAGGACCGCCACAAGACCAACACAATAGATCGTTGCGTGTCGCATCGTCTGCTCCTTTGGAAAAATCTATCCGACTGCGTCTTCCCGCGATGTCGACATTCTACACCCGTTTTCCGGCAGCGGCAACAACGGGGCAGAGTGTGTATTTCACTCAAATTCATTTCTACACATCCAGATTCCGCACTTCCAGTGCGTGTTTTTCAATGAACTCGCGGCGGGGTTCGACTTTGTCGCCCATGAGGATGCGGAAGAGGTCGTCGGCGGCCGAGGCGTCGTCCATGGTGACCTTCATCAGGGTGCGGTTGGCCGGATCGAGGGTGGTGATGCGGAGTTCCTCGGCGTTCATTTCGCCCAGGCCTTTGAACCGGGTGACTTGAAGGCCCTTTTCGCCGGCCGAGCGGACGGCGGCCAAGAGGCCTCGCAGATCGTCCAGGCCGGTGCGCGTCTCGCCGCGGCAGAGATAGTAGCGGGCTTCCTCGACGCCGGTGCGTTCTTGAGGAAGGAGGGCGTCGATTTCAAAACCCATTTCGCGAAGCTCGGTCAGTTGATTGTTGATCGATCGGACTTCGTGCAGCTCGACGATGTGCAGGCGGCTCTCAGCCTTCCCGTTGCCCTCGGTGTCGCCATTCGTCGCGCGCTGGTCGCTCACTTCGAGTTCCGTGCCGGAAGTTTCTTCCTGCTGCGAGACGAACGCGTCGAGTTCCTCGCGCGAGGTGAACCAGTGCTCGTCGTGGCCGAGGAAGACGTGGAACACGGGCAGTCTGCCCGACGCGGGATCCTGACGCGTGGCGTGGGCGCGCAGACTGATGCCGCGTCGTTCCAGGGCGACCAGCGATTCTTCGAGCGCGGCCAGGGTGCGGCAGAGCGATTCCATTTTCCGGCCTTCGATCTGGCGTCCGTCACCCGGCTCGAAAACGGCGTCGCCCAGGCCCGCCTCGAGGAGTTGTTCGCGCATTTCCTCTTCGGTCTGGACGTAATAGGTCTCCTTCTTTCGCCGCACGCGGAACAAGGGCGGCTGGGCCACGTAGACGTAGCCAGCCTTGATCAGGTCGTACATCTGACGGTAGAAGAACGTCAACAGCAGCGTGCGGATGTGCGAGCCGTCGACGTCGGCGTCGGTCATGATGATGATTTTACTGTAGCGGCGCTTGGTCAGGTCCATTTCCTGGCCGATGCCCGAGCCGATGGCCGAGATCATGCTTCGGACCTCTTCGTTGGCCAGCACTTTGTCATCGCGCGACTTGTAGGCGTTGATGATCTTACCTCGCAGCGGGAGGATGGCCTGATATTGCCGGATGCGGCCTCCTTCGGCGCTTCCGCCGGCCGAATCACCCTCGACCAGGTAGAGTTCGCACTTGTCGACCTCCCGGCTGCTGCAATCGCGTAGTTTGCCGGGCAGCCCCCCGCCCGACAGAGCCCCCTTGCGCTCGCGGACCAATGCCCGAGCCTTCCGGGCACTCTCGCGGGCTTCGGCGGCGAGAAGGCCTTTTTGGACAATTATCTTGGCTGTTTTCGGGTTTTCCTCGAAGAATCGGGCCAAGTGATCGCCCACAGCCGAATTGACGATTCCTTCAACTTCACTGTTGCCGAGCTTCGTCTTAGCCTGACTTCCGAACTGCGGCTCGGGTACTCGCAATGCTATCACGGCCGTGAGCCCCTCGCGGCAGTCGTCGCCTGCCGGGATGACGTCCTTGTAGAGCCCCATCCGCTTGCCATAGGCGTTAAGTGTGCGTGTGATGGCTGTTCGAAAGCCAGAAAGGTGCGTACCGCCTTCGGTAGTACAAATGTTGTTGATGTAAGTGTGGACGTTCTCGGTGTACTCCGATGTATACTGCAATGCTACTTCCACCCAGACTTTGTCGTACTCGCCGGCGATGTAGATGATATCATCGTGAATCGGTTCGCTCGCTCGATTCAGGTGTTGGACAAACTGGAGGATACCGTGTTCGTATTGGAATGATTCCCCTTCTCCAACTCGCTCATCAAAGAAATCTATCTTGACACCACGGTTAAGGAAAGCCAATTCCTGGAGTCGCTTGTGTAGTACTGAGTATCGAAATTTGGTGTCAGCGAAGATCAAAGGATCAGGCTTGAAGGTGGTCTTTGTACCGACACGATCACTTCGTCCTATCTTGCTCACCTCACTTGTAGGGATACCTCGCTCATATTCCTGCTGATAAATCCTGCCGTCGCGGCACACCTCGACTTCGCACCATTCAGACAGAAAGTTGACTACGGTCACGCCGACACCGTGCAATCCACCAGATGTTTGATATACACCCTTGGTGAACTTTCCACCGAACTTCAAAACAGTCATAACACCTTCGAGCGTTGATTTGCCTAGGTCGGAGTGAACCTCGACAGGAATACCTCGCCCGTTGTCGTCAACTGTGACAGAGCCGTCGTTGTTGATCCTGACTGAAATCTCCGATGCATAGCCAGCCATGGCTTCATCAATCGAGTTATCAACGACTTCATAGACCAGTTGGTGAAGGCCACCAGCTGCCGTGTCGAGAATATACATCGACGGTCGCTCGCGGACATGTTCCAAGTCGCTCAGATGTTCGAGCTGCTCGGCGCCATATTCGGCGTCTCCTTCTGCAAAACGATACTCGGGCATATCCGTCACTTGCTGAACAGTTTCGACGTTGCTGGCACCGAGTTTGTTCGGTGTAGAAGTTTCAGTTTCGCGGTTCGGTTCGTTAGGCATATCTTTCGTGTCCTTGTTGGGCTCTTCCGTCCCTTTTCGTTCACTGTATTTTATTTGACCGGGTGGCACTGGCGAAACGCCAGTGCCACCCGACCAGTCTTTGATCATCTGTCTACTTTTCGGCGACGGGAGTCGCCTCCTACAATGCGTATTGATAGTGTTCTATTCAACGGTCCCTACGCGAAACCGGATATCGCGAATCGTCTCGTCGGGCAGGTGTTCCCGGAGTTGGGCCAACAGGGCCGGCTTCTGAAACGTCAATTCTTGCACCAACATCGAGTTGGCCACCGTCACATCGAGCCGGCCGCGGCGGAGCGACCCGGCCCGGGTGTACTCGGCGGCCGATTCGCCCACCGCCTCGCGCCACGCTTCGTCCAGGGCGGCGGCGCTTCGGACCCGGCCAAAACCCCGTTGGGCCATCAGGTCGGCCAGGATCTCGCCGATCGGCTGCGGTCCGCGTCTGGTCATGGGTTGGTTTACTGTCAATTCCGTGCCAGCGGCATGATCACGTACGAGTATCCGTCCTCGGTGCTGCAAACGGCAGCCGTTTCCTTGTCGCGCAGTTCCAGGACGAACGCCTGATCCGGCTCGAGCACCCGCAGGAAATCGCTGACGTAGCGCGGATCCAGTTTCACGCTGATGTCGGGCCCGTCGTAGGCGGTCGGCAATTCGATGTGCGCTTCACCCAGTTCTGCCCCGTGGCTGGCCAGGGCGACCTTGCCTTCACCGAACGCGAACTCGACGCCGCGGCGTTCCTCGCTGATGACAATCGAGGCCTGGCGGACGGCCGTGTAGAACGGGCCGGCGGTCAGGTCGATCCGCACGGCCTCGTCCGCGTTGGGGAAAACACCCCGCCAATTCGGGAACCGGCCCTCGACCAGTCGGGCGAAAACCGTCGTCTTTTGGCTCTTCACCAGGATATCGTTGTCCCGCACGGCCAGCCGGACGTCCTCCTGGTTTTCGGCCAACGCCCGTTCGAGGATCTGCATCGCCCGAGTCGGCACGATCGTCATTGTCTCGCTCGTTTTGCCCTTTCCGATGACCTTGATCGGCCCCATCTGTCGGGCGAGCCGCCGCCCGTCCGTCCCGACGCCGATGATCTGCTCCCCTTCGATTTCCAGCAGGACGCCCCCCAAGGCGTAGCGGGTGCTCTCGTTGTCGGTGGCGAAAACGGTCCGATGGATCAAGCCTCGGAAGAAGGGAGCCGCCATCTCGAAGTAGTCCTCGCCCTCGAAGCCGGGCACGGCCGGATATTCGGCCGGGTTCTCGCAGGGCAACTGGAACTTGCTTTGATTGCCTTCGATCCGGATTCGCTTGCCATCGCTTTCGATCGAGAGCTTTTCGTCCGACGCCTCGCGGAGGATGGCCCCGCCCCGGTCGATCGGCAGCACGACGCTGCCCGGGGCCTCGACCGTCAGGTCGGGCAGGTCGATCCGCATCCCCACTTCCAAGTCTGTGCCCATCAGCGTCGCGCCGTCGGCCGAGACGTCGAGTTTCGCATTGCGGAGAATCGGTTTCGGGCTTCGCGCCGGCACCACGCCGGCCACCATCTGAAACGCACGCAACAACTTCTCACGATCGCATTGAATCTTCATCACTCGTGTCCTTCCGGGAATCCGAGGCTTTTGTTGCTCGTATGATCCTGTATTGGTTATTGGTTGCTAGGGAGGACGTAGGGGGTTGAGCTATGTCCTAATATCTCTTTGTATTCAGCAGTAGTATTTATTCAGGCACCAGGATTGTCGATTCGGCAATACGGTTGATTCGAAACAGCTTGTGGGCATTAGGGTTGGGGAGCCAAAATACCGCTTGTCTATCGAGGAAAACCTGTCGGCAATGTGTCGCCGTCGAGTCGATGGCCTGTCGCCGGGCTGACGGGTATTAGGGACGATCCAGGGCCTGTCGACAAGACCCCCGGTTTTGCACACCTATCGACATCCTCCCAACAGGTTTTCCCCAAGCTGAATCTCGATGTTCTCCGTCTAGGTGTGCGTGGTAGGTTCCATTTCGCCTTGCAGCTTGCACTGCAACTGGGCCACAACTTGCTGGACCTCGGGCTCGTCCTGAAGACGTTCCTCGGTCCGGCGACAACCGTGCAGGACGGTCGTGTGGTCGCGGCCGCCAAAATACTTGCCGATCTCGCCCAGGCTCTGGTCGGTCAACCGTCGGGCGAGGTACATAGCCACGCCCCGGGCGATCACTACTTCGCGGCTGCGACTGCGGCTGCGGAGTTGGGCCAACTTGAGCGAGAACGATCGGGCGGTTGCTACGGCGATCTCCGGCAACTGAACTGGCTGCCGGCCACGCCTCGCGGCCAAGTAGCCACGGACCGTCCGCTCGTCCACCGGGCGGCCGGACGAACGACCTTGCAACTGCAGGTCGGCCAGGGCGCCCATCAGGTCGCGGGCCGTTCCCTTTAAGCCCTCGGCCAGGACCGACACGGCCGATTCGTCCACGGCCAGGCCGCGCTGGTCGGCCAGTTGGCGCAGCAACACGGCTCGCGCGGCCGGCCCGGGCGGCGATAGGACCACGACCAAGCCCCCTTCCAACCGGCTCCGCAGTGTCGGCGCGATCCGGGGCCACTGGCCGGGCGGCAACGAGGCCGTGACCATCATGCGGTTTCCGTTGGCCAGGACGGCGTCGATCGTGCAACTCAGTTCCTCTTGGACCTTCGGTTTGTCGGCCAGTTGGGTCAGGTCTTCGATCACCAACAGGTGGGCCCCGCGGTGCCGGCGGCGGAACTCGTCGGTGGCCTGGGCCTCCAGGGCGTCGGTCCATTGCTGGGCCCATTGGCTGGCTGTCATGCACACCGCCCGGCGCTTCGACCACTTCGCCCGATAGGCCGACACCAGCCCTTGGACCAGGTGTGACTTGCCGGCGCCTGTCGGTCCGTGCAGCAGAATCGGGTTGTACTTCCGGATCTGGCCGACCGAATCGGCTTCGTCCAGAACAGCCTCGACGACCACTCCGACGAGCCGATTTTCTGGTCCGGCCACGAACGTATCACACGCTTCGGCCGGCGCGCCGTTGCCTCCCTCGGTGAAGGGTTCCTTGTCACGTCGCGGGACGCGATTCGGGAGCGGAAAGCTGACCACGCCGTCGGCCACGGTTCCGACCTCACAGAAGCGGGCATTTCAGGGGGGGCATGTCGCCCAGAGCGACGTTCGGGCGACGAGTTTCCTCGCTCCCGCGCTGCCCCACGAAGGGCGGTTTTCCGTCCTCCGATTTCCGGCCGCCATAGCCCAGTCAGGGCCCTACGACCATAAGCGATCATTGTAGCTGTTTTCTCGCCCCGAGACGAGGGGAGAAACGCACTTTTTCCACAATCTCTCGGCGTCGTAACCCAAAAGGAGGAAAGCACTTCTGGACCGAGCCCCAGCCCGGTTCCGACCGGTCCCAGCAGGCCCGTCCAGAAAGTCCCATTTTCACGCGATCGAGCACCCGATTTAGGGTGCCGCCGGCATCTCGTCAACACCCTTTATCAACTTGTTGATAATGAGCCAGGGTGCCATGCACCACGC
>JAFGFF010000003.1 GCA_016931075.1 Pirellulales bacterium | reverse complement strand
CTGGTGAATCGCATCGTCCGGGTCGTCACGGTGGTTCGGCAGTGGATCAAGGAGCACCGGGGCCTGGCCGTCGTCCTACTCCAAGTCTCCGGCACAATCGTGGCGACGGGCCTGGCCCTGAGCGTGCTCGGAGCCATTCTGCGAAACCTGGCCGGCGGGATCGGGCTTGTCCTGGGTGCCGTACGGCTGTTGGGCGCGACGGTGGCCGTGATCGGGTCGCTTGTGGCTACGGCCTGGTCAGCGGCCGTGTCGGCCATTTCGGCCGTGGGATCGGCCCTGGCCGCGCTGAGCGCGCCGCAGATCATCGCCTTCGCCGCGATCGCCGCCGGCATCGGCGCCGTGTTGTACTACACGGGGGCGCTGGGCAATGCGGCTCGGGGCGTGGCCGCCATGTTCCGAGCCCTGGCCTCGGACGTCATGGCCACGTTCGGCGCGATTGGTGATGCCCTGTCGGCCGGCGACCTAGCCCTGGCCGCCAAAATCCTGTGGACCCTGCTCAAGATGGAGTGGCAAAAAGGCGTCCACTGGCTCACCGAAACCTGGATCGGCTTTAAGGAGATCTTTGTGGGGGCATGGACGGATGCGGTCTATGGGCTGGCCGGCCAGATGACTCGTGGCTGGGCTCTCATTCAACAGGGCTGGAACGGGCTGGTGACCGGCATGAGCGCGGCGTGGACCATATTCGCAGACTCGGTCGTGGCCGGTTGGGGATCCGCCTCGAACTGGATCAGCAAACGTTGGATCGACCTCATGGAACTGGTCGGCGAGTATGACCCGCAGACAGCCAAAGCTGCCAAAAAGATTTTGGACGAGGATTATAATCGGGCCAGTCGTCAGCGTCAGCAAGAGACCCAGGACAAACTGGCGGCCACAGGCCAGACGTTCGAGGACCGCAATCGCCAGATCGAGGACGAGAAGACCGGAGCACTCTCGATTCTCGACCAGGAGCGAAAATCAAAACACCGGGCGAGGCAAGAGCAGTATGGCGACGATCTCAAGGCGTCGCAGGACGCCGTCGACGCGGCCCGCAAGGAATGGGACGACGCGCGTGCGGCGGCCGCGCGAGCAAAAGCGGCCATGAACGCGCCCGAGCTGCCGGGCGGTGCCTCCAAGAAGATTCCGGACATCATGGGCGGCATAGCGGCGGCGAAGGCCACGGTCGTCGGCACCTTTAGCGGCGAGGCGCTTCGGGGGCTCGGCACGGGCAACACGATCGCGGAGAAGATGGAAAACCATCTGGCCCGGATCGCTGAGAGCACGGACCGCCAGAACGCGGCATTCGAACGGCTGGAACGCATGGCCAACCAGGGCCTTGTCCTGGCATAGGAATATCAAAAAGTGCCGTTCGTCATTGAACAATTCGGCGTTCGCACGGCCTCGGGCGATCCCACGAGCGCCGAGATCCCCTACGCGGTCTGGGGCGTGCCGACCTCCGAAATCGCCCGGGCCATGGTCATCGAGGCCAGCCCTCCAACGTTCCTGGTCAACAACGTGCCCCTGTTCCGCCGTCAGGCCACCGTCGAGGAGACGGGCCCGGAAGCGCACCTCGTCCACGTGATGTACGGGCCGATAAAACCGCCCGAGGCCCAGGACTACAAATTCTCCTTCGACACCACGGGCGGCCGGCAGCGAATCACTCAGAGTCTCCAAACCGTCCACAAATACGCCCCGCCGGACAAGACGGCCGCCGACCATCGCGGCGCGATCGGCGTGACGGACCACGGGGTTGAGGGCTGCGAAATCGTTGTCCCTCAATTCAGTTGGACCGAGACGTGGCAGTTGCCCATCGACACCTACAACTGGACGTATTCACAGACGTTGAAATCCATTACGGGCAAGGTGAATCAAGCGTCGTTCCGAGGGTTTTCAGCGGGCCAAGTGCTCTTTCGTGGTGGAAAGGGCTCTGCCTCGAACAAGAACCCGACGCTTATTGAAATCACCTACCACTTCGACCAGAGCGACGACGTCACGGCCCAGACGATCGGCGACATCACGGGCGTGGCCAAGAGTGGCTGGCAGTATCTGTGGGTCCAGTATCGCGAGACGGACGACCAGACGGCCAAGGCCTATGCGCGGCGTCCGTCGGCCGTCTATGTCGAGCGGGTGTATCACGCCGCGTCGTTTGTGGCCTTGGGCATCGGGGAGTGAGAGACATGTCCGATGACTCTCGGCGACTCAGTCCGGGCGAACGATGGCGGCCCTCGGCCGACGCCCTGAACGCCTACCAGGAGGCGGCCGACTACGTGCGCCAGTTGAAAACGGGCGGCGGCCCGATGCCCGACCCGGGCTGGGACCGCGAGGTGGTTCTCGCCACGGTGAAGAACACGAGCCCGCGCCCGTGCGACCGGTTCGACATCCTGGGGATCGACACGCCCATCTTTCTGCCGGGCGACGACCCAACCGTCTTCATCAGCCGAACGGGCGTGTTGGGCGTCAACCCGCGAATCGCCGACCACACGACCCGATTCGTCGTGCTGCTGGAGCCGGCTGACCAAGGTGATCTGGCCCGGGCGTGCCTGGTGGGCGTCGTGCCCGTTCGGATACACATGATCCACGAATGGCACGAGTTCGCGCATATTGAGACGGACGACCCGACTCGGCTCGTGTCGGACTGCGTCGGCTACCCCATCCTCTGGAAAGACTCCAAGGAAAACGAGAACCCCTACGGCGTCCGATGGGCCCTCATCAAGATCGGCGGTCAGGCCCCGGCCTTGGGTGTCTGGAAGAACACGGGCAGTGCACCGGTGGGACCGCACGAGCATTTTCGGGCGAGCGGCGTGGGCAGCGATGCGAATCACCCGACCGTGGTCACCGGCGAACGGCCGGGCCTGCAATTCGGGCCGGACTACGCGGTCAACGGCTCGCTCATCGTGCCCGCCGACCAATGGGGCGTCTATCAACGGTCCGACCAGATCTTCGTCGCCCATGGCGGGTCGGTCGAGCCGGGCGACCATCTGGGTCCGGTGCCAGGCAGCGGCGCGGTCGTCAAAGGCTATCCACCCACCTGCCAGGTGCTGGGCCAGGTCGATACGGGCGTGGCGCTGGCCGTCGCGTATCGGCCCTTGCAGCGATTCAAACTGTACGAGCCGCTCTATGAGTGCAAGACGGCTACCGCGCGGATCATGGGCCGCAGTGGTTTTGGGTACTCGGTGCTGCCCGACTACGATCTTCATACCGTGGGCGATACGCTCCAGACCGTGGCCCAAAGCCCGCTGGCCGTCCGCGACAGCCAGACCGGCAAACTCTACATCCCGGCCGGCATGTGCCTCGTGGCCCGATACGCCCATGGACCGGGCGATTTTTGGGAGGCCATGGATTTTAGCGAGTGCCAGTGCCAGGCGGCGAGCAGTTTTTCGAGCGGTTCGTCCAGCCAGCCAGCCAGTTCCTCGGCCTCGGCAAGCGGCTCGTCGAGTGCCAGCCAGTCCGGCCTGTCAAGCGACAGTGGTTCTCAAAGCGCCTCGGCCAGTCAGAGCGGCCCACCGAGCGACAGCGGCAGTAGCAGCGAGGCGAGCTTCGGCAGCGGTTCATCATCCTCGTCGAGCCGCTCGTCTTCCTCAAGCGAATCCCAATCCCAAAGCGGCTCGGACGGAAGTCTCGGTTCGGGCGGGACCAGCAGTGGCAGCGGCTCGCAGCCAAGCGATTCTCAAAGCGCTAGCTCCCAGGCGAGCGGCAGTTCTACGGCCAGCGGCTCGGGCAGCGGTTCCGACAGCGGATTCACCGGCCCATTGGACCTGGTCGACGCCGTCTGGTGCGAGGGCAACAAGATCAAGTATTCCACCAAGACGCTCAACTTCCAGAACGGACGCCTGATGAGCGTCAATTGAAAGGACGTTGCAGGACACGATGACCAAGATCCACGAAGTCGCCGGAACGTGCTGTTGCCAGAGCTCCTCGTCAAGCTCTAGCAGCAGTTCGTCGTCGAGTTCCAGCGGATCTTCGTCGTCTTCCAGCAAGTCGTCCAGTTCCCAGAGTGATTCGACCTCAAAAAGCGCCTCGGAGCCCGACAGCAGCAGTGGTTCGCCCAGCGGCAGTTCTCAAAGCGGTTCACCCTCCGGGAGTGGCTCACAGGTTGAAAGCGGCTCGGGAGGCAGCAGTACCGGTCCGAGCAGTTCGGCGGCCAGCAGCGCCGCGTCGGGCACATCGAGCGCAAGCGGCCCCTCGTCCGGCGGTTCGTCGTCTTCAGAATCATCGTCCAGTTCGAGCAGTTCTTCCTCATCGAGTTCCCCCAGTTCGTCGTCCAGTTCAAGCGATTCGTCCTCGTCGGCCTCATTCGGCTCATCCGTCTCAAGCAGCGGCCCGTCGAGCACGGGCAGTTCGTCCTCGCCGGGCAGTAGTTCGTCGGGTTCCCCGAGCGGCAGTTCCCCGTCCTGCGATTCGGGCTCGCCAGGGAGTAGTTCGCCCGATGGCAGTGGTTCAGCGAGCACATCGCCGTCGGCCAGCGGTTCCCAGCCCAGCGGCGGTTCGGGCGGCAGTGGCGTCCCGAGCGGGAGCGGAATTCCCAGCGGTAGTGGAACTCCAAGCGATGGTGGCTCCGGCGGCGTTTCGTCTTCCGCCGACAGCAGCTCCAGCGGAAGTCGCTCAGCCAGCGACAGTTCCAGCAGCGACAGCCAATCTACAAGTAGCGGCAGCGCCTCGTCGGGGAGCACTTCGACAAGCGACTCAAGCAGTAGTAGTTCCTGCGGCAGCGGATCCGACAGTGACAGCTCCAGCGGCTCGGGCAGTGGAGGAAGCGGCGATTCGAGTGGAAGCCAAACCAGCAGCAGTAGCGGTAGCTCCGGCGGAGAAAGTTCAGGAACCCCGCCAGCATGCTCGAATTGCATTCCCGGCACGGTCCCTCGTCAATTCAAAGTCACCATATCGGGCGTGAAGCGGCGTTATTGCAGCGAGGAAGAATGTAATGCCAATTGGAATCGACAACACACCTGCACCTACCGGTATCAATGGGGCGAGCACTGTTATTACATCAGCGAACCTTACCTTTGCGGATCGTCTCCACAGGTCGGCAACAACCTGCAAGTCAGGATAAGCCGCAATGAATTCATGGTTGGAGCACAGTCAGGGTTTTACGGCTTGAAATCCATTTCCACGCCGCTGAACTGCTTGACCGATCTTCTCGGAAATGTTCCGCGGGTTTACGCGGGTGGCAGTACGTACACCGACTGCGATTTCTCCAACGTCACGATCACCGTGGATGCTGTTTCATGATGAAATGCCAATTCATGGTCACAAACGACGGATCTGCATACAAGCACCTCTGCAAAGTGTGCGGGCGAGTGTGGTACTCGCTGTCGCCAACGCTTGAAATGGAATGCAATGCCGGAGGAACACCCAAGAATGCGCGGACGCCGACGCCCGGGCCGGGTGACCACCTCCACTGGATCATCCTGGATCTTTTCGGCGAAGCGCCGAGCCGCGCGTGCAACTGCGATGACCGGATCGCCCAGATGAACGAATGGGGTGTAGAGGGCTGCCGCCGGCACATTGAGACCATCCTCGATTGGCTTGTCGCGCAGATCCACCAGCACAACTGGACGGTGGTCGAGACGGACGCCGACGGCCGTGAAAAAATCACCGAGCGGAGTCCGCCGCTGGTGGTCCGATTGGCCCGGCTGACCATGAAAATGCCCGGCGGCGCGATCCCCGTGCGATGGCGGTGCCGGCAGCTGGTCGAGCTGGCCATCAAACGGGCCGAGCGCGACGCAAAACGCCATGAGAATCCTCTCGTAGGAAGGGAGTTGAAGATGCCTCTGACCTCCGCACAGATGATGGACTATTTTGATCGGGTCGTCGTGATCAACCTTCGTCGACGCCCGGACCGGCTGGCGGCCTTTCGGCACGAACTGGAAACCAAGGGCTGGCCCTTCCGCGAGCCCGAGGTTTTTGAGGCGGTCGATGGCGACGCCCTGCCCCTGCCGGCCGGCTGGTCGGACGGGGGCGGCGCGTACGGCTGCATGCAGTCCCATCGCCACATCCTGGAGCGAGCCATTTTGGACGGGGTGAAACATCTGTTGGTGCTGGAAGACGACCTGTGTCTGGCCGACGGGTTTTCAGAGAAGATGGCCACCTTCCTTGCGAATGTGCCCGACAACTGGGATCAACTCATGATCG
>JAFGFF010000020.1 GCA_016931075.1 Pirellulales bacterium | reverse complement strand
TCGCCACCCCGAACGTCAGCACCAGCATCGCCCGGATGCTGAACTGGAACCGGCGGCGCGGCTGGGGCTTCGGTTCCGGACTCGGGGCTGGGGTCGCTTCTTCCGACATGGCCTCGGGCTGCTCCGAATGGGGTGATGAGGCGCTGGTAGGCGTTGTTCGTCGGCCCCAACGGGGCCTGGTTCTCCCAGCCCAGGGCGCTGCCCTGGGGGCAGGGGCGGTAACGCGCAAAATTTTCGGGCCAACGGCCCAACAGTTCAGACGAAACGGTTGGCCCGTTGGGCCGATGCATCCGATGCCGCACTAAACCGGTCCCCAGGGCGTTGCCCTGGGCTGGGTGAACGGCTGGGCCTTCGGCCCGTTTGTCAAAAGCAACGCTCAATACGGATCGACTCGAAATAGACAGGATTAACAGGATTTACATGATGCCTCCGTGCAAAGCCGTTTACCAAGTGGTGGCCTGAATGCGTTCGATGCACCTACAGGTCAAGAGAAGAGTCGCTTGATCCTTCATCCTGTAAATCCTGTTAATCCTGTCTATTCCTTCACTCATTTGGCTGGAATCGTTCCTGGCCCGTGAACGGTTACTCTGACGGTTCCCTCCCTCTAGCCACCGGCTACGAACCACTAGCCACTAATCCGGCTCCTCTCTGAGAAAAAGAGGGAAGTTATTTCACGGTCGAGCCGGGGGTGACTTCGCGGTCGGGGCGAACCAGGACGACGGAGTCGCCGTCGCTGGCGGCCAGCAACATGCCGCGGGATTCTTCGCCGCGGAGGACGACTTCTTCGAGGTTGTCCAGGACGACGACTTGCATGCCGACCAGGCTCTCGGGCTCGTAGTGGCCGCGGATGCCGGCGACGATCTGTTTTTCGACCTCGCCCACCTTCACCCGAAGCAACAGCAGCTTGTCCGCGTTCGGATGCGGCCGGGCCGCCAGCACGGTGGCCACCCGCAAGTCGAGCTTCTCGAAATCGTCGTACGTGATCGTCGGTTTCATGATCTTTTCAAAGAAAGAATGAGAGGACAGCGTACCGGGTGCCATGCCCACGCTTGTCGTGGGCATGGTAGGAACATCTTTGGTCAGGATACCTCAACCCGAACCAAACGTTTCTCATTTTTTTACCACGAAAGCACGAAAGTATGAAAACACGAAAGAGAAGAAGAATGTTGGATGGCAGCAGTGTAACTGGTTGCGTTCGTCCTCACCTCTCTCTTCTATTCGTGTTTTCGTCCTTTCGTAGCCCCATTGCCAAAAACTTCTTTTACCAGAGCACGCCCGGAAGCGGGTTCGGGCGTCTATTCACTCCTGTGGAGCATGGCACCCGTAATAAGTGTGAAAACAGAGAAAAACAACGGCACTCATCGTATCCCTTCCCTGGGCCTGTGTCAAAGGGACCTAATAGCCTGTGGAAGCAGCCTGGATTCAGACATTCGGGTGCCACTGGCTCTGCCAGTGCTTTTTGGGGCTCAAGAGAACAAACTACCTAAGAAATGAAGTACGAATATCTTGGCTACTCCTTCCTCACATGCCAGTATCTTGGTACCCCACCAAGGCACTGGCAGAGCCAGTGGCACTCTTCTACAACGGGCTGCTAGGGGGTGCTGCCGACGGGGGCTAGGCGTGATACAATGGGACCATGTGGTGTCCTTATTCCATAGCTGTCCTGCTGATTGCCTTTCTTACCCCGGTCGATGGGGCCGTCGGGGCGGGCGACACGGCGCGGCACTTGCTCCGCTCGGGCAAGGTGGCCGAGGCGGCCGAGATCTATTCGAAGACGGCGAAGACGGACCCGGCCGCGGCGGTCGGTCTGGCCCGATGCAAGACGGCCCGGGGCAAACTGGACGAGGCGTGCGCGGCGTTGACCGGTTGCACAAAGCCCGACGCGGCCGTTCATGCCGAGTTGGCCCGGCTGGCCTTTCGACGGGGCGAGCATAAGAAAGCGGCCGAACAGGTCGCCGAGGCGCTGAAGCTCGACGAGAACCAACTGCTCGCCCGATGGATCCAGGCCGAGTTGCACCGCGTGGCCGGGCGGATGGACGCGGCGGGCGAGGCGTACTTGTGGCTGGTTCAATACTACAACGACAACGAGGTGAAAGACGCCGAGTCGTTGCGATGGATTGGTCTGGCCGCCGCGCAGCACGCCCGATGGAACCGGATTCCCGACCAGTTCGATTTTCTGGTCAACACGCTGTTGCCCGACGCTTTGAAGCTCGAGCCCGACTACTGGCCGGCCCACTACGAAGCCGGATTGCTTTACCTTGAAAAGTACAATCAGGCCGAGGCCCGGCGCGAGTTGGGCAAGGCCCTGGCGCTGAACCCGCAAGCGGCCGAGGTCCACGCGGCGATGGCCGCGTTGCGGATGGTGGGACGCGACATCAAGGAAGCGAAGGAGTCGCTCAAGCGGGCGAAGGAACTCGACCCGACGCTGCTGGACGCCTGGCACGTCGAGGCCGACTTGCTCTGGGATAATTTTAAGATTCGCGAGGCGACCGAACTTCTTGAGAAGAAGGTCCGGCCGCTCAACCCGGTCGACGAGCAAACGCTCGGCCGGCTGGCCGCGTGCTACGTCCTGTTGGATGGGCCGCCCAAGCCGGGCGACGCTTCCCGGGCGAGCCGACTGTTCGATGAAGTCAACGCCCGCAACGTCCACGCGGGCGAGTTCTACCTGGCGTTGGGCGATTGGCTCGAAGGGAGGCACAAGGCCACTCTGGCCGAGCGCTACTTGAAGGAAGCCCGGCGGCGGATGCCCGAGCTGGTCGGCCCGCGGACCTCGCTGGCATTGCTCTACATGCACCAAGGCCGCGAGAAGGAAGCCCGGCGGCTCTTGGAGAAGGCGTTCGACGTCGACCCGTTCAACGTCCGCACGAGCAACATGCTGCGGCTGTTCGAGGTGTTGGACCGGATGAAGACGGTCGAGACGGAGCACCTGATCTTGAAGTTCGACGCCCGGCAGGACGCCCTGCTGGGCCAGTACGCGGCCGAGTATCTCGACGAGGTTTACCCGAAGCTGTGCGCCCGGTTCGGCTACACGCCGCCGACCAAACCGCTGATCGAAGTCTTCTATCGGGCGGAAGGGGCTCCGGGGCCCGTGTGGTTCAGCGCGCGGATGACGGGCTTGCCCTACATCGGCACGGTGGCCGCGTCGTCGGGCCGGATCGTGGCGATGGCCTCGCCTAACGACCCGGCCGTTCACAACAAGTTCGACTGGGCCCGGGTGTTGCGGCACGAGTTGACCCACGTCATCACGCTGCAGCAGACCGATTTCGACATCCCGCACTGGTACACCGAGGCCCTGGCCGTCGACTCCGAAGGGGCCCCGCGTCCGCAGCGGTGGAACGAGCTGTTGTTGGAGCGCGTGCCCAAGGACGACCTGTTCGACCTGGACACGATCAACTTCGGCTTCACCCGGCCGGGTTCGAGCGACGATTGGCAGATGGCCTACTGCCAGGCCAAGCTCTACCTCGACTACATGCGCGAGTCCTACCCGGACAAACCGGAACAGCGGCTGCTGACGGCCTATGCCCAAGGGCACGCCACGCCCGAGGCCCTTGGGCGGGCGTTCGGCGTTTCGCAAGAGAAATTCGAAAAAGGCTATCGGGAGTATCTGAAGAAACTCGTCGGGCAGCTCTCAACGCTCTCGCGGCCCCGATCGGGATTGTCGCTGAAGGATCTGCAGAAAGAGCACAAGGAAAAGCCGAAGGACCTGAACGTCACGGCCGAGTTGGCCTACGCTCAGTTGACCGAGGGCGACGACGAAGAGGCTCGAAAGCTGGCCAAGCAGGTTTTGGAGGCTGATCCGAAGAACCCCCTGGCCGCCTACGTTCAAGCCCGATTCGCCGTGAAGGAGAAGAAGCCCAAAGAAGCGATCGCCCTGCTCGAAGCGGCCCTGGACGAGAAGAAACCGCAGGCCCAGGTGTTGAATCTGCTGGCCGGGTTGAAGTTCAAAGAGAAGCAATACGCCGAGGCGGCCCGGCTCTATGGGCTAGGGCGTAAACACGAGCCGAACAATCCCAAGTGGCTCCGGTCGTTGGCCCGAGTGCATCTGAAGGCGGGCGACGAGGACGCGCTGTACGCAGTGCTTACCCAACTTGCCGAGGCGGGCGACGAAGACGTCAAGGTGCTCAAGAAACTCGTCCGGCTGGCCTCCGCCCGGGGCGATCACGAGGTGGCCGGCCGCTGGGCCAAGGCGGGTGTCCGGCTGGACGTCCTGGACGCCGACCTGCACGAGGCCTTTGCCAAAGCGTCGGCCGAACGTCATAATGATGCGACGGCCATCCGCGAGTACGAGGCGGTCGTCGCCCTTCGTCCCAAGGCGGCCGAACCGCGTCTGGCCCTGGCCCGGGCCTACCTGGCCGCCAAGCGCCCCGCCGACGCCCGCCGGACGCTCGACGCCTTGTTGCGTCGCTCGCCGGGTCATGCCGAGGCGAAGGCCCTGTTGAAGGAACTGGAGCGTCAGGATTGGCACTAAAGCAGCGTGGTTGTAATGAGCGCAAAAAAATGGGGCCCGAAGGCCCTGTGATTTACCTAGCCCAAGGCACCGTCCTTGTCGTTCTACACAAGTCGACGAGGATAGACGAGCGAGGTTGATGACCGAGAGGGCCGTTTACGGCCCTTTCTCGCCGAAGGCGGGTATTAGCCCCGGCGTTTACGCCGGGGTGGGCGAGGCGATTTTCTGGGGTTTTTTACAGCCCCGTTCACGGGGCTTGCCCTTGTGGCGAGACGGCTGAAGCCTAACGCAGCGAGAAGGCCCATGAATGGGCCTCAGTAATACTAAATGGATGCGACCCCCCAACCCCGGCGTAAACGCCGGGGCTAATACGCCTTCGGCGAAACACCCGTGAACGGGCGTGCGATACACGACCCGCAAGGCAGCTTCATCCTGTATAGACAAAGCAGTTTTTATCCTGTAGAGATGTGTAGAACAAATGAGGGTGTTGCCCTCACCAAAGAACCCATGAGCGCCGACGAACGATCGAGTGATGAAAACCCTTCATTGACCCTGGCCGATTTCCAGGAGTTGATACGGCGGATGTATCTGCCGAAGGACGTCGCGCGGGGCGTCGACGGGACGTTCATGTGGCTGGTCGAGGAGATCGGCGAGCTGGCCGGGGCGCTGCGGGACGGGACGCCGGAAGAGCAACGGGCCGAGTTCGCCGACGTTCTCGCCTGGCTGACGACGATCGCCAACGTCGTGGGCGTCGACCTGACTGAGGCGGTGATGGAAAAGTACGGCCGGGGGTGCCCCGGGTGTGGGCAGTTCGTGTGCCACTGTTCGGACGCCGGGAAACCATGAATCGAATGCGACGATCGACCATCCTGTTGCTCGCGGCCCTTTCGCTGACGGTGCTCACCGGCTCCGGTCGGGCGTGGGGACAAGAATCAGCCGCGCCGAAGTTCGTCCGGGCCGACTTCGGGCTGGGCGGGGAGTTCAAGCTGGGTGTCTGGACGCCCGTTCGGTTGACGATTCGCGGTGGGACGGAAACGCTTCGTGGGACCGTCACGCTCACCGTGCCCGATGGCGACGGCGTGCCGTCCGAGGTAAGCACGCCGCCGGACCGGCCGTGCCTGATCTTGCCCGGCAACGACACGCCCGTGTTCCTCTGTGCCCGCATCGGCCGCAGCGAAGCCTCTCCGGTAGCCAAATTGATCGTCAATGGTCGTGTCGTTACCCAGAAGGAGTTTACCCCCAACGCGACCGACGCCGAGTTGCGCTGCCCGCAGGGGCTCGGCGCCGCCCAGCGGTGGTTCCTCGAGATCGGCCCGACGAAGATCGGCGTGGGGGACGCCGTGAAGCGGTTGCCCAGCGACTCGGGCCTCGAACCGGTCGTCACCCGGCTGACCGACGTCGAGCAGATGCCCACGCGTTGGTACGGCTACGAAGGCGTCGAGGCGATCGTCATTTCGACCAGCAAGCTGGAACTGCTGCGAAAGCTGTCCTCGGGCAACAACGCCCGGCTCGACGCCTTGGAACGCTGGATCGAGATGGGGGGGCGGCTCGTGCTGGCCGTCGGGGCCAACGGAAGCGAGATCTTCGACGAGCAAGGCCCGTTGGCCCGATTCGCCCCGGGCAAGCTGGCGACGATGGAGCCGTTGAAACGAACCATAGCCCTCGAATCGTACGCCGACAGCCGCGTGCCCGTGCCCAACCAAGGCAAGGCGATGCAAGTTCCTTGTTTCAAGGACGTCCAAGGGACGATCGAAGCGGAAGAGCCGGGCTTGCCGCTGGTCGTCAGGACGCAGCGAGGTTTTGGCGAGATCGTGTTCATCGCCGCCGACCTGGATCGGGCTCCTTGGTCGCGTTGGCCCAGTCGCAGCGCGCTGATTGCCAGGCTGCTGGGGCTGCCGACGAAAGCACCGGACGACGGCCAATCGTCCACCGGCGGCGCGTTCATGGGCGAGGGCTACGAGGACATCTCCGGCCAGTTGCGCAGTTGTCTCGACCGGTTCAAGGGCGTGCGGCCCGTCTCGTTCGGCGCGGTCGTGGCGGGCATCCTCGTCTACATCCTCCTGATCGGGCCGGGCGACTATTTCCTGCTGCGCAAGCTCAAACGCATGGAGTGGACGTGGATCACGTTCCCCACGGTGGTCGTCGTCTTCTGCGTCGCCACGTACTGGCTGGCCTATGAACTCAAGGGCAGGCAGCTTCGCGTCAATCAGGTCGACGTGGTCGACGTCGACACCCAGACCGGCCTGGTCCGCGGCACCACATGGGCCAACATCTTCAGCCCTCGCATGGAGACCTACAACCTGTCGCTCCGCCCGACCGAAGCGCTGGGCGAACAGCCCGAGGGACAAAGCGAAGTGCTCGTGTCCTGGCTGGGGCTGCCCGGCAACGGATTGGGCGGCATGCAGTCGTCCGGCGGCAGCACGATCCAGTGGCGGCGGGGATACCGTTTCACGCCCTCGCTAGATGCGATGGACGGATGCCCCATCCAGGTCTGGTCGACCAAGAGCGTGACTGGTCGCTATCGCCTGCACTGGGAAGGCCGTCCCCGGGCCGACCTCCGCCAGGTGGACGAGTTGCCCGTGGGCCGCGTTGCCAACCCGTTCGACTTCCCGCTGGAGGATTGTCTGTTGGTCTACGACCGCTGGGCGTACAAATTGGGCACGCTCGAGCCGGGCGCGTCGGTCGCGATCGAAAACGAGCGCAATCGGGTCCACCTGCAGACGCTCCTGACCGACCGGACGTTGGCCGTCGATCCGAACAGCCAGCACTTTCAGAGAATCACGCCTTACAGGAGTTCGAGCAACGACGTGGACGTCGTCCTGCGCGAAATGATGTTCTACGAAGCGTCGGGCGGGCGGAAATACGCCCAACTGGCCAACGCGTACCAGGAGTTCGTCGATCTGAGCGACCTGTTGGACGAGAATCACGCGATCCTCGTCGGCCGTGCCCCGAAGACAGCGTCGGCCGGGGCCACGCTCGTGCGCGACGGCCAGCCCTTGGGGAATGCCGACAATCAACAAATAACCGTTTTTCGATTCCTCTTCCCCGTCAAAACCGAAAAGCCGACCAGCCCACGCCGGTAAGGTGCTGTCAGATAATTACTTACCGAATGAAAAGACCCTGTAGGAGGCGACTCCTGTCGCCGATGGCCCTCGAAGCAAGCTTGATTCGGCGACAGGAGTCGCCTCCTACAGATTTGCGTCTTCGGTGATCCAAGGTGACCTCACATGATCAAAACCCAAGAACTGACCAAAGTCTACGGCGATCTGCACGCCATCGACAACCTGACGCTCGAATTGGACGAGGGCGACCTGTTCGGCTACATCGGCCCGAACGGCTCGGGCAAGACGACGACGATGCGGATCCTGGCGACGCTCCTGCAGCCCACCTGGGGCGAGGCCTACGTCTGCGGCCACTCGATCTACACCGACCCGAAGAAGATCCGCCGTCTGATCGGCTACATGCCCGACTTCTTCGGCGTCTACGATGACATGAAAGTGATCGAATACCTCGAATTCTTCGCCGCCGCCTATCGCATCAAAGGGGCCGCCCGGCGGAAGATCTGCTCCGAGGTGCTCGACCTGGTCGACTTGGGCTACAAACGCGACGCCTTCGTCACCAGCCTCTCCCGCGGCATGACCCAGCGGCTCGGCCTGGCCCGCGTGTTGCTGCACGATCCGCAAGTGCTCCTGTTGGACGAGCCGGCGAGCGGCCTGGACCCCCGGGCGAGAATCGAGATCCGGGGGCTCTTGAAGGAGCTTCGCAAGATGGGCAAGACGATCATGGTCTCCAGCCACATCCTGCCCGAGCTGGCCGACATCTGCAACAAGGTCGGCATCATCGAGCGAGGCAAGCTCTACATCTCGGCCGAGGTGTCTGACGTGATGAAGCAGGTCCGTCAGCGGCCCGTGCTCTTGATCCGCGTGAAAGAAGATCCCGAACCGGCGGCCAAGCTGCTCGAGCAGAGCAAGTTGCTCGAGAAGGTCGAGATCCGCGACGGGGTGATCCACGCCTCCGTGGCCGAAGGAGTCGACGACTACAGCCCCCTGCCCACCGAACTGATCCGCGCCGGCCACCAGTTGACCCTCTTCAAGGAAGAAGAAATCAACCTCGAGACGGCCTTCATGACGCTGACCAAGGGGATCACGGCGTAGAACGCAACTCACCGCAACGACTTCCACTTCACCGGCCCGTCGTTTTTTTGTGCCGGGCCGGGGGTGCCGCGGCCGGTGTCGATGAGGCGTTGCATCAGGGCGTTGAGCTGGGTGACGATCTCGGGCCGGTCGGCGTAGAGGTTCGTCGTTTCGGCCAAGTCGTCGTCCAGGTTGTAGAGCTGGCCCGGGGGCAGGTTTTTGTCCGTTGCGCCCTTGGTCCATCCGCCCGAGCCGCGGCCGAAGATCAGTTTCCAAGGGCCGCGCCGGATGCTCAACATGCCTTGCATCGACTGGTTGACGGCTACGGTGCGGACGTCGCGGTCCTGGCCACCCAGCAAGGGCATGAAGCTGACGCTGTCCTCGCCGGTGTCGGCCG
>JAFGFF010000193.1 GCA_016931075.1 Pirellulales bacterium | reverse complement strand
TCATGACGCTCCCTTAGTTCTCGCCTAGCCAGCCCCAGACCTCTAGTTTGTCTGGCAGCCCCCCCTTGGTCAAGCCTTGCCCCCCACTGGGTGATGTATGAGCGTCGCGGGGATGGCTGAATGCAGGTTGGGCCTTCTGAATGATTCGCCGGATTTCGATCGCGCGACGGGCGACATTTCCGGCGAGTTGCGATATCATGGCCTGTTACTGAGCTTCATGCAAATGGTGATATCCTACACCTGGAGGGCCACGCTCCGTCGTGGCCGCGTCATCCGGAACGCCCGGCCACGACGGAGCGTGGCCCTCCAGATTTCGTTCATCGGCTTGGCATCACTACTTGTGTGAAGGTCAGTAAAGGGGACGTTTTCGTGGGCGGTTCGGGTCCCCGGTGTTACGCAGCAAGGCATCCACGATGATCGGCCGTGGGCGAACTTGGCGGCGGGCTTTCACGTTGGTCGAGTTGATCGTCGTGGTGGCCATCGTCGGCATTCTTATCGGCCTGCTTCTGCCGGCCGTGCAGGCAGCGCGCGAGGCGGCGCGCCGAGGGCAGTGTCTGGACCGGCTCCGGCAGCTCGGCCTGGCGATGCAGCATTACCACACGGCCCATGAGGTGTTCCCGCCCGGGTTTGTATGGCCCGACCGGACGCTGTGGAGCGCGGCGGTGCTTCCACAGTTGGGCGAGGGGCCTCTTTTCGAGACGCTCGAGTTCGGCGTTCCCTGGGAGACGGACGACAGCCCAAACGAACGCGCCTGCGGGACGTTGGTGCCCGTGTTCCGCTGTCCCTCGGGCAATGCCCCGGAGCACATCGATTTCGAGGGGATCCCCAACCGCGTGCCATGTAACTTTCTGGGCTGCGCCACGGGAACGATTGCCCAGGAATCGGGGCCATCGCCGCGGGCGGGCGACCCGGACTTGGACGGACTCTTGTTTCACAACAGCCGTATTCGCATCGCCGACGTCCGGGACGGCACGTCCTCGACGGTGATTCTTGGCGAGGCGATCCACCAGTACGATATCCAGGGCATTGACCACACCGGACGCCTCCAGGGCATCGACCATTGGTACTTCGGATCGACCGACAGCCTGGTCTTGCTCAATGCGTCCGAGGCGCTGGGATCGACCGCCGTCGAGATCAATGCGCTGCGGAACGCGGGGCTGACGATCGACGAGAAGGAACTCTGCTTCAGCAGCAACCATCCCGGCGGGGTGAACATCGCACTGGCCGACGGTCATGCGACGTTCGTGTCCGAGTCGATCGACCGGACCGCCTGGTCGGCTATGGGCACTCGCTCGGGAGGCGAGTCGGCCGGCCTGTCGGGAGACGTTTCTTTCCACGCTGGGTTCTGATCCAGGGCCGCGCGGCTCTTGTTTGCCAGGTTTTCGTCAGTCCCGGACCCCCCAGAGGGCGGGCGATTATGGCCACTGGAGTTGTAAGGCGGCTGCTTCTCCCCCACCGAGAGAGCCGTAAAGAGCAGGAATCGGCATGCGCTAGACGTTCTTGTGCCGTGAAAAGGGATATCCGGCAAACTCTACCGGAATCCGTGGAATATCCGTGATAGTCGACATTAGTGTCGTAGAGAGACACTATATCCTTGTTTTTCCTTCGTACCGGCGTCTGGTCGAGACCGTCGATGCTGCGCATGTCTGCTCCTCCCCAGCGATCCGAGTTTGTCCGGCTATGGATGTTGCATGGGCAGCGAATCTACGCGCACATTCTGGCGTTGACCTCGAACGACGCGGACGCGGACGAGATCTACCAGGACGTCGGGATGACGCTCTGGGAGAAATTCGACCAATTCGAACCCGGGACGAATTTCCCGGCCTGGGCTCGGCAGGTCGCCCTCTACAAGGTCCAGAATTTCCGGCGTCTTCGGCGTCACAAGACGTTGCTTTGCAGTCCGGAGTTCCTCGACGCGATCGACAAGACGGCGGCTTCGGACGCCGAGACGCTTGATTCGCAACGCAACGCGCTGGCCAGTTGTTTTGATAAGCTGCCGGCGAGGCACAAGGAGCTCATCGAGCAGCGTTATCGTCCCGGGGCGACGCCCAAGAGCATCGCCAGCGAGACGGGGCGAAACGTGAAGGCGATTTATGAAGCGCTTCGGCGCGTTCACCGGGCTTTGTTCGATTGCGTTCGAAAGACAGCTCTTCGGGAGGGAACCCTATGAGCAAGTCGCTACCGCCCAAACAGTTCGACGAACTGTGCGATCTGATCGTTGCGTTGCACGAGAAGAGCATCACGCCCGAGGAGCGAGAACGGCTGGAAGCGTGGATCTGTCGCGACGAAGCGGCCCGGAGGATCTATCTCCAATTCACCCATCTGTACGCCAACCTTCGGTGGCGCACGATGCAAGAGCCGGATGTAACCCTCCCGGTGTCGAATGGTGTTGAGGCGGCGTCGCGGAAGCCGATTCTCGGATTCTTGGGCGACGTGTGCGACTGGGGAGGCGATTTTTTGTCCCGGGGCACGATCATCTCGTTCTTGGTCGCCCTCGGCCTGCCCTCGGCCATGGTTTTGATTCTCGTATTGCATCTCGTGCGTCAGCCCGGGGTGCAAGTGTCGACGCCGTCGGCCGTCGTCGCCCGAGTGACGCAAATGCATGACTGCGTTTGGGACCAGGAAGGCTCGTCCGTACAGGTAGGCGCTGACTTGGCCGCGGGCCGTCGACTGCGGTTGCACCAAGGGCTTGCCGAATTGACTTTTCACGACGGATCCAAGGTGCTTGTCGAAGGGCCGGCCACGTTCGACGTCCAGGGCGCCAAACAGGGTTTCCTGCACGTCGGACGTCTTGTGGCGCATGTGCCCAAGGGTTCCGAGGGATTCACCATCGACACACCAGAGGCAACGATTGTCGACCTGGGCACGGTTTTCGGAGTCTCGGTGAGCGAGGACAAGACGGTCGAGAGTCACGTCTTCAAGGGCAAGGTCGAGGTTGCGATGCACAACGCGGCCGGAACCGCCGCGGAGCCTCCCCTTCATCTGGAAGCAGGCCAGGCAGCCAGGATTTCCGCGACCAAGATCGGCGAGAAGCTCGCAGTTCACTGGATCACGGCGAATCGGAGACAATTCGTCCGTCGCCTGCCGCCGCCCGCGCCAGCGGAGCCGAAAATCCATTTTGTTCACCGCGGGAGCGCCAACCCGTTGGACGAAGGCTGGACGTTCAACGTGTACCAGAACAAAAAACGCCTGCCAGTGAAACCGGCTCCCGACGAGGTCGGACCGGTGATGGACGGTCAAACGGCGGCGTGGATGCTCAATAACAACTCCCCCGGGAGGAGGTTCCAGTACAAAATCGAGAAAACGGAGGAGCTGGTTAGGGTGGTCGCCAGACAGGCCGAGCAAAAGGGGTGGGTATTGCGGGCAAGGATCAAAGTCGAATCGGGACCGCGCAACCCTTGCTATGTGTTTTTCTCGGCCGGGGACAAGAGTTGGCCTTTGTTCATGGGACAAATGCGCGACGGAACGCAACGCCTGACGCTTGTTGGTCATAGTTCACTAGGACAGGATGCTCAGATTCACATAGACAATTCAAAAGACCGATTCGTGGATTACGAACTACGCTGCGCTCCGGGCCAGCAGGGCGCGGATGTGTTTGTCGATGGTCAGTGCGTCGCCACGGGATTCCAGAAAGTGGACGCCAGGTCAACCGTCCCCCTGCGGTTCGGTCTGCAAGATCATGTTGGCAAGGCGATGTTCACCTTGGTGGAGTGGACGCCGTTGGTGGACTCCGACGCCGAAAAACGGAGGGGAGGCGGACAAACCCAGTAAACACCTCTCGGCAGCCATCCTCCCACACTCGCACTGCCGAGAGGTGTCTCTAATAGCAACCAGGCCCTGGCCTCGGAGATGTGAAATACGTCAAGTGGCGGAAGGGTCTGAAGAAATAAAAGAAGTGCGATTCGGAACGAGAGAGGCAAAACAACAGAGAGAACCCTAGGCTTACGAGAAACACGAGAAGAGCGCGTTGCCTTATGGGGCAGACTTACATTCCGCATTGAACCACGCTCATCCACTCTAACACATGCAAGAAAGGGAGACGCACCATGATTCAGCGAGGCATCACGCTTGCTCTGATTCTAGTAATGGCCGGGACTGCCCACGCCGTTACATGGGATTGGACCGGCGGCGGCGGGACCACGAATTGGAACACGCCCGCCAACTGGACCGTCACCGGCACGACGACCTACACGTATCCCAGCGACCAGTATGCCGATATACCTGCGGTCGATATAAACGACGCACCCGCCAGCGGGCCAAACTACACGTACATCAATGACGACGTCACGGCGATCAACATCGACGGCGCCATCGTCGAGAAGACCGAGGACATCGAACCGTCCCCAGGCCTGATTTGGGGAGCCAGCTCCTACACGGTCCTCGGCGGCAACAACTGCGTTCTCACGCTGGACAACGCGGCCACGCTGACGCTTGGCAAGGATCTGTGGCTTGCCGAGGACATCGCGGGCGCCGGAGGTGTCACCTCGACGATCAATATCTTCAACGGCTCGACATTGAACCTCTACAAGTGGTGGCTCGGTCACGGCGGCAACGCCGTCGTCAACGTCACTGGCGGCTCTACGTTCAACGTTTCCACCGCCTGGGGGCGCATGGGCTACTACGAGAACGGCAGCGCGACCCTGTACGTCGAAAACAGCACCTACTACAACCACCAGAGCCTCCACATCGGCGATGCGGCCAACACCACGGCGACCTTCACCTTAATCAACAGCACGGCGATCAACGGAACCCGCGTCCGCGTCGGCAACGGAGATGGCAGCAACGCGACGCTGAGCATGGACCACAGCACGCTCTCCGTCGGCGAATACTTGGGCGTTGGACGGGGAGTGGGCGGCGTCGGAACCATGACCATGACCAATGGAAGCAGCGTTACAACGGTCAACGATGCGAGCATTGGCTACGCGAACGCCGAAGGGACTCTGAGCTTGACCGATAGCACGATGGGGGTCGGATCCTATTTCCGGATCAATGCCGGCGCCGACAGCGAGGCCACCGTTAACATCACGGACAGTGATGTCGATGTCGGGACCTTCATGCAGGTTGGCTACGGAGCCGGCAGCAATGGAAAACTGTACGTCACGAACAGCACGTTGGATGTTGCCAACAAATTCCGAGTTGCTCAAGGCGACGGCGCTGTTGGTTATGTCAAGTTCGACAACAGCACCGTGAACCTGGGTGTGACCGGCAATCTGGAAACCATGATCGGCGAAGCGGGCACCGACACGGGCACCAGTACGGCGACCATGGAGATCGTCAATGGGAGCGTCGTCAATATTGGAACGTTTGCCCGAGTGGGAACCTTGCCCAACGCGACCGCCACGCTGAATGTCGACGCCAGCACCTTGACCTTGGGAACCGATCTGAACATCGCCACTAAAGGCGGCACGGGCACGCTCAACCTCACTGGAGGCGGCTCCATCGAGCTGGGGCGTGACTTCCACACCGTGAACGGCACGGCCTTTCCGGACGGACTGTCGACGGTCAACGTCAACAACGGCTCCATCACGGCCGGCGACCAGTTCTACGTCGGCTCGGGGGCCGGAACGGCCACGGTCAACTTGACCAACGCCACCATCACCACGGTGAACGAAGTCCGCGTCACGCAGTCAGGCCAGAGCATCGGCCACCTGAATATCCATGCCGGCACCACGATCAACTGCCACCTGGATTTCGAGACCTGTACGAACTCCGAGGCCGTGGTCGGCGACGCCGGCAAGGCCTACATCAACATGGACGGCGGGACGCTGAATGTCGACTGTCTTATGGTCCTCAGCCGCGACCTGCAAGGCGGGACCTACACCAAGTTCGTCCTGGACGACGGCGAAGTGAACATCGGCCTGAATCCGACGCCGGGAGATCCTCTGACTCCCCTGGGTTACCGGGACAGCCTGATCCTGGGTTGGTTCGACACGGACGCCGAGGCCTATCTGGAAATCAACGGCGGCCAGATGAACGTCGCCGGTCCGATCAGTTTCGGTTGCCCATACGATTGGGATGGCCTGGCGTTTACAACCAGCGGTAGCGACTTGGGCCAGCTTGGTATCACGATCGACGGCGGCGTATTGGAGGCAGAGAATTACCTCGACGCTGGTTCGTTCACAAACCACTTGATCACGGTCGCGGACGGCCAGTTGAGGCTGCTTGGCACCGAGGTCAGCCTGACCGACATGGAGGACCTGATCACAGCCGGCGACATCACTTGCCCGAATGGATACACGATCTTCACCGACGGGGACTACACTGTCCTGGAAGCAGGAATGGTCTCCCCGCCAGGCGATGCCACCGGGGACGGCAAGGTGGATGCCGACGATGCCCGACGCTTGGCGGAGAATTGGCTGAAGACGGGCGTGGGTTGGGCACAGGGTAACTTCAACGGCGACGACATCGTCGACGACTTGGACGCGTCAATCATGGCCGCCAATTGGGGTGTGGGAGTCGAAGGCGTCGGCGTGCCCGAGCCGGGCAGCCTGGCCCTGCTCTTGGGCCTGATCGCCGGCGCAGCCCTGTGGCGATCGCGCCAGCGGAAACGGGCGCTTGGCGCATAGCATTTGTGTTCATATTTACAACATATATGTTCATGTTCATCGTCGGGAGGGCGGGTTCGATTGTTGATCGGACCGCCCTCCCCTCAGTAATAGGCAGAACGAATCAATCTTTTCGGGTTGGTTTGCTACAATGAACCAACGGACTGTTGCCAGGTCCTGAGAAATCTGGTGATTCTCATTTACATCTCGTACATCTTGTTCCTGTCGGGAGGAACTCATGCGACGTCACAGAGAACAGGGGTTCACACTCGTCGAGCTATTGGTTGTCATTGCCATCATCGGCATCTTGATTGCGCTGCTCTTGCCGGCGGTCCAGGCCGCGCGCGAGGCGGCGCGACGCATCAAGTGCGCCAATAAGCTCCACAACATAGCACTGGCCGCGTTGAACTATGAGTCGACAAACGGCAATTTCCCCCCCGGCCGGCAGCGATTGAAAGACGACTCGGACTGGAACCGCTGGAGTGAGTTCGCTCGAATGTTGGACTATTCGGAAGCAACGCAAATCGCGGACCGGATCGAGCCTACCATCACTACCTCCTCGGAGCTCAACGCCGTGTGTCCCATGCACATCGAGCTTTTTGTCTGCCCCTCCGACTACGAACGTCTGGGGCCCGCAGGCGAGACGCCGACCTGGGGTCGAATCAACTACAAGGGAACGGCGGGTAACTTGCCGGGCAGGTGGAACGGAAAGGCGGCGGGGGAGTATTGCAACGGCATTTTCCGGTCCGACCACATGACAAAAATCAGAGAGATCACCGACGGGACCAGCCACACGGCCCTCCTTTCGGAAGCGGTGCGCGGCGACGGTGATCGCACCAACGTGGACATCCCCGGCGACTGGTTTTCCATCAGCAGCTCGCTCCGAGAGCGAGACGAAGTCTATACCGCGTGCCAGAACGTCTCGACTTCTGGAGAAAACCATTCTCTTTCAGGGCGAACCTGGGTCTACGGGAGCATGGTCTGCACGCGATACAATCACGTTATGCCACCCAACTTGCAAAGCTGCGTCTGTGGCCCGGCCACCCAATCGTCCGTGAACAACAACGGCACGGCCACCACCGCCTCGAGCCGGCACCCCGGCGGCGTTAATCTCGCCATGGCCGATGGATCGACAACCTTCATCAATGACGACGTCGACATCTTCATCTGGTGGGCCCTGGGAAGCATCAACGGCGGAGAAACCATCCCGGATTCCTTCTGATCCCGGGTCGGGTCAAAAATTGCCCTAATGGCGCGTGTCATGTTGCTCGGACACATGACACGCCTGTTCGTGTCATTCACGTCGCGATACTCTTCTGTCTTCGTCATAATGTGGCCCAAACAGGCCGATTTTCGTCATTTCCCCCCCAATGCTTGAGCGGGGCATGTCCCGCGAGTAGACTGTCCGCCATAGTCCTTCCCTGCCCGAGACGCCCCGCGACGTCGCCGGTGGTCCTTCCTTCGGGCATCGTGGCCATGGAAACTCCGAGGAGCACGGTATGTTTCGAGTCTTGCGAGTCGCGATTTTAGTCCTTTTCTTGTCGGCCTTTTGTCGGTTGTCGGCCGCCGAGCCCCCGAATGTCGCCGCTCCCAAACAGAGCGTCCAGTATTTCGCACACCAGGCCGTGGAAGATCCGTATGGCGTGATCGCGCCGTGGCATCAAGGGCTCAACGGGCAATGTGACTTTCGCGTCCGCGTCGCGGCCGAGACATTGAAACGCTATCCCTGGGCCGACCGTCCCACGGCCGTGACGCCTGGGCCCTGTTACGTATTCAGCGGACATTGGAACATTTCGCCCCAGGGCAAAATCACGTCCACCTTCAAACTCAAAGATTGGCATAACGGCGACCTGGGCCAGCGATCGGCCTACATCTTAGGAGGCCTGAATCAGTACTACCGCTACTCGGGCGATCCGGCCGCCATCGCACACCTCACCCATCAAGCCGATCTGCTCCTCGAC
>JAFGFF010000192.1 GCA_016931075.1 Pirellulales bacterium | reverse complement strand
GCAGGAGGCCTCAACTTCTCCAACCCCAACGCCTTAGCCGCTCCCAACACCCTCCAAACGTGGACGGCGTTGGGTGGCACTGGCGTCTCGCCAGTGTCTGTTCCACCAACACTGGCGAGACGCCAGTGCCAACCTTTTCTCACTCACAAGGGCCGACAAGCCGCCCATGGCACCCGTTAAATATGAGACTCTTGAATGATTGACTTTGTTTCCCCCGTCACAAGAACGCCGTGAAACTGTCTAGCAGCATGCCGACGATCAGGTGCCAGCCGTCCAGTAGGACGAATAACAGGAGCTTGAATGGCAGCGAAATCAGAACGGGCGGCAGCATGAGCATACCCATCGACACCATCACGCTGGCGATGACCATATCGAGTATCAAGAACGGCAAGTAGATCTGAAACCCGATTAAAAAGGCCGTTTTCAGCTCGCTGAGCATGAAGGCCGGCAGGAGGACTGTCAGGGGGACTTCGTCATAGCTGGCCGGCGGTTTGTCCGACTCGCGCTGGGTGTAGGCCAGGAAAAGGTGAACGTCGTCGCTGTTGCCGGTTCGCTCGATCTGCATCACCATGAACTGCCGGATCGGTCCCACGCCGGCCGTCCAAGCCTCATTGAGGGTGATCTTTTTCTCTGTGTAAGGCAAGATCGCGTCGTCGTAGACCTTCTTCCACACCGGGGCCATGACCAGCAGCGAGATGAACAGGGCCAACGACGTGATGACTTGGGTCGGGGGCAACTGCTGCGTGCCGATCGCCTGGCGCACGAGCCCCAGCACGATGACGATCCGGATAAAGCAGGTCGTCATCAGCAAAATGGCCGGGGCCAGGCTTAACACGGTCAAGAGCAGCATCACCTGGATCGCCGAGCTGAGCCCCTCGGAGCTGGTCCACTGCTCCGGCCCGCCGGCCAGGCCCTTGGGCAGCTCGAGCGACATCGGCGCGTTGGGCACCGACGGCCCGTCCTGAGCGGTAGCCGAGCCGATCAGCGTCAGAAACACCAGGCCCAGCGCCACCCAGCCCAAGGCCCGGCGAGGACCGCTGGCGCGCCATCGGGCCAAGGCTTCCTTGGCCGGGCGCCGCTCTTTCGTCTTCCGTTTCGTTTCAGACATCCATGCCCTCCCAGTTCGCGCGCGAACGGCCGCCACGCCTGTCGGGCAGATAGGCGTTGTCCTCCTCGGGCAAGTCGTCCAGATCGTTGCCCTGGCCCAACTGCTGGAAAACCTGCCGGAACGTCGACGTCGAGCTGCCCGGCTTGGTTTGCTGGCAGAGTCCCGCCAGGCGATCGACCTCGACCGGGTCGGTGATTTCGGTGAGCGTCTCGGCACCGACCTGAGTCACGCTGACAAGGAGCAACTTCCGTCCGCATCGAAGCAGATGGACCTGTTGCCGGTTGGCCAAAGGCGCCCGGCCCAGGATCTCGAACGCCTCGTTCGGCAAGGCCCCCGTTCCACGCGGCGCGGCCCGGCGCATCAGCCAGGCCATGAGCAGAAACAAGCCCAAGACCACGCCCAGTGCTCCGCCCGTGGTGGCCAGCGCACCCAGGCCCGCGTTGCCCACGATCTTGCTGCCCTTGGCGCTTGGCCCAGGCAGCGGCACAGGCTTGCGGTCCTTGGGCGGGGCCAGGGGGATCGGTTTGCCCGCCTGACTCGATTCGGGCGAGCCGGTCGGAGCCGAAGGGCTCGGCGACAAACGGTCTTGTGGTGCTTGCGACGCCGGGGGAGTCATGCCCTGGCCGATAGCTCCCGTGGCCGGAGCATACGCCGGGGGAATGGGCTGAGGAGCCGAGTACGCCGCCTGAACGACGGGCGAGGGCTCGGGCCTGGCCGGCACGGTAGCCGGAGGCGAAGGGTAGCCGCGCTGACCCAATTGTTGATTGGTGTTGGCCTGCGACCAGTTCGGCCGGACAAGCGGCGGGCTGTCGGGCCAACCCTGTGTTGTGCCCGAGGCCGGATATGTCTGGCCGGCCGCACCGAGCGGCCCGATCCCTAGGAGGATCAGGCCCAGAATCTTGGCAATCGAAGGCATCCTTGCCCTTCCTGCCGCGTTGGGCTCAAGTCGGCCGCCTCATGCGACCGATAACGATACGGGATATTTCTTCTCAGCAGTGCCAGTTTGAAAAAATAAACGTGTTTTGAAATTGGCCAGGTTTGTTCCAAGGGTGCCACTGCTGGCTTGTCCAGCAGTGATATTTCGGGAAAATGCGGTTCACACTGCTGGACAAGCCAGCAGTGGCACCCTTTTCAAAACACGTTCTCTCGGCCACGCTCAGAGCGTGGCCCTCCATCTCAGTGGGCCCCTGTTCCGGCGATGAGTTCGGCGACGCGGACGCAGAAGTTGTCATTGAGCACAAGGACCTCGCCCCGGGCGATCAGGCGGCCGTTGACGTAGATGTCGACCGGATCGCCGGCCAGTTTGTCCAGCGGCACCACCGAGCCCTTGCGAAGCTTCAGGACGTCTTCCAGATACATGTGGGTGCGGCCCAACTCGATCTGGACGTCCAGATCGACGTCCCGAATCAGATCGAGTGACGCAGACTCGGTCGACGCGGGCGCGCCGGAGAACTGCTGGAAGCGGAACGAAGCCACGCCGTGGGGAAGCTCCCCGTCGGGCGGGCCGTCGATCGACTTCAAGGCCTCTTCGGCCTGTTGCAGCAGGTATTCCACGTCTTTCTCGGCCACACGCTCCTCCGCGGCTGCTACGGCAGCCGTCGTGGCCGCGGCCGCCTCGGACGCTCGGGCCGCAGCCTGCTTCGGCGGTGGGGGACTCGTCTTGCCCGCCTGCGAAAGCAGCTTCTCGATATCGTCCTGCGCCAGGAGTTTGTCGTCGTCTTCCGCCTTGGGTGGAGCGGCCGGCTTGTCGCCGCCCGAAAGCATCGCCTCGATCTCAGCCTGATCGAGTTCGCCGCCCCCGGCCTCCTGCTCCGTGCCCTCCGAGGATTCGGCCGCCGCATCGGACGGTGTTTCATCGCCCGCGTCCGACGGAGGCTCGTCTTCCGCCTTCGGCGGATCGGCGTTGTCCTTGGCGGGCTTCCCACCCGACTCGGCCAACAGCTTTTCGATGTCGTCCTGATTGACTAGATCGTCGTCGCCCATCGGAATCCATTCCTGAATCGCGGCGTGGTCGTCGTGACGAAAGCGCTACCTCGCACCTCCGGTGTGCTCCAGGTTCTCGCTGCGGGGCTATTGCTCCATAAACGAGAAGTCGCTGAAGATCACCCCCCGCACGAGTGGCTTTCCCAAAGTGCGGTTAGTTTTCTCTAAAATCCGTCTCTTAATCAAGCCCAACCCGGGGTCGGTGAGCTCAGAAATATTGGCCGCACGAAGAATCGTGTTGATCTGCTCCCGGAATCGTGCGTCGTTTTCGTTCTTCAAGGTAATGAATTCTTCGCTGTTTTCCTCATTGATCATCGCATAGAGGTGGCAATCGATTCGGATCGTCGTGCTCGAGATGGGCTGGTAGGCGTTGACGCTGTATTCCCCCAAGTCGATTTCAACTTGTGGAAAGCCCTTGTCTTGCATAATTTCACTGGCCATCGCATCTTGCGATTCGTCGATCCCGGCGGCCGCCTTGGCCTGGAGATCGGAAACGTCGGGCAGCCAGAAGGACGCGAAGACACATTCGACCAGCACCACAGCCAGGACCAGACCGACGAGCTTCAGTTTAGCCATCAGGGGAGATCCGCCCGAGGCTGCGCCGTCCTCGAGGAGTTCGTCCTGTGCATTGACGGGAGGTACTTGTTCTTCGGGCATCACAACGGTCTCAACTGGAATCGGGCTTCGGTGCGTGCTGGGATTCGATGGTTTCGTTTGTCATGAGGACTTCGACGCGCGGGTTTTCTTCCTGCCGCAGGCGATCGGTCCCGTCATACTTCAGTTCATTTCCGGCGGCCACCCCGAGTCGAATGCGTTCCGGGTCAATCCCCAACTTCACGAGGAATGCTTCAACCTTTCGGGCACGTGCATAGGCCAGGTCCCAGTGGTCGCGAAACGGAGAGCCGTGCGCCAAGGGTCGATTCGAGGTATGCCCTCGTATCTCGATCCGCTGCGGCATCCCTTCGATCTGTCGCGCCAGGGACTGGAGTGTTTTCTTCGCCGCCTCGGTCAGTTCGTCCGAGCCCTCGCGGAAAAACACCAATCCCGCCGTAGTGGGGTCGCCGTCCGGTCGTAGCGACATCACGCGCGGCTCGGAGCCGACAGGCGCTTTGACCGGGGCGCCGCCCTTCATAATGTTAGCACGGCGGGCGCGCCCGAGACTGGCCAGTTTGGCGAAGTTCGAATTCTGCGGGGTATGCGGCCCGGGCACGGAGGTGAGCATCGACATGTCGTGCCCGAACGCCTTGCGCATCGATTCCAGCATGGCCTGGAACTTCTGCTCCTGGCGGATCTCGCTCATCGAGAAGAGCATGATGAAAAAAGTCAACAAAAGCGACATCATGTCGCCAAAAGTCACCAACCACTCGGGAACGCCTGGAGTTTCTTCAGGTTCGATGGCCATGGGCGTTACGCGGCCTCCTGCTCGGGGTGGTTCCGGAGCTTGGGTGGGATGAAGGTGTTCAGTTTCTGCTCGATGATGCGTGGGTTGTCGCCCGACTGGATGCCCATGATCCCGCGGACGATGATCTCCATGGCCGTCAGTTCGTGCTGGTTAATGAAACTTAGCTTTTCGGCGAAGGGGAGGCAGAAGAGGTTCGAGGCGACCGCGCCGTAGAGCGTGGTCAACAAGGCCACGGCCATGCCAGAACCGATCGTTTCGGGGCTCATGTTTCCCAACATGATGATCAGGCCCATCAGGGTTCCGATCATGCCGAAGGCCGGAGCGAAACGGCCCAACTGGTCCATGATGCCTTTTCCGGTCCGGTGCCGCGTGGCGACGGCATCCATTTCGGTCCGCATGACATTTTCGATCACCTCGGGCCGGGTTCCGTCGACGGCCATTTGGATGCCCAGGATGATGAACGGGTTGGTGATTTCCTCCAAGCGGCCTTCCAGGGCCAACAGGCCGTCGCGCCGAGCCGTCTCGGCCAGCGAGACAATCTGCTCGATCAGGTCGGCGTAGTTCTCCTGCTTATTGAACAGCACGTTCTTCGAGACGCCGAAGACGCTCAGGAACGTCTTGAGCGGAAACGCAATGAGCACCGCCGCGATGGCCCCGCCGCCGACCACCAGGATCGACGGTGCGTTGAAGAAGCCCATGAATGAAGCCCCTTCGGAAATCAAGATCGACATGATCAGCAGGGCTGATCCTAGCAACATGCCGACGACCGTCGCTATGTCCATCGCACTGCGTCCTTGGTTCTCAACTCAGGCCGGTTTGTTCAACCCGCGAAATCCACTCTGATAAGCCACTAACCCCTGGGTGGTCCGATAGCTCGGCCATCCGGGGGCCGTCAGGCCCAAAAGGTTTCGGACTGTGGTTTGTACTGTTGACAAGGGCCAAAGGCAGTCTACTCCGCGTCACGATACCTCTTGTCGCTTCGCGACCCCGATAGCGGAGCTATCGGGGCTACCCAATTCACCTACGCCGGCGGCGGCAGCAGGTGCTTGGCCTGCTGATAGACCACCGCTCGGCGGACTACCTCGTCCATCGACTCGACCACGACCAGGCGTTTGCCGTCGACGAGCGTGACAAACGTGTCGGGCCGCGATTCGACAAACTGGATCAGGTCGGCGTTGAGCACGAACGTCTCCCCGTCAAGATGAGTCAGTTTGATCATCCGCGCTCGGCCCGCAATTCAATGAATGCCAGTGCCACCCAGTCACTTGTCTGCCCCAACGGGGCTTCGTTCTCCCAGCCCAGGGCAACGCCCTGGGAAATCGGGTTGTCCCTATGTTTTTCTCGGGCCAACGGCCCAACCGTTCATGAGAACCGGTTGGCCCGTTGGGCCGATACTATCGAAATCTCGCTTGACCAGCACCCAGGGCGTTGCCCTGGGCTGGGAGAACGGCTGGGCCTTCGGCCCGTTTTTTTGTCTCGTAATCAGCACGACTCGCTGTAACAATTCATGCCAGTTGGTTATCGTCGCAGGGCCAGGAGTTCGTCGAACAACTGCTGCGACGTGGTAATCACTCGGGTATTGCCTCGGTACATGGTCGAGGCCAGGATCAAATCGATCAGGTTTTTGCCGATGTCCGTGTTGGACAACTCCGTGGCCCCAGCGATGATCGTGCCGATGCCCTGCGAACCCGGGTCGCCCTCGACCGGCAGGCCGGAGTTCACGCCCGCGGCGTACATGTTTTCACCCTTCTGTTCCAAACCGGACGGGTTGCCGAACCGAGCGAGTCGGATCTGCCCCAGGTCTCGCGTGATACCGTTACTGAACACGCCCCGGATCGTCCCATCTTCGCCGACGATGAAGCTTGTCAACGTACCGGGCCCGGAGCCGTCCTGCCGGGCAACGGCCAGGCTGGCGTCCTCGGCGGCCAGGCCGGAAAGCTGGGTGAAATCGAGATCAAATTCCAGAGGTGATGCGGAAGGCACATCGCGACGTTCAATCTCAACTGTTGAATTCGTCGCGCTAACGAAATTGCCTTCCCCGTCAAAGTAGATCAGGCCCGTTCCAACGTTGATATCGTATTCTCCGACATTAGGCTGGTTATCGGGGCTATCAGCGAACCATCGATAGATCGTTTCCGTATTTGTTCGATCCTGCATCACTGCAGTCAATCGCACCTGCACGGCCATACCTAGCGAGTCATAGGCGATGAAGTCAGTCACGGCACCCTGTCCGATGGCCTCTTGTGTAGTGCTGAAAGATAAGTTCACGGTGTCCGGGGTGGAGGAACCGGTTGGTGTCAGCTTGAGGCCAGACAAGGGGATATCAACAGCGTTGTCCTCTCCGTTGTTGCTGACAAAGACGATCTGGCCCGTCGCCGCGTCAACCATTCCCCCTGGGGCCAAACCGGTGCCAGCGTCAACCGGAATAGTAGGTCCGCTAATGATACCCATGGCCTCTGTCATGAATGTGACCATATCGCCCACAATCGTTGTCGCATCAATCGTGAATTCCTGCTCGCCGAGATTGCGTCCTCCTTTTTGGCCGGTGAAGTCAAGAGTGCCGGCCTGGAAGAGGTTGGTATACGTAGAACCGTCACGGCTGATCACATTGGTCAAGAGGGTGTTTGGTGTGATCTTAGGTCCATCAAAGTCGAGAGTCGAATTGAGTTCAATCACCGCATCTTGTGTGTTGTCAGTGAAGTTGACACCGGCCGTCGTTGCGTCGCTGAGGGTAATACCCAGATCGTACCACGTGTTCGGATTATTTACCGTGTTTCGATAGATCTTTCGCGATACCCAGTTATTGTCCACCAGAGCCCTGACAGGCAAGTCGCGGAGTTCCACTCGTCCGTTGCTTATATTCTGGACGATAGCGGGGGACGGACGACTCTCGATACCAGCGGCATCGATAAACGTGACGTAGTAGGTGTAGTTGCCCGTGAGCGTGTCAGTATTCAATTGCGGTTGCGTAATCAGTGTGGCATCGTCCATGTTATCCTGGAATGTGACAGCGCCGTTAACCTCGTCGCCCACATAGTAGTAGGGACCGTTTGCTGTGGCACCCGCAACGGTCCGATAGACCCGCACAGTGCATGTACTGCCCGGCGTGAGATTTACTGGTAAGGGAGTCACGTCAACCGTAGCGCCACCGACAGGAACGGTAATCACGGGAAGGGCCACAGATGCCAGGCTTTCCGGTACAGTGGGCAAGCTGCCGTCACCGTCGCCGTAGACAATCTTGTAGTAGTGATCACCGGCATCCACCACTCCCGCCCCGTTCAAAACCGGCGTAGTCCCCGCAGCAACGACATCGGGCGCAACAGACGCACCGGAGGTCGCCGTACCGGCTGGCTGGCTGTAGGACGCGTCGCCCAGGATGGTGGATTTAATGATCTCGGCCGTGTTGGCAACCTCTCCCTGGGGCGTGAGAGTCCCTTCTAGATAAACGTTCTGCGTCGCCTCGGCCACCTCCGATCCGCCGAGGTTGATTTCAATGGGCACAAGTTGGGTTCGTTCGATGTTGAACTGGCTGTCGATGCCGTAGCCGAGCACGCGGTTGCCGGTGATGGTTGTCAGCTCGTTGTCGGCGTTGAGTTTGAAGATGCCGTTGCGGGTGTAGAGCTGTTCGCCGCCGCCGCCTTGGACGATGAAGAAGCCGTCGCCCTGGATGGCCATGTCGGTTGGGTTGGCGCTGATTTCGATGGTGCCCTGTCCGAAGTCGGGCGTGATGTCGGCGACCATGGTGCCCAAGCCCGTCTGCCGGGGGTTCGTGCCGCCGTTGTTGGCGGTCGGTTTCGAGCCCAGGCTCAAGGTCTGGAGGAACTGGGTGGCGAACGTGGCCTCGGAGGCCTTGAACCCCACCGTGTTCGAGTTGGCCAGGTTGTTGCCCACCACGTCGATCGTCGTCTCGGCGGCGGTCAGACCGGTCAGTGCCGTACTGAGTGCGGATGCAAGACCCATGACTATTCCCCCTCCTTAGTGAGGATGTGGATTTGGTTTCGCGATTTGGTTCGTTTGCCGTCTTCGTTCAGAAATGACGGGCTTTGGTTTGATTGGTTTCTAAACTCTGATCCGTTATATCTCCGGGTGCCACTGCTGGCTTGCCCAGCAGTGCTATTCGGTGTCGCTTCAAGGCACTGCTGGACAAGCCAGCAGTGGCACCCTTTGTCTCTCCTTAGGTTTGACTATGTCGTACTCTGATCCGTCGTGTCGTTTTGGCTGGTGTCCTGTTGCTGTTCGCTGGCGTCCTCTTCCTGGAGGACGTGGGTCACTTGGGCCAGGTCGACCGTGTAGTTGCCCACGCTGAGCTTGACCGTGCCGTCTTCGATGGACGCTTGGGTAACCGGGCCGGTGACGATCTGGCCCGCGTCGGTCACGCCGATGATGCTCTGGCCGACCAGAGTGCTGGCGGCCGAGAGCTTTTGGGCTAGCAGTGCCGCGTCGGCGTCGTCGGGCAGGACCTGGGAGATGTTCTTCAGCGTGAGCGTGTGCTGGCTGGTCGAAGCCGGGACGAGATCGCCCGTGTCGGGGTCGTAGTGCTCCTCGATCGTCTGGACGATGTGGACGCTGGGGACGCCGTCCTCGATGGAGATCCGTTCGACTCGGCCGCTGACGTTCTGGTTCGCGTTGGACAGGCCGACGACGGTCTGGCCGATCAGATTGGCCGCCGTCGACATGCTCTGGCCCAGCAACACCGCGTCGAGCGTCTCGGAGAGCCGGTCGTTCGAGCCGATTTCGCGGATCTGGCTGATCTGCTGGAGCATCTGGGTGTTGTCCATCGGATTCATCGGATCCTGGTTCTGCAACTCGGCAATCATCAGGCTGAGAAAGGCGTCCAGATCGACGTCGTTGATCGCGTCGCGTTCCGTAGCCTGGGCCCCTTGCGTGCCCGTCATCGTGACCGTGGCAGGGGTAACCGTCATGACTTCACCTTTTCGAATGACGTGTTTATGGGATGGTTCGTGCGAGCGCGATTGCGCGGGATGCGATGAGACTGCCTAAACGAGTACGTCGAGTTGACTTCCTTGGCCGGGCGCGGCCACGCGTTGGGACGAGGGCGTCGCGGCGACGGCCTCGCGCTGGGATTGTTCCGGAGCATTGCGTTGGGAGCCGCCGCGCGAGCCGCCCGACCAGCCGCTCCGGTCGTCGGGCCCTTCGGGCGAATGGCGCCCGTCGCCGCCGCTCTGGTAGTCGACGTCGAACTGCTGGACCTTGATGTTCTGCTGCGAGAGCCGCTCGCGCAGAGCCGGTAGGTTGTCCAAGAGCAGGTTGCGGGCTTCCTGCGTGTCGGTTTCGATTCGGGCGATCATCGCTCCATTTCTCATCGTGATTTCCAGCCGCATCGAGCCCAACTCGGCCGGATGGAGCCGCATGCGCATCGTCCCGTCTTGCTGCGCCGCTGAGTTCATCGCCCGAGTGATCCGCTGGACGAACCGGACCCGATCGGTCGTGTCGACCGACTCGCCCTCGGGCGTCGCGTTGGCCGGCGCGGCGCGGCCCGACTGGCCGGCGGCATGCCCCTGGCCGGGCGACTGGACGTTGCCGGTCGGATTGCCGCCCGGTTTCGCTCCGGAATCGGTTGCCGACGGCTCGGTCGAGACGGAAGCCACGACCTGGACGGGCGTTTCCACCTTTTCTTGAGTTGCCGGCGTCTGGGTGGTGACGGTGTCCGCTTTTTGCGTCGGGATCGAATCCTGTTTCTCTTGGCGGCCCTTGCCCTGTTCGCGGTGGTTGTGTCGGTCCTCGTGTTGTGACGGTCCGGCGTCCGTCGGCGTGGATTCGACGACGGTCTTGGGATCGGTCGTCTGCTCGCCGGTCGGGGCCGCTTCGTTCTTCGGTTGCTCTTCGTCATGCGCGTGGCCCGTAACGACGTCATCCGTGGTCGCCTCGTTGGAAGAGTCCGCTTTTGCCTCGCCCGATTTCTTTGACCAGCCCTTTGCACTCTGTTTGTCAACAACGACCGTTTGCTCGTCCGACGCATCGGTCTGTTCGGTCGTGGCCGTACCCTCGTCAGTCTGCCCTGTCATCGCAGTGGCATGTTTGCCGGTCGACTTTTTGCCCGACGGGTCTTGCTCGTTCGCGTCCGTCGGCTTGACGGCGTCGGCGTCTTGCTCAGCCTTGGCGTCCTCGGACTGGCCTTCCTCGACGACCTCCTCGGCCGGCAGGTTCGCCACGACGACCTCAGCCGCGTCGTCGGCATTGTCGGCTTCTTCGGACGACTGTTCGGTGTCCTCGTTCTTCTCGGCCTGAGCGTCTTTGGACCCTTCAGCGCCTGTCGTGCCGTCATCGGCCGCCTCGGCGGTCGTTTCGGCGGAATCATCCTGTTCGGCATCGGTCGTGTCGCGAGCCGTCTCGGTCCGATCGTTCGGGCCGACGTCCCGCGAGGCGTCTTCTGCCCGGTCGACCGGGTCGCAGTCTTCGCGTTCGTCCCGGTCGTCTTCTTCTCGGGTTCGTTCCATCGAGGCAGAGGGCGTGTCGTCTCGGGCCGGCGTCGTCGGGACCTGGCTGGACGGCGTTGGAGTCGTCGGCGTTGCGGCTTTGTTGCTGTCGACGGCCCGTTGCAGGTGCTGGCCGAACGATTCGGTATCGGTCGAGAACAGATCGAACGCGCTGGGTGCGGAACGGGTTTTCACGACCGGGCCGACGCCCACGATGTTTTCCGTGTTCAGACGTGACATGGTTCTGGTTCCTGAGTCGCTAAGGGACTCGCATCGCGCCGTGGCCGGTCGTCAGGGTTGAGCGGCCGGCGGCTGTTGGAGTAGGTTTTTGGTTTCGGAGGCCAAGGTCGCCGTGGGGTAGCCCTGGCGAATCCGGCGGAGGATCTCTCCGAGCTTCTCGTTTTCCTCGGGCGTTTGAAACTCGGCGTTGATTTTCTTGCGTTTCGAAGGACTCATGCCGGCCATCAGTTGCACGACGGCGTCGATCTCGTCGTTGTCGTACATCTGAAGGAGTTGCAACTTGGCCTGGTCGGGCGGCAAGTTCTGCAAAATCACGATATTGTCCTGAAATCCGGTGCTCTTCGTTTCGTTTTCGATTTTGGCCAGCTTTTCCTCAAACGTCGTGCGGTCGCGGTCGAACTGCCGTCGCTGGTCGGTCTGGACTTGTTGCTGGTGACGAAAGTTTTCCTGGGCCTGCACCAGTTCTTGTTCGCGGAGTTCGAGATTGCGATTTTTCATCGCCCGGGCTTCGATAATCTCGACGAAGGACGGTTCCTCGGTCGCGATGGCCGTTTTTCGCTGCTCGGCCTCGTCTCGCAGGGCAATCAGGTCGTATCCTTGTGCGATGGCGAGCATTTGTTCCCATTTTTTGTCGTTCAGTTGCCATTTTGCCCGGATGATCATGAACATGACGACTTCGGAAATGATGGTTCCGATGCACAGGATAATCAGGCCGGTGCCCAGAGTTTTCAGGAGTCGTCCGATCATAGGATTCTCTCCCGTCTGGCACGCTGGTTGCCCATTTCGTCAAGGATCTTGATTTCTTGTTTGTTTTCCTTTTCGCGGTGACGTTCGAGGAGTCGCTCCTCGAGTTTTTCGAGCACCCGGACTTCACGGTTGGCTTCGACCAGAGCGGCCCGTCGACGTTCGATCTCGCCGGCGACATTCTCGCGCTGTTGGTTCAAGTACTGTTCTTGGGCTTTCAGGAGCAGATCGTATCGTTGGCCGGCGATCAGGCGGTCGACATCGACCTCGCCTGGCCCGGCCGCCTTCCGGCAGGCGTCCAGAAGCTGTCGTTGGTTCTCGTGGACATCATTGAGTTGACCGCGCAGGACGTCGTCCGCTTCGTATGCCTGGGCCAGTTCGGCGCGGCGCTCCTGGCGTGCGTTTTCCAGCAGCCGCAGCAGCGTCGCCAATCGGAATCGGAACTTGCCCATGGTTTTAGTGACTTACGGTCTTGGTTTCTTACCTTGGTCGTTGGTTTAGGTTCGGCTCGCGGCCGGCGCGGGTCGTGGCGGTCCGGCTTGGGCCGCCGACGGGTTTTGTCCCTGGCTGGCGGAAGGCCCTCGCATCTGGCCGAGCACCTGGGCGGCCTGTTGTTTCAAGGCCAACAGTCCAGTCCGGGCGTCCTCCAAGCTGCACGGCTCCTCGACGCGTTGGGTCAGGTACTGGCGAATCGGCTCCTGCAACTCGATGGCCACGTCGACCGCCGGGTTGCTCCCGCGACGATAGGCGCCGATCGAAATCAGGTCCTCGTGCTCCCGATAGGCCGCCAGGAGTTGACGTAGGATCACGGCCGCGTCGCGGTGTTCGGCAGTGGTCACTTCGGGCATGAGCCGGCTGAGGCTTTCCAGCACGTCGACGGCCGGGTAGTGGGACTTCGAAGCCAGCTTGCGCGAGAGCCAGACATGCCCGTCCAACAAGCCACGCACCGCGTCGCTGATCGGTTCGTTCGGATCGTCGCCCTCGACCAACACGGTGTAAAAGGCCGTGATGCTTCCCTTGGGACTTCGACCGGCTCGCTCGACCAGCCGCGGCAACAGGGCAAAAACCGATGGCGGATAACCACGCGTGGTCGGCGGCTCGCCGGCGGCCAGGCCGATCTCGCG
>JAFGFF010000191.1 GCA_016931075.1 Pirellulales bacterium | reverse complement strand
TGGGCAACCCACGGAAGGCGCAATCTCCTCGCCACTCTCCGCCTAGCCCGCAACACCGGAATAATCGGCAAAGTTTGACTAGTACTTCAGCCTTTTCCAAATCAAGCCATTTTCGCATCTGGATCAGGTAAACCTTGGCCTTCCACCAACCAAACAAGATCCAAAACGACCGTGACGTCCGCTCGGTCAGCCATGGCGCGTCGTTGACATACCAATTGACCCGAACTAGCCTGAAATGATAGTTTGGGCAATATGGGGTCTATGCGGAATATCGACATGCCATTTCACTCAAAAAAACAGGCCTTCAGGCTGTTCTTATCCCCCATTTTAGTGCTGGTCCTGACGCTAGCAGCGTCGGCTGAGATGTTCACCATCGCGGCATTCGACGATACGCGGAGCAATCGTCGGTTCATGGGCACGACGACCACTGCGTCCCGCGGGGCCTTTGTTGGGGCGGATTGGTACTCTAGTGTTCGGGAGAATTGGCTTACCGTGCCGGGGGCATTCGACAGCGCCACCGTCCAGCTCCTTTCTACCGAGGTGGACGACGCCCGGACGTTTGACTTCGCGGCTCACCAGGTTGATCTGCTCATCATGAGCGAGGTGAACGAGCTGTCCGACGAGGCGGCAGCCATGGCGGAGGCCGATCGGATCGCCCAATTCGTCCGGGACGGGGGCTGCCTGGTCATCGTGGCCGACACGCTGGACAACTGGCGGGGCGACACGATGGGCAACCGCGTCCTGGCCGCCCTGGACGGAGGCTCGGGCGAGGCCGGGCGATTTGGAGCATCCATTTTCAGCGGCTCCCAAAGTAACTCGGCCGGACGGCTCTTCGAGGAGGCGGGTTGGGTCAGCAACGTTTTGAACGGCCCTTTTGCTTTCACTTCTTCCGGCACGTCGGCCGGCGATCCGGTCGCCTTGGACCTGGAAACGGCCCGACTTGGCGCAACCTACCACCTGGCCGTAACCCCACATTCCGATCCGCTTGAAGCCTGGAGCCATGTAATCGCCCAGCGGCAGGACGGCTGCTGCACCTGGCGGAATCTGGCCATGGAGATCCAAGGAAGTGACATCGGCCCCGGGGCAGGGAACGTCCTGATTGTGGGGGATACCTTGTTCACCAACGAGTTTGTCTTCCCACTCGAGGCCCCTTTTGCACAGTCTCGTCAGAACTGGAACAACGCCCGGCTGCTGATGAATTTCGTCGATCAGCAGGTGACATCAGCCCCGGAGCCTGGGATAATGGCCCTGGCAGCCGGTGCCCTGGGTCTTATGGCGTTGGCCGCCCGACGGCGCAAACGGTCTGCCTGAATCGGGTACCTCCGTCTCCTTTCCACAGGACGCTCCCGGTCTGCCCGCGGCTATTCGACAAAGGACGGTTGAAATGGACATGACGTTGCATTGTTGGAAGGATCTTTTCTGCCAGTGGCCCGAGGACTTGCCTCACCGGGGAATCGCCATCACGTCGTTCGACGAGCAGATTCCTTTCGCCGGCTTTTTGACGAGCGAGGCTTTCCTGTTGCTCTCGCGGTCGATGCCCGACTCGATGGGAGCGCGGTCCATCCTGATCCCATACGAGAACCTGGTGGCCGTGAAGATCACCGAAGTGGTCAAACCGAAGACGTTCGAGCGGATGGGCTTTGAGGGCAACCTGCCCAAGGGATGATATCCAGTCGTGGCGTTGTTTTTTCACCACGTTTGCCAGGGCATAAGGTTGCCTGGAAGCAACACGGCCTCGGAGTGAGGCCGCTTTTCAACCAATCGCTGCGATCTCCAGGTGTCTCGAAATCGTTGTCGGCACACCTTTTACGCCCTGGTGTCTCGCACTTGGGCCAACAAGGGGCCGATCCGGCGCGGATTCTGCACTCCCTTGAGGCGGACCCTGGTCTGCCAGCGGCAGGACACGGGTTTTCCCTCGTCTTACCTCAAATTCGCCTTCTGGAGAGTAGAAATGACTCGCCTTTGGCAAACCGCAACCAAGCGTCGGCGCCGGCGCGGCCTCGTGACGTTCGAGTGGATCCTTTTGATCTCCCTCTTGGTGATCGGCATCATCGGCGGCCTGGCGGCCGTGCGCAACGCGCTGCTTTGCGAACTGGTCGATCTGTCCGAGTGCATCGAGTCGATGAACGTCTGCGGGGGCAATCCCGACTGTGACGCCAGCGGCTGTCCGCCGGACAATCCCAACTGCTGCGACGACAATTGGTGGTGCCCCAGTTGCGGCGGTCCTTAAAACGCGTCTTGGGCAAATTCTGCGTCTTGGGTATCATGCCCACGCTTGTCGTGTGCATGTTTGCTTATGGGGTCCCGCCTTGTAAATGTTCTAGCGGGTGCCCTGAGCGTCTTCTCCACATTGCCCTACATGAACTGCCATTCGTCAGCCAGGATGACGTAGAGGGCCAGCAGGAAGTTGGTCACGGCGTGGGCCGCGACGCAGTCCCAGATGTTGCGGGTGCGGACCATCAGCCAGGTGACCATCGAGAACCAGACGGCCGCCGCGAGCAGTTCGGCCGGATGGCATAGCATGGGAACCACCGTGCCGGCAACGACGGCCGCCGGGGTGACGGTCCCGAAGGGCACCTTCCACCAGTCCTTCTCCATCACGAACCGCATCACGAATCCGCGCAGGAAGAACTCCTCGATCAGGGCGACCACCACGGCCATGCCCAACACGCGGACGGCCAGAAATCCCCACGCCCAGGCCGGTGAGTCGGCCAGTTGATCGAGCGGATTGTATCCAGCCCGAGCGCCCAGGTCGATGAACTTGCCCAGGCCAAGCGGCTCCAGCAGGCGCTGCTCTAATCCCAGCTTGGAAAGCCCCACCCAGAGCGCCACGCCGACCACGCCCACGACGATTGACAGCGGGCTGATCCGCCACGGAAATTGCCGATAGCCCGGCAAGACGAAGACGACCGCCACCAGCGTCAGCACGATCTTGGCCGTGTAGACAATCGGATAATACTGATAGGCGATGGCCAGGCCGATCATCGCTCCGCCCGGCTTGTCCGCCGCCGTCGGCTCCAGCGACTGCACCAGCATGTAGACCACGAATGGCAGCAAGAACACCAGCCAGGGATTCTCGCGCAAACGAGGTGGCGGGACAGCGGGCGTTTCAGCCTGCGACATGATCGACCTCGGACGGAATTGGATTAGGGAAACGGACCGGCCCTCCTCGGGCGACAAGTCTCCCATCATAGCAGCGGGCCGAACGGAGCGAAAGCGTCCCAGAATGCCCTGGCAGCCCTCGCCTTCCTACCGGGTGAGGGCTGTCCTCCTGCGTGCTTCATGCGACAGTTCGAAGAAAAATGGCGTGTGACGACGTGACCTACCGCTGTGCGTTGGCCAGCCCACGGGCTGTCTGCCGAGCGACCTGCAAGGCGGCATCCAACGCGTTATCATCGGTCCCGGCTGGCGGCACGCTGCCGTCGATCGGGCGGGCCGTTTGATGTACTTGCACGTCGGGTTTGACGCCGACCTGAGAGTAGCCGAGTCCCTTGGGCGAGTAGAACTTTGCCGTGGTTAGCCGCATTCCGGCCGAGCAGCATTGCAACGGGAAGATCCCTTGCACCGAGCCCTTGCCGTAGCTCCGCTGGCCGACGATCGTTCCCCGCCGGTGGTCACGGATGGCTCCGGCGAAGATCTCGGCCGCGCTGGCACTGTCCTTGTCGATCAGAACCACGAGCGGTACCCGCCAGGTGCCGGCCGGATGGGCCGAGTAGGTGAACGCCTCTTGGATGTCGCGCCCCCGGGTGGAAACGATAATCCCTTCTTGGACGAACCGGTCGGCCACTTCCACCGCGCTGACCAGCAACCCGCCCGGATTCCCGCGCAGGTCCATCACCAATCCTTTCCTCATCCCGGCACGATGCAATTGCCAAAGCGCCGTGTCCAGATCGCGGCACGTGGTTTTCTGAAAGCAACTCAATCGAAGGTAACCGATGCCGTCTTCGGCGTCGAGAATCCGGACGCTGTCGACGCTCGGCACGTCAACCCGCTCGCGCCGGGCACGGATGGTCCGCGCTCGTTGTCCTGGCGAGAGCAATGTCAGTTCGACAACGGTGCCCGACTTGCCTTGCAGCGAGTTGGCCGCTTCGTCGGTCGAAACGTTGCCGATCGGCTTTCCGTTGACGGCCAGGATTCGATCGTGTTCGCGGATTCCAGCCCGCTCGGCGGGACTGTTCGGAATCACGCGAACGATCGCCAACTGTCCCTGTTCCATTCGCAGTTCGATCCCCAGGCCGACGAAATTGCCCTCGATCTGGGAGTAGATCTCGTTGAGCTGGTCGGGCGTGAGGTAGGCGGAGTAGGTGTCCAACGAATTGGCCGCGCCGCAGGTGAATTCGAGAATGACGGCGACCGGCGGCAGGCCCAATTTTTGCTGGGCCAACTCGGCCGCCCGGACGACGGCGCTCTTGGCGTCTTCAACATTCTGAATGACCCGGCCGCCCAAGTCTCGCCGCAACAGGACACGAAACGCCTGGATGTCGCCCTCATGCTCCGCCGAGAGATGACGCTGGCGGAACGGCGTTTCGGTCAGGGCCACTTCGAGGTTGTTCACACCCCGTTCGACCATCTCTTTCCAGTGTGGCGCCTCGACGTAATGCGATTGGATCTTTGTGAGCACCTCGCCGTAGACTTCCAAGGCCTTGTCGTAGCTCAGTTGGTTGATCGTGTCGGAGAAGCTCGCATCGCTGTAGCGTCGCCGCACGTCATGGTGCATCCGGCTGAACTCGAATCGCCGCTGCAAGCTCAGGTTGTCCGGGAACTCGCGCAGGGCCTCTTCATAATGGGCCAACGCTTCGCCCCAGCGGTTCTCCAACTCCATCTGCCGACCTTGCCGGACCAGTTCGCTGACGTCGTCCGTGCCAGTGGAGCCGATACTCCGCGCGGGGGCGGGCGGGAGAATGGCCGGCGCCGATTGGGCACTTGCCGGCACGGTCGACCAAGGGCCGGCCACAACCAGAAGGAACGCAAAAAGAATGGTAAGGAAGATCCGTCGTTGCATGGTGTTGTCCGTCGGAAGGAGCAAGCCGGTCACAAGCTGATGTTACTCACGCGCCGGTCGCCCGATCGCACGCATCGCATTGGAAACCGAGCCTGGTGGGGTGGGGAAATGGGGCAGGCGCAGCCAGAAAAGAGGGTTTGGCCCTCCTGGCCACAGGGGAATATAGAACACGTTTTGCACCCGGTCAAAAAGGCCGAGCGATTTTCACACCGGGCAATCGCTACGACCCGACCAACGCCACCCGACCCCTTCGCATTGCACCGTCTAGCCCCCGCGCTTCGGCCCACACGCATCGCACCGATCGCGCCCGATCCGAAGGGCCGTGCGGGGTGAAACGGTTGTACGCGGACGGTCCAACGACCTGACCAAGCAAGAGAAAATGGCAAGGCAAACCAGCTTAAAACAGGCAGAAAGCTAGGACGGCTAGTCGAAAGAAGCGACGGCTCGACCCACCCGTTTATTTGACCAGACTAGCAGGGATGGCGTGCCGTACGTCGCAGGACTAAAATGGTCGGCAAGCTGGAGACGAATAGGGGGACTTTGCTGATTTCCTGCCGAGGGCGAGCTGACCGCCTTCTCCCCGCACGCCGACGTCTCAATAAGCTGAACCTTCGACGCACCCTTCTCCCAGAGCAACTTGGAGCATCGTCATGTCCATGCCAATTGGCTTCAGGGCGGTATTGTGTATTGCCGCGACCGTGGTCCTGGTCGTGATCGGCCCTTTGGGCCATACCGGTCGCGCGGCAGAAAGCCTGGCCGAATTGAGTGTTCGGCTGGGAAGAGAAACGCGGGAGGCTTACAAGGCCTGTCCTTTTTCCGTGTTCGGATCGGACTACTTCTCGCGGTATGTAAGAGATCCCAACGCACGGCCCGCGAAAGGGGAGTTGATGTTGGGTAAGTCGTGCGCCGTCGTCCTGCCTCGCGACACGTCGCCTCTCGCGAAACGGATGGCCGAGCATCTGCGCGAGTTTCTCTCCGATAGAATGCACGTGGAGACAACCGTAACGCGAGAAACGCCGGAGTCACAAGAAGGATGGCGAATCATCCTCACGGAAAAAGGTGGCGGAGCCCCTGAGAGTCCCGAGAGCTTTTCTTTGTCCGTCCAGGATCGGGTGGTCCGCGTTGCCGGTCACGATTCCGGCGGGCTCCGCGACGGGGTGGTCCGGCTCGTCGATCAGATGGGTCTGCGGCTGGGGCCTATTCTGCGTGAAGGCAAGCAGGTGTGTCGCCCTCGGCTACGCGTTCGCCTCGGACCCGTGCCCATGTTTGGATCCAACAAAGACCTTGTCTTCCTGGGCTACAACGCCGTCTTGGTGCAAGGTGGAGACTTGCATGCCCTGTCCACGTCTTCCGTCATCCCCGAACTCAAGGAAAGGCAAGTACCCCGCGCCGTGATGAAGACGGTCGCGGACGTCAAGGCGGCCCAGTTGTATGGGCTGCGAACCTACGCCTTGCTCAACACGACGAGAAAATTCTCGAAGGACGCCTCCGTTTTCCAAGCCCATCCCGACATGCGCGGCGCCCTGACGTGGAAGGCCGACGGAGAATACGTCCTTTGCACGGAACACCCGTTGGTCAAGAAGTACCTGAGAGATAGCATTATTGGTCTGTTCAAGGAAGCCCCGGAACTGGACGGCATCGTCGTGATCATCGGTGGCGAGGGCTTCTATCACTGCTACATGAGGCCCTACGGCGTGAAGCGAGGGCACACAAACTGCAAGCGGTGCGAAGCCTTGGGAGCGGAACAGGTGGTGGCCAATCTGTGCAACCTGCTGGCCGACGCGGCCCGTTCGGTCAAACCGGATGCCGAGGTCCTTGCCTGGCCCTACTCCGCCAAGCTCTGGTCGAAGGACGACACCCAGGAGGAGTTCATCCGACTTCTCGGGCCTGGCACGGGGATCTTCACGGAGATCGAGAAAGACACGGTGGTCCATAAGCCTCAGGGCGTCGCGAAACTTCTTTGGGACTACAGCATCGACCTGATCGGACCCAGTGCCCGCGCGAAGGCCCAAATCGCCGCCTGCCACGCCCGTCGAATCCCGGTCTACCTGAAGAGCGAGCCCGAGCTGAGCTTCGAAGCGGCCCGGCTTCCTCATGTCCCTTGCATGGATCGCTGGGCCGATCGGGCCGAGGCCCTGGCTTCGTGTGGAGCCGACGGCGCCTGGGTCTTCCCGGCCTGCCGTCCTTGCTACGGCACGAGCACCTGTGACGTCAACAAACTCTTCTGGTGGACACCTCATTCTGACAAGGAGTCTATTCTGACATCCCTGGCCACACGGATCGCGGGCCGCGACGCCGCGCCTCACTTGCACAAGGCGTGGACGCATGTGTCGAACGCCATCGAGTGGTCGCCCGAACTGCCTCCCTACTACAAGGGCCCCACCTACCTTGGCCCCGCCCATCCCATGTGTGCCGATCCTTCGGTAGAACTCCCCCGTGTTTTCTACGGCAAGTATCTCTTCCACGCCGAAATGACCGAAGCCGATGGCCTGAAGGATACGCCCACCTTTATCACAAGCCCTAGGGGAAACGTGCGAGTCTTCGAAGCTTATTACAAGAAGATGACCGACGAATTGCGTCAGGCCGTCGCGGAACTCGACGCCACCCAACCTCTTGTGCCCAAGCAACACGCACTGACCTTCGAGGCGGAGAGTTCTTCGATTCGTTGGTTCTATCACACCACGCGGACCGTGGCCAATTTCTATACTTCCTGCCGACTCCGCGACCGGCTTCTTGTTTTGCGCGAAAAGGAGGCACTCTCGGACGAAGAAAGAATAAGAGGAGAGAAACTATGCGACGAGTGGCTCGCCGTCCTGAAGGATGAACAGGAAAACGCCCAGGCCGCATTGCCGTTGGTCCAGCGCGACATGCGCCTGGACTTCTACTACGGCGGCGACCACACCTTCCCCCACGCGGCCGACATGATTCGGGCGAAGCTGGAACGGCTCCAAGAGGAGATTAAGGTGTTCGTGCCTTCAGTAAAGGCAGCCCTCAAGAAAGCCCCCGAGCAAGTCGCTCACGAGACTCCGCGTTAACACCCTATCCAATCGCCCTCACTCAAGCGGCCTCTTCAGCCCCGAAGCCGCCTGTCTTTCACCCCCATCCACGCGATGGCCGAAATAAGATATAATCACCAAGTCAGCCGGGGATGCCCTCGTTGGAGCGACCGGTCGGCGGCCCCACCCCTCGGCCCCGGCCCCTCGCCCCCACCAGCCCCCGCCCTGACCACGGATGGGTGGCCGAGTGGACTAAGGCGGCAGTCTTGAAAACTGCTGACGGTGTAAGCCGTCCGGGGGTTCGAATCCCTCCCCATCCGCTCATTTTTTGCTTGAAACCATGAAGGGCCCAACTCGCAAGCGGCGTGGGTTGGGCCTTTTGGGAGTTGGGGAGTTTGGGTGTTGGCCGAGTTGTGTCGGCCCTGTAACCGAGTGACCGCCTCCATGCGTACGTTGAAGATCACGCTGGCCTACGACGGGACGAACTATGCCGGGTGGCAGGTGCAGCCGGATCGGGTGACGGTGCAGGAGGTGTTGGAGCGGGCGATCGAGAAGGTCACCGGGCAGGCGAGCCGGACGTTGGCCAGCGGGCGGACCGATGCGGGCGTGCATGCGTTGGGGCAGGTTGTGCGGCTGAGGACTGAGAGTGCGTTGGACGAAGCGACTTTAGTCCGAGCGCTCAATGCCGAACTGCCCGAGGACGTGGCCGTGCTGGACATCGTGCCCGTGGCCGAAGGGTTTCATCCGATCCGCGACGCGGTGACGAAACGATACCGCTACGTGATCCACGACGGGCCGGCGCCGGACGTATTCGCGCGGCGTTATTGTTGGCATTGCCGGAGCCGGTTGGACGAGGGGGCGATGCGCGAAGCAACCGGGGTCCTGCTGGGCACGCATGACTTCAGCAGCTTCGAGTCGGCCGGGGCCCCCCGCGAGAGCAGCGTCCGGACGGTGACCCACGTC